>CBFIGU010000146.1:0-4608 GCA_965662165.1 Psychroflexus sp.
GTTTGGCATCCACAAGAAGGTGTTTTTAACGGCCACTTTCAACCATCTGAAGCTGATAAGATTAATAGAATAGGACAACTTCGTAACGGAGTAATAAAAGTTTTAGAAAATTCTACTTACTCTCCAGATGTGTATAAAAAATACACCGTAGCCGATATGATTACAGGATTTGGTGTAGCTGAATCTATTAAACATTACTATTCTATTTATGGTGGTGATATCACCCAAAAAAGAGCAATAATTCAAGGCTTTGGAAATGTAGGATCTGCTGCAGCGTTTTACCTGTCTAAGATGGGTGTAAAAATTGTTGGCATCATCGATAGCGTTGGTGGTTTAATTAATAAAGATGGGTTTACGTTTGAAGAAATTAGAGAACTTTACCTCAATAAAGATGGTAATAAACTCAATGCAGAAAACATGCTAAGCTTCTATGAAGTAAATGAACAAATCTGGAAATTAGATGCTGAGATTTTTGCACCTTGTGCTGCTTCCCGTCTCATTACAAAAGAACAAGTAGACCAAATGCTAGATAGTAAATTAGAAGTGATTTCATCTGGAGCTAATGTCCCTTTTGCCGATAAAGAAATATTTTTTGGTCCTATAATGGAATATACAGACGAGCGAGTAAGCTTAATTCCCGATTTTATTAGCAATTGTGGAATGGCTAGAGTGTTTGCCTATTTTATGGAACGCAAAGTGCAAATGACAGATGAAGCTATATTTAACGACACTTCCATTACCATTAAAAACGCTATAAAAAATGTTTTTGATAACAGTAATGATAAAACCAATCTAAGCGCAACAGCCTTTGAAATTTCACTAAAACAACTCCTATAATATGAGTTTAACTGCACTCTTAATCGTCATTTTTGTAATAGGATATGCGTCCATTACTTTAGAACACAAAATTAATTTAGATAAAGCTGTACCTGCCTTATTAATGGGAACCTTAATGTGGGCTATTTTAGCCTTCGGTTTTAATGAAGGCTGGCTCTCTATCGTAGACCATTATGGTACTGTTTTTAATGTGCAAAGTGGCATTGAAGATGAGCAGCTGTATGGGTTTAAACGAAATCTTATTTATCATTTTAGTGCCGCTGGAGAAATTTTATTCTTTTTAATTGGGGCAATGACAATTGTAGAAATCATCGATTTACATCGTGGATTTTCTATTATTAAAACAATGATTACCCATAAAAACAAACGCAGATTATTGTGGGCTATGGGAATTTTAGCTTTTATTCTTTCTGCAATTATAGATAACCTTACGGCAACCATCATTTTAATTACACTCTTAAGAAAAATACTGGTTAAAAGAAGTTACCGAATATGGTTTGCCAGTATGATTATTATTGCTGCTAATGCAGGTGGAGCATGGTCTCCTATTGGAGATGTTACCACAACCATGCTTTGGATTGGTGGTAAAGTAACTGCATTTGGACTTTCTGAATATTTAATTATTCCTTCTGTAATCTGTTTTGTAGTCCCGTTTTTAATCGCAGGATATTTAAAACCATTTAAAGGGAAAGCAATTCGAAAAGAGCTAATTGCAGACGAAGAAGCACACCGCATCTTAAGTAGTAAAAAAATGCTAATTACGGGCTTAGCAGCAATCGCTTTTGTACCAGTTTTTAAAGCCATTACAGGTTTGCCTCCTTACTTAGGAATGATGTTTAGCTTAGGTGTAGTTTGGTTAGTTTCAGAATACGTAAAACCAGAAAAAAACTTACCAAGAGCTCAAAAACATATTTATTCTACCCACAAAGCATTATCTAAAATTGAGTTTTCAAGTATTTTATTCTTCCTAGGCATCTTATTAGCTGTTGGCGTGCTCGAAAGCGTTGTTTGGGGAAGCATAAATGGCGAAGAAGTAGGCGCACTACGATATGCAGCAGAATCTATTTCAGTAGCTATTCCTAATATGGATGTAGTGGTAATTCTTTTAGGTGCACTTTCAGCTTTAATAGACAATGTTCCTATGGTAGCTGCTGCTATGGGAATGTACACTTACGAAGTAGATCATCCTATTTGGCATTTTATTGCCTATTCTGCAGGAACTGGCGGAAGCTTACTAGTAATTGGTTCTGCAGCAGGTGTAGCAGCTATGGGGATGGAAAAAATAGATTTTGTTTGGTATTTAAAGAAAATTTCCTGGTTGGCTTTAGTAGGTTTTCTATCGGGAGCGGCTGTTTTTATAGTCATCGAAAAGTTTTTCTATGCTTAAATGGAAGCTTCGCAAAATTTATTAATTACTTTAGCGTTTATATATCAGTAATAACACAAATCAACTATGTTAACATATATCCTACAAGATGTAGCAGAGCAAGCAGAAGAAGTTACCGAACAAAAAATTGTCTTGTTCGATTTACTTTTTAAGAGCGGTACAGGAGGTGCCATTGTAATCAGTATTTTATGTGTGCTATTGTTCGCAGCCATGTATATTTATTTTGAGCGACTTTTTGCAGTTAGAGCAGCTTCAAAAACCGATAAAAACTTCATGGCACAAATCCGTGATGCAGTAACTAACGGAAATATTGAATCTGCAAAAATGCGATGTGCCCAAGAAAATTCTCCAGTGGCAAGATTAACCGCCAAAGGAATTTCAAGAATTGGTAGTCCTCTTGAAGATATCAATACAGCTATTGAAAATGCTGGGCGTTTAGAAGTTTATAAGTTAGAAAAAAATGTAGCCATTTTAGCAACCATCGCAGGTGCAGCACCTATGATTGGATTCTTGGGTACGGTAATTGGTATGGTTTTAGCATTTCATGAATTAGCAACCAGTAGTGGCCAAGCAGAAATGGGATTATTAGCCGAAGGTATTTATACAGCAATGACGACTACGGTTTGTGGTTTAGTTGTTGGAATTATTGCCTACATGGGCTATAATCATTTAGTAGTAAAAACAGATAAAGTAGTTCATCAAATGGAAGCTACAGCAGTAGATTTCCTTGACTTATTAAACGAACCTACCTAATATGAATTTACGCGGAAGAAATAAAGTAAGTCCAGAATTTAGCATGTCTTCTATGACAGACATTGTGTTTTTATTGCTGGTATTTTTTATGCTTACTTCTCCAGTAATTACGCCTGAAGCTTTAGATTTAATTTTGCCAAAAGCGAAAGGAAAGTCTACCAATCAGCAAAACTTATCAGTAAGTATAACTGAAGCTTTAGATTATTATGTAAATGATGAGCAAGTCAATAAAAATCAACTCGAATCAGTTTTAAAAGTCAAATTAAAAGGAATTGAAGATCCTACCATTATTTTAAGAGCAGCTGAAGGCGTACCTATAGAAAATGCTGTAAACGTAATGGATATTGCTAATAAAAATCGTTTTAAAATTATTTTAGCTGTAAAACCTAAATAAAATGGCCATTTTAGAAACTAAACATCAAAAAAAATCATTTATCATTACGAGCATTTTGTACGTTTTGATCTTTATTTTTTTGTTTATAGTAGGCTTAAAATATTTAGATCCACCTCCTGAAAGCGGTATAGCAGTAAATTTTGGTACAACAGATTACGGCTCTGGAGACGTACAACCTACAGAAGCGGTTAAATCTGCTCCTAAGCAAAATATTCCTGAACCTACACCCCAAGAAACATCTACTAGTCCCAGCGAAGTTGTAGATGATGTTGCAACGCAAGAAACAGAAGATGCTCCCGTAATTGAAGAAAAGGAAGAGCCGAAAGTCGAAAAGGAACAACCTGTTGAAAAAACTCCAGAAAAGGAACCCAAAGAAGAAGTTAAAGAAATACCCGAAGAAAAACCAGTAGAAAAAGTTCCTGAAAAAGAACCTGACCCACAACCTAATAAAGATGTGACTGATGCTATGGATAGCTTATTGAATGGCGATGAGCAAGATGGTGCTGATGCAGAAGGCGAAGGTGACGACAATAAAGCTGGAGATAAAGGAGATCCTGATGGCGACCCTAATGCAAAATCGTATTACGGCTCTGGAACTGGAATTGACGGCGATGGCAATTATCGATTGGGCGGAAGAAAAGCGCTTGCTAAAACCAAATATGTTCAAGATTGTAATGAGACTGGAGAAGTAGTTGTAGAAATTGAAGTGAATCGGAATGGCGAAGTAGTTCGAGCTAGAGCTGGTGTAAAAGGCACAACTAATAACAGCAAATGTTTGTTAGAGCCAGCAGAACGAGCAGCAAGAAACACCAAATTTAATAAAGATGAAAATGCACCTTCTAGACAAATAGGCTATATTACTTACGTCTTTAGACTTTCTGAATAAATATATGGATTATCAAGAATGCATTAATTGGTTATTTAACCAATTACCCATGTATCAACGCCAAGGCAAATCTGCTTATAAAGCCAATTTAAACAATACCATTGCTTTTGCAGATTATTTGCATCACCCCGAACATAAATTTAAAAGCATTCATGTAGGTGGAACCAATGGTAAAGGCTCCACAAGTCATACGTTAGCTTCTGTTTTTCAAGAAGCAGGTTACAAGGTTGGATTGTACACTTCACCACATTTAATTGATTTTCGGGAACGTATTAAAATCAATGGTCAGCTGATTCCAAAGCAAGAAGTAATCGATTTTATTGTGAAGCATAAAAACTTCATGACTAAACA
>CBFIGU010000147.1:0-4584 GCA_965662165.1 Psychroflexus sp.
GTCTAAACTCAATTCTTCACCAACATTAATTTTTAAAATGGTTTTATCTAACTCTTTTTTGGTAACTACTTTTTCAAACAAAGCTTCAGGATAACTTACAATTACCGAAGGCTTTTTTCTGGAATTGATGCGATTGAGCACCTCAGCACGAAGTAAAACATTGGCATTATCGGTTTCTTCGCCAGCAAGCGAATCAATGTGATAGGGTCTGCGGTAGCTCCCTGGGTAAAAAAGCACATCTTTTTCGCTGATTAATCCTTCTAAATCGTTAAGATGATAAGCTGCACTTTCCTTGTCTTCCAATAAAATTAAAAACGGAACATCAGTTTGTTTAAAGGCTTCGGCTAGTAATAGAGAAAAGCCAGAACCTATAATATTTTTTAGTTGAACTTTAGAATGTTTTTCGGGTAGGGACGCAAAAATCCCCATCAATTCTAAAAATTGTGGGGAGTCTTTAATAGACTCGTTAAGTTTAGATATGCTCATGCTGCAAATATAATGAGTTTGCTAGCTTAAAAGTCTAAGATTAAAAATTTGACAATTATTTAATAGCCAAGAAACTTTATGCTTTTTAGTTTTTTCTAATTGAATGAAATTATGCTACATTTATAGAGAATAATATTTAAAATAGCTATAGAAAATAAAGCTATTTCGGATTATTTTTCAATCGTTTTTCAATATTTGAAACGAGACTTTCTAAATTATCAATCTCATTTATTTGATTGGCATTCATGAAAATATCAAGATGGTAATGATCTTGAATGAGAATAATTGGATAAGCATATTGTTGCCCAAATTTAGACTTAAATTGAATTTCATATTCATCCTTATGCAAAAACTGCATCTCAATTCCAGATGCTTTTCTAAATTTTTTCCATTTAACTTTCTCAGACCATAAACCATAAGTTAATTCACAAAGCTTACAATCATAAGTGCTTGGTTTAAATAATTTGTGAATTGAATCGAACAGAGATGTTTTTGTCCCGCTGTTTGCATTATATACAAATATGAGTTTTTTGTATGCAGACATTATTTCTTTTTCAAATCGAGTTTTTCAGCAAAATAATCACAAAAATCTTTCATGGTTTCTGTCATTTTTTCATCTTGTGTTGCTCGATAATACGTATCGCTCATGGTAACTAAAGTTTGATGAAAAAACTTCTTCATCTCATCCATAGGCATATCTTTTGTCCATAAATCTATGCGTAAAGTTTCTTGATTTTCTGCATCCCAAAGCGAAAGTAAAACTGCTTTGGCTTCTTCTTGGTCTACCCCACCGTCTTGGGCAGACCAACTTAATTTTTCTGGTATTTTATTCTCGTCGGTTTCTACTGTAATGCTAATTTCTGATGTTTTGTGTGCCATTATTTTTTAGGTTTATAAGCAGATTGCTTAAAAATATTATCTTCTTTTAACTTAAGTAATTCTTCTATTTTAATGTTTGGGTTTTTTTCCATAAAGTCTTCTACGATTCGAAGCCCTATATATTGCCCTAATCTAGGCGGACTTTCTGCATCAAACTCAAGGTAAAATTTAGAATAAGGAGCAAGGTTAATAAAACGTTCATCCAGCATTTGGTCTGGACTATACAACAAGTCTTTTTCTACAAAGTATTCCCAGATTTGTTTTTCGTTACGTTGAGCCCAGTCTAATTCTTCTGCAGTATAATGCAAATGCGTGTGTTGATCTTTAAAAGGAAGTAATTTTTGCATAACATATCGCATTTTACCGTAATATATCATACTTGATAAAAAGTTTCTTCCGTATTTGTAATGATTCAGTTTTCTTGCATATTTTTCTGCAATATCTGCTAACATATATTGCGGGTCTTGCAATTCGGCAACATAGGTGTAAATTCCTTTGTAAAATCGATGATCTTTGCCAAGGTAATTATCTAAAGAAATGAGCAAATAATCTTCTGCTAATATTACTTTGTTTTTATAATCTACTTCTTCAGCTAAAGTAATGACTGTTGGAACAGAAAATTTAGGAAAATTGTATTTTAAATACTTATAAAAATGCTCTATATCTTTTTTATAGGGCGAAAAGTCTGGAAATTTTTTAGCAACTTCATTTTGGATTTCAATTTGTAACGTATCCTTCATTTTATCAACCCAAATGCTATCATGAAATTGAGTTGGAAACAAAAAAGGATATTCATTTTGAAGTTTTGGTAAATCTGCTGGTGAAGCTTCAGCAAAAGCACGATCAAAACGTTTCAATTTTAAGTCGATTTCTATCTGATTCACTTCTTCTTTAACTTGGTCATCCTGGCAAGAAATGACCAAAAATAGTAGTAAAAAACATAAAAATTGAATACCGTATTTTTTCATTGGTTTAATTTGTAATGAATAGCAAATTTAATTGAAATTAAATCTCTACACCTATTTTCAACATTTTCTTATGAAAGCATCAAACAGGGGTTAAAAAAATTAATCTTTAGGAGCCAAATTTCAATAAACAGGCTTAGTATTGTATTTTTACTTAAAATTGAATAATGAAAACAGATTTAATTGTAAAACACATTGTTAATTGGTTAAAAAAATATGCAGAAGCAAGTCAGACTAACGGATTTGTGGTTGGAGTTTCTGGCGGAATAGATTCGGCCGTAACTTCTACACTTTGCGCTAAAACAGGTTTACGTACATTGTGTTTAGAAATGCCTATTCACCAAGATCCAAGTCAGGTTTCCCGTGCTCAAAAACATATAGAAAATCTAAAAAAACAATTTGCCAATGTAAGTAGCCTAAAAGTAGATTTAACAGACACGTTTGAAAGATTTAAATCGGCTCTACCACAAATACCAGATACAGAACAAAAAGATTTAAGCTTAGCGAATACCAGAGCACGTTTTAGAATGTCTACTCTCTATTATTTTGCTGCTTTACATGGTTACCTAGTAGTAGGAACGGGTAATAAAGTGGAAGATTTTGGTGTTGGTTTTTATACCAAATACGGTGATGGCGGTGTAGATTTGAGCCCAATTGCAGATTTAATGAAATCTGAAGTCTTTCAAATTGCTAGTTTCTTAAATGTAATTGATGAAATTCAGCAGGCTGCACCAACTGATGGGCTCTTTGGTGATAGCAGAACCGATGAAGACCAACTCGGCGCAAGTTATGATGAGCTAGAATGGGCAATGGAATATGATGAAAATGAAACTAGTGAAGCCTTAAATGAAAGACAGAATCAAGTTTTAGAGATTTACAAAAATTTAAATCGAAAAAATCAACACAAAATGAATCCTATTCCAGTTTGTGAAATTCCAGAGGTGATGCGAAGCTAACTGTGATTGATGAGTTTTGATTGATGATTTACGATTGTTGATTGCTGATTTTTTTGATTGCTGATTTTAGATTTATGGTTGATGATTTTTAATTTGAAATCTTAAATCTCATATCATAAATCGCAAATCTAATATCGTAAATCTGATATCTTAATTCTCTACTCAGTGTTTAGAAATACTTTGAAGCAAACTCATATAATCGCTTCGATGAGCAACAAAATCCATATCCGAAATATCGATTATTTTTACATTAATCTGTTGCTGGCTTTTAATGAAATTTAGGTAACCTCGGTTTATATTTTCTAAATAATCTGGTGCAATATTTTGCTCATAACTTCTCCCCCGTTTTTTAATATTAGCCAAAAGACGCTCCGTATTTTGATACAAATACACATATAAATCTGGCTTAGGAAGTTCCTTGTACATTATTTCAAAGACTTTTTTATACAAAGCAAATTCGTCTTCCTGTAAAGTAACTTTGGCAAAAATTAAAGATTTATATACGTCATAATCGGCTACCACAAAATCTGAAAACAAGTCATATTGCGAGATATCGTCTAAGAGTTGTTGATGACGATCTGCTAAGAATGACATTTCTAAAGGAAAAGCATAACGATGTTGGTCTTCGTAAAATTTAGGCAAGAAAGGATTATCTTTAAAACGTTCCGTAATTAACTTCGCATTATAGTCTTGAGAAATCATACTTGCTAAGCTAGTTTTGCCTGCACCAATATTACCTTCTATAGCAACATAATTAGAAGAAATGCTTGGCAAATTTGGCTTGTCTAATTTTAAAGCAGACTCCGTAATCTTAGAAGTATCTTCAGAATTTAATTTTAATTCGTTAATCGTTTTATTTAAAAAAGGATGAACTAAATCAGGAGCTAAATCTGCTAAAGGATACAAAACAAAATTTCGTATGGCTAATTTAGGATGTGGAATTTGCAAGTCTTGGGTATGGTGTTCTTCATCACCAAAAAATATAATATCTAAATCGATTATTCTGTTTTGATAACCTGCTTGTGGGAGTCGTATTCTGCCTAAATCAATTTCAATAGCAAGTAGGTTTTCAAGTAAATCTTCTGCAGGCAGCCAAGTTTTTACTTTAATGCATGCATTTAAAAAAGCTTCACCTTCAAAACCCCAAGCTGGTGTTTCATAAACTTTAGAAACCGCTTCAATTTTGCCAATGCGTTCAAATATAAGTTGAATAGATTGATTTAAATTTTTAAGTTTATTTCCTTGGTTACTACCTATGGCAATGTATGTGGTTGTATATAAATTCAATAGCTTTAAGA
>CBFIGU010000148.1:0-4528 GCA_965662165.1 Psychroflexus sp.
AAGCTTATTGAAAAAGCCTTAGAGCTTTTTTTAGATGAAATTCAGAAAGCTAAGTACGTAAAATCTTATAGACGAGCATCAAAGGATAAGGAAATCATGGCTATAGCTGAAGAAGGTATGTCAGACTATTTTAAAATGTTAGAAAAGTTTGATGAAAAAGGATGATTTCTCAGACTTGATTATTCGACAAAAGGATATATGGGATGTTTATTTTGATCCCATAAAAGGAAGTGAGCAAGCAGGAAATAGACCTGCTGTTGTAATTAGCGGTAATGTTTTGAATACTAATTTAGATGTAATTGTGGTATGTCCACTGTCATCTTCTGTTCATTATTTTGAAGGTAACCCCGTGATAGAGCCCGACAAAATCAATGGTTTGGCTAAAACTTCAGAAATATTAGTTTTTCACATTCGCTCAATTTCAAAACTTAGGTTTAAACGAAAAATTGGACAAATCTCACAAAATGAGCTAGAAACAATTAAAAAAACACTCAACGATATTCTAAAATACTAAATATGCAAACCACACAAAGTTATATACAAGGCAAATGGACTAACGGAAAAGGCGAAGGCCAACCTATATTAGATTCCATTACCGGAGAGCAATTTACTTCCATAAATGTTGAAGGTTTTGACATTCCCGAAGTATTGGCCTATGGAAGACAAAAAGGAGAAGCTTTACGTAAAATGACTTTTCAAGAACGTGGAAACATGTTGAAGTCCTTAGCCTTTTACCTACAAAAAAAGAAGAAGGCTTTTTACGAATTAAGCTATCGTACAGGTGCAACTAAAATGGACTCATGGTTCGATATTGATGGTGGATTCGGAAATTTATTTGCCAATGCATCCTTAAGAAAGTTATTTCCTAATCAGCCATTTGATGTAGAAGGCGACCCTATAGATTTATCCCGTGGTGGTCGGTTTATGGCGCATCACATATTAGTGCCAAAAGAAGGTGTTGCCATTCATATTAACGCTTTTAATTTTCCGGTTTGGGGTATGCTCGAAAAATGTGCAGTAAACTGGATGGCGGGTGTTCCCGCTGTTGTATTGCCAGCTCCGCAATCAGCTTATTTAACAGAAGCGGTGGTAAAAGAAATTATTGCATCAGGAATTTTACCCGAAGGTGCATTGCAGTTAATTTCAGGAACTGAGAAAACAATCTTAGAAAGTGTAGAATCTCAAGATATTGTAACTTTTACAGGTTCAGCTTCAACAGGAAAATTACTCAAAAATCATCCACGATTACTGGAAGAATCTGTACCTTTTACTATGGAAGCAGACTCGCTAAATGCATGTATTTTAGGAGAAGATGCAGTGCCTGGAACACCAGAATTCAATTTGTTTATTCGTGAAGTTCGCAATGAAATGACCGTAAAATGCGGGCAAAAATGTACGGCCATCCGTCGTGCCATTGTTCCTGAGCATTTAATGGAAGATGTGCAAATTGCTTTGGGAAAAGCCTTGGATAAAGTCACACTAGGCGATCCCCGATTAAAAGAAGTTAGGATGGGAAGCTTAATTGATAAAAAGCAGGTAGAATCTGTAAAAAAAGCTGTTTCAGAAATCTCTAAAACTGCGGAAATAGTATATGGCGATTTTGGTACGGCCGATACCATTAATGCTGAATTTGAAAAAGGTGCATTTATTAAACCCATCTTAATGCGAGAGAATAATCCTTTTAAAAATGAAGCTGCGCATGTAACTGAAGCTTTTGGTCCTGTTAGCACGTTAATGCCTTACAAATCTCTAGATGAAGCAGTTCAACTCGCTAAAAAAGGAAAAGGCTCTTTAGTAAGTTCTATTTTTACAAATGATGACAATATTGCCAGAGATTATACTATTCAAGCTGCATCGCATCATGGTCGAATTTTATCTATAAATCGAGAGTCAGCCAAACAAAGTACAGGCCATGGTTCTCCTTTACCAACTTTAGTGCACGGTGGTCCTGGAAGAGCTGGTGGTGGTGAAGAAATGGGAGGTAAGCGTGGAATTAAACATTTCATGCAACGTTGTGCCATTCAAGGAAGCCCAACTACTTTAACTGAAATTACAGGTATTTATCAGCCTAAAGCGAAATATAAAGAAGCAGAGAAACATCCTTTTGCTTATCACTGGGAAGATATTATGCCGGGCATGTCTCTAAAAACCCATAATCGAACTTTAACCGATACAGATATCATTAATTTCGGAAATTTAACTTGGGATCATTTCTATGCGCATACAGATATTACTTCGTTAGAAGGAAGCATATTTGAGAAGCGAACAGCTCATGGTTATTTTATTATTTCTGCAGCAGCAGGGTTATTCGTTTATCCTAATAAAGGACCTGTTGCAGCAAATTATGGCTTAGAAGAAATTCGGTTTTTAAGACCATTGTATCATAATGACACGATTAATGTTAGATTAACGTGTAAAGAAAAAGTAGATCGCGATCAGAAAGGGAAGGAATTACCAAGCGGAATTGTGAAATGGTATGTTGAAGTTTTTGATGTTGAAGCGGTTGAAGAAGAAGATAAATTAGTAGCGATTGCTACTATTTTAACCATGGTGCAGAAAAAACAGAATACCTTTCATGAAGTAGATATAGATTTTATTGAAAGGAATTTGAACAAACTTGATGAAAACGCTGAAGCAAAATGGGGAATGATGACGCCACAACATATGGTGGAACATCTGGAGATGGGACTTCGAATAGCTACTGGCGAAATTTCAGATTTTGAAGTAGCTACACCCGAAGAGTATCTTGAAAAGGTACAAGAAACCTTATACAATTACGAGAAGATGCCACAAGGTTATAAAATGCCCTTAATGAAGAAAGATGAATTGGAAAAATTGAAGCATGAAAGTCTAGATGAAGCCAAAAAAGCACTCATAGAAGCTTATGAAGCTTATGAAATTTTCTTCAGAGAAAACCCAAATACAACTACCAAAAACGCTGTCTTTGGAGAGCTAACTGCTTTTGAGTGGAAGCTTTTGAATCGAAAACATTTCAACCATCATTTTGAACAATTTGAGTTGATATAAAAAAAAACTATTTAATTTTACGAAGGCTGTAATCTTTATGATTGCAGCCTTTTTTGGTAATTTCAATTTTTGTTTTTCATCAAAATACAAAAATAATAAAGTCGCTAACTAAATAATTATTTACTTTTATCATTCCAAATATCATTGAAATGCAATGAATTAAATTAACTTAATTGGTAGTTGCTATGGAATGTATTAATTGCAAGCATAAGTTAGCAGAAGAAACAAAATTTTGTTCAAATTGTGGAAATCAAATTTTATGTGAACGTATAAGCATAAGGAGTTTAGTTAACGAATTCTTCTCTAAATATTTTAGCGTAGACTCAAAGTTTATTGGAACTATAAAAGATATGACTATTCAACCAGAACGAGTAATCAAAGCTTATATAGAAAACAACAGAGCAAAGTATTTGCCCCCAATTAATTTTATGATTATTGCTGGTTTATTGGGTGGTTTTTATGCCTATTTACTAAATAATGGCTACTTAGGAGAGATAGACTATACTGCGTTTACTCCACAGTTTGAAGGACAGGAAAACAATCCTATTGCTCCCAAGCAAGAAGAGTTAGCTCGCGATGTAAATAATGAAATACAAAAATATTACAGTTTAGTTTTATTCCTGACTATTCCTATCCTTGCTTTAATTTCTAAGCTCGTATTTCATAATTACAAGCGTTATAATTTTGCTGAGCATTCTGTTATTTATGCGTATTCATATTCTCAATACTTGATTTTATCTTACGCATCCATTCCGTTTTGTTTGTTGATTGATGGTTTCTTATATTATTATACCATCTTTTCATTTGTCCTGCTCATTGGCTTTCATGCCTATGTTTTAAAAAGATTTTTCGAAATAAGCTGGATTAAAATCCTTGTAAAAACATTATTCTTTTTGGTAGTATTAGTTGTAGCATTACTGGTTCTTTTTATTTTAGGAGTAATTTTTGCACTAGTTTATTTGATAGTAACGGGTCAATTTAATCAGCCTTCCTAAAAAGTTAATTGGATTCACTTAGCTATATAAAACCAATAATTTTATTTGAATCTACTTTTAAGTACAGCGTAAATTTTGCTTTTTAATTCACTTTTATTTTGTGAAGAATACACGCTTGTTTGTCCTGAAGCAAAATAAGCAACAATACAAGCAATGGCGATATAAGCAGCACTTTCTATTCCAAATAATTCTATTCCCATAACAATACAAGCCAATGGTGTTTTGGTTGCTCCAGCAAAGACGGCAACAAATCCCATTCCTGCTAATAAAGACATGGGTAGCGGAACAATAAAAAACAAAGCATTTCCTAAGGTTGCACCCATAAAAAATAGTGGAGTTACTTCGCCACCTTTAAAACCTGCTCCTAATGTAAGTGCTGTTAAAAGTACTTTGATGGCAAAATCATAAGGTTCTAACGGACTTGAAAACGCTGCTTCAATAATGGGTATGCCTAAACCTAAATATTTGGTGCTTCCAATGGCAAAAACGAATATGGCAATTGCAGT
>CBFIGU010000149.1:0-4496 GCA_965662165.1 Psychroflexus sp.
GGTAGAATTCTGAAAATTCCACCCCCTGAATTATTTATAATAATGATTTTAAAATCCTTAGGTACATAATTATTCCAAAGCGCATTACTGTCGTATAAAAAGCTTAAATCTCCTGTAACAAAAGTTGTAGGATTAATTTGCACTTTACTTGCCCCAATTGCAGTAGATGTGCTTCCGTCAATTCCACTAGTTCCTCGATTACAAAATGCAATATTAGATGGTGACAAATCAAATAAATTGGCATAACGAATGGTTGAGCTGTTTCCAAATTGCAAGTGTTCATTTTCAGGAAATGCTTCAATTATAGCATTAAATACCCAAAAATCGGTAAATGGAATTTGCTTTACATATTCTCTACGTTTTTCAAGTTGTTTGATGTGAAACTTATTCCATTTTGCAAAATAAGTAGAAGATTTAGATGTTAGATTCGGAATCAAGGCTTTAAAAACTTCATTGGGTGAAGATTTTATGTGTTCCTTTAAACAGAAAAAAGTATCGTAAGCTTTTTTGGAATCTAAATGATAATGTGCTTTTGGAGAATATTTACGCAAAAAAGCTTTAATTTTTTTAGACACAATCATTCCGCCGAAAGTGATTAAAATATCGGGCTTCAATTCGGCAAAAAGTTCGTCTGCATTGGGTTTATTTTCAATGGGAGCAATAATTCCATCAATACTTGAAAAAAAACGATGATGATGAATGTTAGAAGTCGCTTCTGTAAAAACTAAAGTTGCATCGTCTTCTGCAAAAAAATCTAAAAATTGCTGATCAATGGTATTGGGCTGGTTCACCCCTACTAATATCATCCTTTTTTCTGCAGCATTCCAATCTGAAATTAAATTGGTAAGCGCTAAGTCTTTGACTTTATTAGGCTGTAAATTAAAAGCATTTTGTAATTCAATTGATAATTGATGGGTTTTATTATAAAGCGGTTCTTGAAAAGGCGCATTAATATGTACAGGTCCTTGCTGCTGTAAGCTAATGCGTAAAGCTTTAGCCAGTTCAATTTCATTATAATTTTGAATGGCTTCTTCGGGTTTATTTTCATCACTTTTAAGGCAAGCTGAATACAACATGTGTTTTTCCATGGCATTTTCTTGGCGTATGGTCTGCCCATCGCCAATATCGATAAGATATGCTGGTCGATCTGCAGAAATAACAATTAATGGAACATCGCTATAAAAAGCTTCTGCAACAGCGGGATAATAATTTAATAAAGCTGAACCAGAAGTACAAACTACTGCTGTTGGCTTCCGGGTTTGTTGAGCAATTCCTAAGGCAAAAAATGCAGCACAACGCTCGTCTACAATGCTGTAAGTTTTTACTTTTGGATGATTAGAAAAACCAATAGTCAAAGGTGCGTTTCTACTGCCAGGAGAAATCACAACATGTTCAATGCCGGATATAACACAGCTTTCTACAATGGTTTGAGCTAACGGAATTGCGGAATAAATCTGATTCATTTTATGAAATTATTGGTTGGCATTTAATTGATGAATTGCATTTATGAAACTTAAAGTACTTTTAACAAGGTTTGAGATTTATCACGGGTTTCTTTCCATTCTTCCGTGGCGTTACTAGATGAAGTAATGCCTCCACCTACAAAAATTTCAGCTTGATTATTTTTAATTTTCATACAGCGTAAGTTCACATATAAATTGGTTTCAGCCCTACGTTGCCTAATGGCTAAAGTTTCTTGATTACGCCTAGAACGAGTTCTTGTTTTTTCTTTAGCCATGTTTAATTCCCCAAAAAAACCAGCATAAAATTCCCTTGCATAGGTCTCATTATTTAAGATGAAGTTTTTAGCTTTTTCTGTTGGAATACCACAAACCGCTGGGGTTGGATGTAAATCTAAAACTACTTTTTCTAAATCTTTTTGCTGAATTCTAGCAGTAATATCTGTATTTAAGTGAACTAAATTTCCTGCTAATTTATTGTACGTTTCTGAAGCTTTGAGTTGTTGACTATATTTTCTGAGTTTTTGTAAAATATAATTTTCAACTAACTTTTGCTCTTCCATCTCTTTTTCACGCCATTGCGGTTCAATATTCTCTTGGTGTAACCGAGTTCCTGCAAGCGCCATAGTGCTTAAAGATGATTGTGCGTACTTTACTAAGGTTTCTGGAGTAGCGCCTACCCAAATCCCTTCGTTGGGATGAAACCAAATGTAAACCATTGCATTTTTGTATAAACCCAATAAATTTTGAAAAACTTCAAATACATTTTCATTTTTTAATTGAATTTGAATAGGTCTCGATAAAACAATTTTATCATATTCTTTTTGTTTCAATAAATGAATACTTTCTGCAACAAGTTGAATGTATCTTCGCTTTTCAGCTTCATTTTCATCAATTAAAGTATCGCTTTTATTAAAACCTATATTTAATTCTATTTCAGACAATTGATTTTTTTCAAACACTGCTTTTTCTATATCAAAAAAGTAATTTTGCTTTGTATTATCAAATGGGTAGAAACAAAATCCAGATTGATTGAAATCAGTAGTTTCAACTTCTGTATTTGGCATTAAAAAAGCTTGTAAAATAGAAGTTTTAGGTTGTCTATATAAAACAAAGGGTAGTTTCTTATGGAAATGTTTTTCAGCTTTTTGAATTAACTCTTTCATTACTTAGTTCTTTGGTAAAGCAATTGTGGTTAATTTACACATCGAAATGAGTTGTCCTTGTTCGTTAGTGAGTTCAATTTGCCAAACTTGAGTGGTTCTTCCTTTATGGATAAAACTGGCTTTAGCAAATACTTTACCTTCTTTCATACTGCGAACATGATTAGCATTAATTTCTAATCCGCGAATAGAGAAGTTTTCTGTATCTAAAAATACAAAACAAGCAGCACTACCTACACTTTCTGCTAAAGCTACCATGGCTCCACCATGTAAAATACCATCGGGTTGATGCACTTTAGGAGTTACTGGCATTTCGGCTACCAAAAAATCTTCACCAACATCTATATAACGAATGTCTAAAGTTTGCATTAAGGTATTGGGCACAACAGCATTGCAACGTATCAATATTTTAGCTTTGGATAATTTCATTTAAAAAGCGTTTATTTGCATCGTAAAATTACGAAAATAGCCTTGTATGCCTGTAAAAGAAAACCTAATTTCTTACGAAACTACAAACTCCTACTCTACTTTAAATTTAATTACAGAGAAGACAAAGAACATTTGGATTGCTTGTCATGGTTTAGGTTACTTAAGTAAATATTTTATTCGTTATTTTAAGATTTTAAAAGAAGAAGAAAATTATGTAATATGCCCACAGGCTCCATCTAAATATTACCAAGGAAATGATTTTAAATATGTTGGTGCGTCTTGGTTAACTAAAGAAAATACAAAACTGGAAACTGAAAATGTTCTGAATTATTTAGATGCTTTACACGAATCTGAGCGAAACCGTTTTAATGAAAAAAGAATCATCTTGATGGGATATTCTCAAGGTGTTTCTGTAGTTATGCGATGGATGAGCCAACGAAATATTAAGTGTGATGATTTAATTATACATTCGGGAAGCATTCCTAAAGAATTAAAGAGCAGTGATTTTGATCATCATCGAAATATAAATGTGCATTTAATCTATGGAAATGAAGATGAATACATCAATGACGAAAAATTGACACATCAATTGAATTTTGCAAAAACTTTATTTCCAAATCAATTACAGATTCATGAATTTGATGGTAAACATGAAGTAAATTCAGCTATTTTAAAGCAAATAGCTGAATCTTAGCTTACTAAAAACCGTAAAAGAGCTAGAGCTGTACGAAGTTTGTAACTTCGTACATTCATTTTTTGTTCCTAGTTGCAATTTTTTCTTAACTCGTGTTGATGCGAAGTTGCAAACTTCACATAGCCAATGCGACAAACATGAAGTAAATTCTAAGTTATTGAAGCAAATTGCAGAAAATTAGTTGCTAAAAACTGTAGCAAAATTAAAGCTATCCGAAGTTTTTAACATCGAATCTTTACTACTTGTACTAATCTGCAAATTTTTAATAGCCATATGAATACGAAGTTGTAAACTTCGCATAGCTAAAAGAAAAATCCAGCCCTAACAAGAATTATTCTGCTATGAATAATTTTATAAAATAAGCTGGATTTAAATTAATATGATCTGCTTATCTTATCTTATAAATGTTATGCTTAAAGGATAATAAATAGGTCTATTGTTACTTGCGTTAACTGCATTGACAATAGGTAAAATTAAGGCCATGATCCCAATGGCAAAATAGATGACAAAGCCAACCAAAATAAATAATAGAGGAATAGCGACAATGCTATACAGAATTAAACTTAATTGAAAGTTGACAATTTTTTTACCGTGTTCGTCCATGTCTATTACTTCATCCTTTTTAGTCAACCAGATAATTAAGGGTACAACTAAACCGCCAAAACCGGTAACAAAAGTGAGTAATTGCAGCGCATGCGTAATGATAAGCAGTTGGTTATCTTCTCGTTGAACTTGATGTATCGTATTCAT
>CBFIGU010000150.1:0-4495 GCA_965662165.1 Psychroflexus sp.
ATGAATTATCGTCTCTTAAAAGCCTAAGTGCCGATTGGGGCGGAGGCGGTTTAGTCTCAACTACCCAAGATTTAATAAGTTTTTTAAAAGCGCTTAATGAAGATGAAATTGTAAAAAAAGAGACTCGCTTAGAAATGCAAAATTGGATTGATGAAACTATGGGTATGCACTATGGATTTGGTATAAGACAAGTTTCTTTTGGAGAATTAACCAACACAAAGACCAATTTACAAATTATTGGACATAACGGTAGTACGGGTTCTTTTCTTTGGTATTGTCCGCAACTAGACACCTACTTATCAGGCACTTTAAATCAGCTAGAAGCTTCAAAAAATGCATTGATTTTGGTTTATGATGTTCTTAAAACAATAGATAAAAAGAACTGACAAAAGAAAACAACTGCACTTAGTCAAGCTTAAATTTTATTCTAAGGACATAAACCTAAGAATTAAGAACTATCAAAAAAACTAAAGCGGTTTGAGTGATAACTTGAACCGTTTTTTATTTTAATTAAACTCTATTATACTTGTAAAGTACTACATACAAACTTGTTCTATTCATATCGGAGTCCTTACATGCAAGCTTAAACAACTACACTTATATCACGGAATATTTTTTACGAATTACTGAAATCCTATATTCAACATTAATAGCTATTTTTTCCCTATGTTTTTAATAAATTCAAAATATTCATTGTAATATTGCAATTAAATAATGAATTAAAAATGGGATTAGCTAAAACCGAAATATTTACAGACCAACAAAATAAAATTTCTCTTTTTGCTAAAGTTTTTGGACATCCGGCAAGAGTAGCTATTTTACAACACTTGTTTAAAATTGACTCCTGTGTTTGTGGAGATTTAGTAAACGAAATTGGACTAGCGCAACCCACCATTTCACAGCATTTAAAAGAACTAAAGCACTTGGGGTTAATAAAAGGAAATGTAGAAGGAACGAGTGTTTGTTACTGCATCCACAAAGAAAATTGGACTACGATGAAAACGCTAATGACCGAGTTTCTTAACCAAGATGTATCTGGAAACCAAGATTGCTGTTAAAAAATTTGAGTCAATTAATCGTATAATCGCAATAAACAAATATTAATTATGAAATTAAGTCAAGTAAAATCAGCTTTAAAAGAATTGGAAACCATCGCTTTTCAATTGCCCAATGGTACATTAGTACCAAGTCATTTTCATGTTACAGAAGTGGGTAAAATCACAAAACATTTTATTGATTGTGGTGGGACGGAGAGAAATGAAGAAGTGGTAAACTTTCAACTTTGGAACGCAAACGATTATAATCACAGATTGCATCCTGACAAATTACTGAATATTATCGAGCTTTCAGAAAAGATCTTAAACATAAAAGATTTAGAAATAGAAGTGGAATACCAAGGAGATACCATTGAAAAATTTGGTCTTGATTTTGACGGAAAAAGCTTTTTGTTAACCAATAAACAAACCGATTGTTTAGCTAAAGACCAATGCGGAATTCCAGCTGAAAAACCCAAAGTAGAATTATCTACATTAAAAAATGAACCTTGTTGTTCACCAGATGGAAATTGTTGCTAAAATTTAGATGTAAATGACTATAACAAAATCAAGTTTATTTTTAGAAATAGAAAGTTTAATCCAATCCTTAAACCCACAAACTATTTCAAAAGAACGTAAAGAAGTATTACAACCGTTAATTGATTTTATTCAGACAAAGGTTTCAAATAATCAAGAAATTCGGATTAACTTTATTTGTACGCATAATTCACGAAGAAGTCATTTATCGCAAGTTTGGGCTCAAACCCTTGCAAATTATTTTCATGTTAAAAATGTATTTTGTTATTCAGGCGGAACAGAATGTACGGCACTTTTTCCGCTGGTTGCTGAAACTTTGCAAAATGCAGGGTTTAGAATAAATACAATTTCAAAAAGCGAAAATCCTATTTATTGCATCAAATATGCTAACAATGAACATCCCATAATTGGTTTTTCAAAAAAAATAAATGACGACTTTAATCCAAAATCTAATTTTGCAGCTGTTATGACTTGTGATTCAGCTAATGAAGCTTGCCCTATGGTTTTAGGCGCAGAAGTACGCATCCCCATTACTTTTGAAGACCCAAAAGTATTTGATAATACTTCGCAACAAGCCGAAAAATACCAAGAGCGAAGTCTGCAAATTGCAACGGAATTGTTTTACGTTTTTTCACAATTAAATACTTAGAAAATGGCTTCTAAAAAACTAAGTTTTCTCGATAGAAATTTAACCTTATGGATTTTTATGGCTATGGCAGTAGGAGTTGGGCTCGGTTATTTTATTCCTGCTGTTCCAGAGCTTATCAATTCACTTAGCAGCGGCACTACCAACATTCCTATTGCTATTGGTTTAATTTTAATGATGTATCCTCCTTTAGCTAAGGCTAATTATGCATTATTGCCAAAAGTCTTTAGGAATACTAAAATCTTATCCATTTCACTTATTTTGAATTGGGTAATTGGTCCAGTTTTAATGTTTGTTTTGGCTATCACATTTTTACACGATGAACCTGAATACATGGTTGGACTGATTTTAATTGGTTTAGCTCGTTGTATTGCAATGGTTTTAGTTTGGAACGACCTTGCCGAAGGAAGTAACGAATATGGTGCAGGCTTAGTAGCTTTAAACAGTATTTTTCAAGTATTTGCATACAGTTTTTATGCATGGATTTTTATTACAGTGCTACCACCATATTTTGGTTTTGAAGGCGCCATTATAGATATTTCAATCGGTACCATTGCAGAAAGTGTAGCCATTTATTTAGGTATACCTTTTTTAATGGGAATTTTAAGCAGATTAATATTGGTAAAACTAAAAGGCGAAAACTGGTATACTAACACATTTATTCCTACAATTTCACCAATTACCTTGGTAGCTCTACTATTTACTATTGTGGTCATGTTCTCCTTAAAAGGAGAATTAATTGTAGAAATCCCAATGGATGTAGTAATTATTGCAATTCCTTTATTGATCTACTTTACACTCATGTTTATTATTGGATTTTTCTTCACCAAAGCAACAGGAGCAGAATACGATAAAACCACATCTGTAGCATTTACAGCAGCAGGGAATAATTTTGAATTAGCTATTGCAGTTGCCATAGCCGTTTTCGGACTGAATTCGGGACAAGCCTTTGCTGGCGTTATTGGTCCTTTAGTAGAAGTGCCAGCTTTAATTGTATTAGTTCGAGTTTCCTTTTGGTTGCGAAAAAAATATTATATATAGCTAATTCTTTACTGAAACAACACAAAACAACAAGAATATCAGATAAAACCTAGCTTTATCAGTAGATTTCAAAAAAATCCTACTTTTAAAAATTAGTTTAGGACTAATCTAAAATTCTTTATGGCCTTATTCCAATCTGCAATTGTACAGAAATGCATAAAAGCCCAAACCAAAAACGTAATAAACGAAAAATGGGAAGCTTTTCAATTACATTTTCATAATTCTAGTATTCAAGAAAACATTGGTAATGCGAAAGAAGAAGAATATTGAATAACAAAATTATTTGGTTACCAAAACTATTGAAGAAGAATTTAAAAATCAGAAAAAACTTCAATTTGATGATGATTTTATCAGAGAAGTCATTTTAGGACTACATATTTCTTCAAAAGTTAAAGTAGATATTTTATATATAGTCTTGAAAAAGCAAATACACTTAATAAACAAAAGCAAAAAAAAAAAAAACCTAAAAATATTTTTGTGTTACAAAGGTGTTACAATAGAAAACCAACAACATTGTTTATGAATATTTACTTACTAGCAATTAATTGTTCAATATAGGTTCTAGACTTTTTTGATTTAATTTGTCTTTCTCTAGCGTAAGCTTCTCGTTTAGTTTCAAAACGTTCAGAATAGACTACTTTCCAATCATTAGATCTTCCAGTGAAACCTTTATGGCTGGTGTTGTGTTTTTTCAGTCTTTCTTCTACAGATGTAGAAGTATAGCCAATATAATATTTGTCAAGATCTTTAGAATATAATATGTAAGTGTAATAATCCATAAAACAAAAAAAACTTAACAAAGCTAAAGCTTTTTCTGTTGCGAAATAATTTAAACCTGTGATTGTCTCGAAAGACAACGGTATACGCTAAGCATCAATTGGTTTAATATAGATTTTAAAAAAGGATAAGGATAGATTTAATAAAAAAAGCTTTACATTTCTGTAAAGCTTTAATTTTAAGTGATCGCGACAGGATTCGAACCTGTGACCGTCTGCTTAGAAGGCAGATGCTCTATCCAGCTGAGCTACGCGACCTTTATTTTCACTATTTCAATTTTAAGTCGGTAGTTTTGACCGTCCCGACTTTTAGGTCGGGATGCTCTATCTCCCGATACTTCGGGAAGCTACGCGACCTTTATTTTCACTATTTCAATTTTAAGTCGGTAGTTTTGACCGTCTCGACTTTGATGTCGGGATGCTTTTTCTCCAGATACTTCGGGAAGCTACGCGACCTTTTT
>CBFIGU010000151.1:0-4440 GCA_965662165.1 Psychroflexus sp.
AGCTTTTATCGTGAGAACTTCTGTACCACCTAATCCATTATTAGAACCAAAAATCTCAGTCCCAAAATGATTCAGGTTATTACTAACAACCAGTTCGGCAATATTGTTAATGGTTTTAAATCCTGTCCCGCCTGAATCTGAAGCTCCTAAACCACTAAAAGTTTGAGAGCTTATTTTGTGGCTAACAAAAAATGTAAAAATTAATAAACAAAGTATACTTGTAATGTTTTTCATAAGATTAGTAATTTTAATTTTACAAATTAAGTTAATTTTTGAGATTAATTGTGAATTAAATAAAGATATTTATTAAAGCATCTCTTCTGTCGCTACCGTTCTAAACCCAACGTGGTCAGAACTAGATTTTTCTGCATTGCCCATTCTTGCTGAAATTCGGAAGCTTGCACAATAGGATGCATGGCATAAAAATGAACCACCTTTTATTACGTGTTCTACTTCGTTAGGATTATTGGGACTAAATGAAGTCTTAGCTCCAGTTGGGTTTTGGTAAATTATATTTTGGTCTAAACTTACATAGTGATTTACATTAAAATAATCGCTGGTTATCTCCCAAACATTCCCCATCATATCATATAAACCAAGCGAATTTGGAGGATAGGACTGTACAGGTGCTGCATAATCAAAACCATCTTCCGTTTGCAATTGGGTTGGAAAAACACCCTGCCAAGTATTGGCGTTTTCATTGAGTTGCTCGGCATCATTTCCCCAGGTAAAAATAGCATCATTTTGTTTTCCTTGAGCGGCAGCTTCCCATTCCGCTTCGGTAGGTAATCTTCGGTTAGCCCATTTACAGTAAGCCAAAGCATCTTCGTAAGCAATGTGCACTACAGGATAATTTTCTTTACCTTTAATAGAAGAATCTGGTCCTTGCGGATGTTTCCAATTGGCTCCTATTTTCCATTCCCACCATTGGCTGTAATGTTGTGCGTTTTGTGCTTCTTTATTAAAAATTAGGCTGCCGGGCTGCAAAATAGAATCATGTGGTTTTGGTGTTCCTGGCGGGAGCGTTTTTTTCATTTCTTCCCAATCAATAGGTTGTTCTGCTAAAGTTACGTAGTTGGTGGCTTCAACAAAAGCAGCAAAGGCTTTATTGGTTACTTCGGTAGCATCTATAAAAAATCCATCAACATAAACTTGATGAGCAGGTTTTTCGGCTCTCATGGCCATATTATCATTTGGTTTTGCACCTTTTGTAAAGGTTTTACTTGGCACCCAAATCATGCCGTTTGGCGCTTCAATAGATGGTTTATATGTTTCATTTTTTTTAGTAGGAGTCGTTTCGCAGCCAACCAAAATAACAAGGCAAATGCAGGTGGCAATTTGAATAATGATTGATTTCATTTGAATGTATTTTCTTAAAAACGAAAATAAATCATAAAACAATGACTTCTAGCTGAACAGGATATTAATTTTTTGAAGTGAAATAAATATTCAAAAAGAAAATCTTAAAAACAACTGGTAGGTACTAGTATGTTTTTAAGTTTTTATTATATATTTGCGTTATGAGTTTAGTACAAGTCGATAAAAAATCTAGCATACCTAAGTACAAGCAAATTGTTGCTTCGGTTGAAGAAGCTATACTAGCAGGCGAATTAAAAAAGGGAGACCAGCTACCTTCTCTCAACGCAGTAAAAAGTCAGCATTTAGTTTCTAGAGATACGGTTTTAGTTGCTTTTAATGAATTAAAAAATCGTGGAATTATAACTTCAAGAGCTGGAAAAGGGTATTTTGTGAATAGCGAAGATGTGAGTGTTTCACAAAAAATATTTGTCTTATTTGATGAATTAAATGCCTTTAAAGAAGACTTGTATAACGCAATTGTACAAAGTTTTGGAGACCAAGTTCAAGTAGATGTCTATTTTCATCATTTTAATGAAAATTTTTTCTCACAAGTTATAAGAGAAAACTTAGGCGACTATAGTTACTATATTATTATGCCAGCTAACTTGAGTAACACCTTAGAAGCCATTTCTGAAATTCAAAAAGAAAAAGTTTTTATTTTAGACCAAGTGCATCAAGAACATGCAGCATACCCTGCAGTTTATCAGGATTTTGAAAAAGATGTTTTTGAAGGGCTTTCGCAGCTTACCCATAAAATTAAATCTTATGCTCAATTTAATTTAATTTTTTCTGAAGCCAAACAGCCACAAGGAATAGCAAATGGGTTTATCCGTTTTTGTAAAAAAAATCAAATAAAATATCGTGTACTTTCAACATTTGAAGCGGAAAACATTCAAAAAAATGAAGCCTATTTTGTTTTAGAAGATAAACCCCTTATCCAAATCATTAAACAAATGAAGCTGAAAAACTATACATTCATTAAAGACCTAGGTTTAATTTCTTATAATGACTCTTTATTAAAAGAAGTTTTAGAAGGCGGCATCACCACTATCTCTACAGATTTTAGATTAATGGGTAGTCAAGTTGCACAGATGATACAAAATAATTCTCCCCAAAAAATAGCAAATACAAGCCAATTACGGCTTAGAAAATCCATTTAAAGTGAAAAATACAACATCAACTTTATCAAAAAAAGCAGAGCTAGTTAGTCCCAACGGTGATTTAAAAGCAACATTTTCTTCAACTGAAGGCGGTAGGTTAACATCTTTGATTTATAAGGATAAACCTGTTATTCAAGATTTAGAACATACAGCTTATACAGATAGTTTTGCTTCTTCCGTTTTATTTCCTTTTGCTAACCGAATCAATAAAGGGACTTATGAGTTTGACGGTAAGGAATATCAGTTAGAGCAAAATGAAATAGATCGTGAAAATGCTATTCATGGTCTAGTTTACGATAAAGCTTTTCAACTAAAAAATATAGAAGAGACCGAAACTGAACACAGTCTTGAGTTCTATTATGAAATGAATAATCCACCTGTTGGATTTCCTTTTCCATTTGCAATAAGTTTGATTTATAAAATGAGTAATTCAAGCTTAGACCTTTTGGTGAAAGTTGAAAATAAAAGTGAAAAAGCATTTCCTTTTACGCTAGGCTGGCATCCTTATTTTGTAGCAGACAACTTAAACGATTGTGTTTTAGAATTTGATAGCTTAAAACAAATATTATTTAACCAGGATTTAATTACTATTGGTATAAGCAACAGCTTTGCTCCAGTTCCATTTTCTCTAAACCAACCTTACTTAGATCATTGCTTTGTATTGCATAATCATAAGCTTAGTTTTAAAACACCTAACTATCATGTAATGATAGAAAATACAGACCATTCTAGGTATTTACAACTTTATAAGCCAGCAAACGAAAATAGAATTGCAATCGAACCCATGACGGGAATTTCAGATAGCTTTAATAACAAAAAGGACTTAAAAGTTTTACAAGCCTACAACATTTTTGTAGAAGAGTGGAAAATTAACTTTATAAACTAACCTAAAACCCAATAGTATGTCAACAAATTTTGAATTCATAGATTACTTAATATTTATTGCCTATGCCGTGTTGATACTTGGTATTGGTTTGTGGGTTTCTAGGGATAAAAAAGGTAAACAAAAAACGGCAGAAGATTACTTTTTAGCCAGTAAGTCTTTGCCTTGGTGGGCAATAGGGGCGTCTTTAATTGCAGCTAATATTTCTGCAGAACAATTTATAGGAATGTCTGGCTCTGGTTTTGCATCTGGTTTGGCCATTGCATCCTACGAGTGGATGGCTGCGCTAACCTTAATTATTGTGGGTAAATACTTCCTTCCCATCTTTATTAAAAAAGGCATTTACACCATTCCTGGCTTTGTCGAAAAAAGATATTCTACTAACTTAAAAACCATTTTAGCTGTTTTTTGGATTGCTTTATATGTGTTTGTCAACTTGGCTTCTGTTTTATATTTGGGTGCTTTAGCTTTAGAAACCATAATTGGCATCCCTTTAATTTATGGTGTGATTGGTTTAGCGCTTTTCGCAGCAGCTTACTCCCTTTATGGTGGTCTTTCTGCAGTAGCTTGGACAGATGTAATACAAGTTGTTTTCTTAATTCTTGGTGGTGTAGTGACCACGTATTTAGCATTGAACACCGTTTCTGGTGGAGAAGGAATCGTAGCTGGATTTCAAGTAATTTACGAAGAAGTTCCGGGAAGGTTCGAAATGATTTTAGACAAGTCTAATCCAGAATATGAAAACTTACCTGGCATAGGTGTTTTGGTTGGTGGTATGTGGGTTGCTAATTTATATTACTGGGGTTTCAATCAGTATATTATTCAGCGAACCTTAGCTGCAAAATCACTAAAAGAGTCACAAAAAGGTATTTTGTTTGCCGCATTCTTAAAGCTGATTATTCCTGTAATTGTTGTTATTCCTGGGATTGCAGCTTATGTAATTGTAAACGATCCAGCACTTTTAGCAAGTCTTGGAGATGTAGGACAGCTTAATTTACCGTCTGAAGGCCAAGCAGATAAAGCCTATCCTTGGTTATT
>CBFIGU010000152.1:0-4418 GCA_965662165.1 Psychroflexus sp.
ATTAAACATGCACTAAAATTATATATATTTATTATATAACCAGTTATTTAAAGTATTTTATATGAAGTTTTTATTTATATTTTAATAAATATATAAAAATGAAAAAATATAATGTGTATTCGCTTCATAATTTCATTTCAATTGAAGTAAAAATAATGTGATTAAACTTTAATCCGCGCTTTCATTTTTTCTACAATTTGAAAGGCTGCCGGACAAATTGCAATATTTTTGAGTGTAAGATGACTTATTTGATGAAATTTTTTTCGGTCGGTATGGGGAAATTCTGCACAAGCTTTAGGTCTGACTTCATAAATTAGACACTTATTGTCTGAAGCTAAAAAAGGGCAAGGTAAAGATTGTAAAACCAAGTCATTTTCTTCGTCTATTCTTAAATACTGTGCTTCAAAGTCCTTCGGCTTCATTTTCATGAATTTGGCAATCCGATCTACATCTTTTGTAGTAAATAAGGGACCTGTAGTTTTACAGCAATTAGCACAATTTAAGCAGCTTACTTCTTCAAAAGTTTCGTCGTGCAAATCTTGCATCCGTACATCTAAATTTTTAGGCGGTTTCTTTCGTAACTTTGCAAAGTATTTTTTATTAGCTTTTTTGTTTTGCTTAGCTTTATCGGGTAGAGATGCAATAATTTCTTCCATTAGGCAAAGATACAATAAGCTTTAATTCTATAAGATGATAGATCAAAAGGATGTATTTGGGAATGCAATTGCAGATTATTACCTCAACTCCAACACCGAAAATATAATTGTAAAATCGCCCGATTTCCAAGAAGATGAAATCCCTATATCCTATTTATTCAGGGATTTTTCTTCGATGCCTAAAATTGAACAAATCGCTTTAAAAACCTGTAAAGGAAAAGTGCTTGATGTAGGCTGCGGTGCAGGTTCACATAGTTTATACTTACAACAAAATAATAGGGATGTAATGGCTATAGATACTTCGCCTAAAGCTATTTCAACATGCCTTAAGCGTGGTGTACAAAAAGCATCAGTTATTGATTTTTTTAATTTGAAAAATCAACAATTCGACACCATCTTACTGCTTATGAATGGTATTGGCATTGTAGGAAAATTAGAAAAACTACACCTTTTCTTCGATCAGGTAAAATCCTTATTAAAACCAAATGCTCAAGTATTATTAGACTCTTCAGACTTGATTTATTTATATGAAGGACAAGAGGAAGAAATAAAAAAAAGCCCTTTTTATTATGGTGAAATGGAATATGAAATTCGTTATAAAAATTACGAGTCTGAGCCTTTTAATTGGTTGTATATTGATTACAATTCATTAGCTTTTTTTGCTGAACTGCATGGCTTTACAATTGAAAAGCTTCTAGACGGACCACATTTTGATTATTTAGCTAGATTAACCCTTCAAAAATAATTCTATGGAAATTGAATATAGCTTAAATGAAATTACCAAGGTTGCACAACAGTGTATTGCTAAGCTTAAACACCAGAGTATTTTGTTTTATGGCGATATGGGAGTGGGTAAAACTACACTTATCAAAGAAATAGTAAAGCTTTTAAAAAGCACTGATGATGTAAGCAGTCCAACTTTTTCAATTGTAAATCAATATGATGCTTCAGGTTTTTCCATTTATCATTTTGACTTCTATAGAATTAATAGCGAAGAAGAAGTGTATGACTTAGGTTTTGAAGACTATTTTCAAAATCCAAAAGACTGGCAATTCATGGAATGGCCAGAATTAATTCCAAACTTACTGCCTGTAAACTATACTAAGATAGAAATTAGCTTGTTAGCTAACGGAAAACGACACTTACGACTAAGTAATTCTAATTAAAATTTGTAAAGCTTAAAAAATGCTTTAAATTTATTGCTTAGACAAAATTATAGAATGAACAAGCCCACAACTCCATTTTCTAAAAGCGAGCTACTCCCACAAGAAGAAACGCTAGAAATTGAACGTATAAAAGGTGAACTTTTTATTGGTTTACCCAAAGAAACAGCCTACCAAGAAAAAAGAGTTTGTTTAACGCCAGATTCGGTGAGTGCACTTACAGCCAATGGTCATCGTGTTTTAATAGAAAGCGGAGCGGGATTACATGCTAATTTTACTGATCAAGAATTTAGCGAAGCTGGAGCTGAAATTACCAAAGAAACCGCTAAAGTATTTTCTTGTCCTGTAATTTTAAAGGTATCTCCCCCTACCTTAGATGAAATTAAATTGATTAATCCAAGATCGGTTTTAATTTCTACTTTACAATTAAAAACTCGCTCTAAACCTTATTTTGAACAGCTTAGCGAAAAGCGAATGACCGCCTTAGCCTTCGAGTTTATTAAAGATCCTTTTGGCAGTTATCCAGCGGTAGAAGCTTTAAGCGAAATTGCAGGTCAATCTTCTGTGTTGATTGCATCAGAATTAATGGCCAATACTTCAGATGGAAATGGTTTAATGTTTGGAAATATCAGTGGCGTTCCACCTACCGAAGTTGTAGTAGTTGGCGCTGGAACAGTAGGTTATTTTGCGGCAAAATCTGCTTTAGGATTGGGAGCCAATGTAAAGATATTCGATAGTTCGATTACCAAACTTAGAAAAATTCAAAAGGAACTAAAAACCAATATTTACACTTCTACATTACAGCCTAAAAATTTAATTAAATCGCTTAAACGAGCAGATGTTTTAATTGGAGCCGTTCGGGGTAAAAACCGCTCTCCTATTATTATTACCGAAGAAATGGTTGAAAAAATGAAACGAAATTCTGTAATTATTGATGTAAGTATTGATATGGGTGGTTGTGTTGAAACTTCTGAAATTACCACACATGATAATCCTACGCAAACCAAACATGGTGTGATTCATTATGGAGTTCCAAATATTCCTTCGCGTTACGCTCGTTCGGCTTCAATCTCCATTAGTAATATATTCACACCTTATTTACTTCATATTGGCGAAGAAGGTGGTTTAGAAAATGCACTTCGATTTGATGCTGGTCTAAGAAATGGACTTTATTCCTACCACGGAATTACAAGCCACAGGTCGGTTGCTGATTGGTTTGGCTTATCTTATCGCGACCCAAATCTTCTAATCTTTTAAAGTGCTTTTAGGGCTAGATGGCTTCTAAATCCTTATTTTTGCAAAAAAAATTTAGATGAAATTTGTTCATAGACTTGCTTATTATTCTTTTGGTTTAGGCATTGGTATTGTTTTTCTACTATTCTTCTTATCTGGAAAAAAAACTTCCTGCGATTATGGTCTCGATGCTCGTGTAAAAAAGAATATTCGAATTAAAAAAAGAGAAATTAGTAAGGAAGCTCAGCAACAATTTCAACAATTTAATATTGACACCGCTAGTATTTCTAGTTTATTAATTAATGGTGATGTCGATTTTAAAAAGAGTAATACCCATTTAGATTCTTGTAAAACTTACTATATACAAGGAGTTTACCAATCTAATAAAATTGCAATGCAATTCGAAAATTGTGATTCTATTGCCCGAATTAAAGAAGTAAATTTAGTTGAACCACAAGAATAACTTAAGCTTAGTCTTATAAATTATTGAAGTCTCTTTGTGATATCTAGTTTGATTATTTTGAATAAAAATTATACTTAAGATTTATTCTTTGGATTATACATGACAATAATTTGTATGACAATCGCCAAAAAAACGAGTACATAAATTTCAATTTGAGTAAAAAGTTCAACTGTATCTATTGCTTTTTTACTAATAGACATTTGTCGGCTTCCTTCACTAAGTTGTATTTTAGACAGATCATTCAAATTTGATTTCAAGCTTTGCAATTGATGGTTTACCTGAGATTGTATTTTATTTGTTGTGGTAAGCTTTTGTTCAGCTTCCATCAGAACTTGAAGATTTTGCTTAAAATCCTTAAAAATAATTACCTCTTCTGCGGTTAACTTAGTTTCTTCAAATTTAGAAACTAAAGCATTTAGACTTTTATTTACTTTAGGATTTTCTTGATTAAAAAAAATCTAAGTACACGACAAAAATTGAAATAGATTAAGGTTGTATTTGTTAATGCCTGATAATAAGCATTTTGATATATAATCAAGTCCATATCTAAATACAGATATTGCTCTTCTTCCGTGTTTCTTGATTCGTATTGCTTTTATTTGAGCATCAATAAAGTCACCAATTTTGTAACACCATACAAATGCTATCATCACCAGCATAATTAACTTTTCTAATCTTTCTGGATGTGTAACATGAGTATCTTCAAGATTAAATCCGCTAGTTTTAAGAGCCCGGAACAAGGTCTCAATTTGCCATCTTTTAGCATAGTATTTTAAAGCTTCATCTGGCTTGTTGAATGATACAATGATACAGAAGTCCACTTTACCCTCTTTAATGGATTTTGTGCCCGATAAGTAGCAATACTCACCATGCATTTGGATTATTTTAGAATAGTGTCTTAAC
>CBFIGU010000153.1:0-4399 GCA_965662165.1 Psychroflexus sp.
TTTGATGATATTGAGCAAATTGTAGGACCAAGTATTCCAGATGCTCAACCTACAACTCTTCCAATTGATTTTGAAGAAGGTAGTGTTCTTACATCAGATTTTTTGAATGAAGATGGAGGCATAGCAGAAATTGTCTCAAATCCAGCTCCCGATACAGAAAATTCTAGCGCAACAGTAGGAAAGTTTGTAAGAAGTGGTGGAGCTCCTTGGGCAAAGAGCAAACTTGCCTTAACCAATTTTATAACAGATATGTCAACAATGGGAAGCTTTTCTATGAAGGTATACACAAATGCCCCAATAGGCAGTGTTTTAAAATTTAAAATAGAAAGTAACGTTGCTGGCTTTGCAGACGAGAGAGACGCACTTACCACAGTTTCTGGAGCATGGGAAACTTATACTTGGGACTTCACCAATCAAGATGGTCCTATTTACAACGTAGTTACTTTAATGCTAGGTTACACTACACCAAATGATGCATCAGAAAACGCAACATTCTATTTTGATGACATTACACAAATAAGCACTTTAAGTACAAATTTAATTGAAGTAGACCAAATTGAAGGAGTTACCGCTTATCCAAATCCTACCAGACAGTATTTGACATTTTCTTCTAAAAATGAAAAATTGGAAGAAATTAGTATTTATAATTTACTGGGAAAACAAGTTGCTAAATACCAACCGAGAAATCAAGATTTAAAAATTGATCTTTCAAGTCTTCAGGCTGGAATTTATATAGCCAGAATAAGTACTTCAACTGAAATAGGTAGTCTTAAAATTGTTATAGAGTAAATTTATAAATCTATAATAATACTTACCCGTTAACGAGTTGCAAGTTGAGTAATCTCACTTGCAATTTGTTGACCTTTATCTTTGTTAAACCACATTTGCAGTGCTTCTTTTGCTTCTGAAGTTATTTGACCATATTTTGCTTTCGAATCTTCAATGAGTTTTATGGCCCCTTCTGGTCGTGGACCCCAAGTAAATAATACTTGATTTTCTGATGTTGAAAATGAAATTAATTTAGGAATAGACCTACCACCATTGGTTAAAAACAAATCCATTAAGGCTTCATTTTCGTCTCTTAAAACTATTTTTAAATCTATTTTTGAATTGGCATCTGCTAACTTTGCAATTATAGGTAAAGCATGCGCTGCGTCTCCGCACCAAGCTTCAGAAATAACAACCCATGTTTGTGGCTTTTCAAGCTTTTGAAGCTGAGTTAAATCATCCTTTGAAATCTTAGCCGTTTTATCCCAACGCTTCGTTCTTCTTATTCCTAATTTAGTATAATCTAGAAAAGCATCGGTTTGTATAAACCCCGTGGTTTTTCCTTCAGCGTAGAGTTGATTTATTAAATCTTTATATGCTGTATAGCTGTAACTATTTTTCAATGCATTTTTAATGATTTCAGCAGTTTTCATATTCGCTTTAGTTTTTTAAAAGCCCAAATGTAGGCTTACCAAATCTATTCATCAAAATTTTTCATTTAAGTTAATACTTGTAAACTTCTACATCTGTAAATTCGTAAATATAAATTGTAACCTACAAACACTATTTATAATGAAAAATTACGTTCATGCTTTCATTCAGAATAAGATCTTCTCAATATTAGTGTTAACTACATTTTGTTTAGCTAATGCTCAAATTGAGCATACTTCTTTTACTCAATTATTACAAAATAATGTTAGCAAAACAGGTTTTGTAAATTACCAACAATTAAAAAATGAAGAAGATAAACTAGACCAATATTTAGTCTTATTGTCTAAAAACATTCCGAACAAAAGTTGGACAAAAAATGAAAAAATAGCCCACCTAATCAATATGTATAATGCATATACGTTAAAATTAATTTTAATGAATTATCCTGTAGAAAGCATTAAAGACATTGGCAACCTGTTAAGCAGTCCATTTACTACAGATTTTATTCCCTTTAATGGTGAAGAGATTTCTTTAGATGATATTGAAAAAGGAATGCTTTTAAAATTGAACGAACCTAGGGTGCATTTTGCGATTAACTGCGCTTCAAAAAGTTGTCCTAAATTACAAAATGAAGCCTTTGAAGCTGAAAAACTCGATATGCAGTTAGAAGCAGCTACCAAAGCTTTTATCAATTCAGAACAAAATAAGATTTCAAAAAACAAACTGCAATTGTCTAAAATTTTTAAATGGTATTCAGCAGATTTTGAAGCTAAAAACCAAAGTGTAATCGACTTTATTAATAAATATACTACTATTAAAATCGATAAGAATGCTGAAATTGACTACCTAGATTATAGCTGGAAACTTAATGGTGAATAGTAAATATGATTAGTATAATTATTCCTGTTTATAACGAAGCTAAACTTTTTGAAAGCCAAATTACTAAATTAAAAGCTCAGATTAGTGATAAAAACTACATCTATGAAATCTTGGTGGTCGACGGCGGAAGTAATGATGAAACCAAAGAAATGGCTTCAAATACGAAAGGAATACAGCTACTCAATTCAGAAAAAGGGAGAGCAAAGCAAATGAATCTTGGAGCTAAAAAAGCTAGTCAAGAAGTTTTATATTTTTTGCATATCGATTCTACTCCGCCAAAAAACTTTGATCTTTATATTATAAATGAAGTAAAGAAAAAAGCTGCAGGATGTTTTGCTATGAGATTTAGAAGCAATCACTTTTGGCTTATATTGATGAGTTGGTTTACGAAAATTAATCACAAATCTTGCCGTGGTGGCGACCAAAGTTTATTTATTAAGAAAGACCTTTTTGAAAAATTAGGTGGTTTCAATGAAGATTATCAAATCTATGAAGACAATATTTTGATAGCAGAATTATATAAACAAAATGAGTTTAGAGTAATACAAAAATGGGTTAGTGCATCTGCAAGATTATATGAAGAAATAGGGGTTTGGAAATTGCAATGGATTTACCTAATGATTTATTTCAAAAAATGGAAAGGAGCTAATCCCAATGAAATCTATACTTATTTTAAATCTAAAATAAATCATTAAAAAAAGCCCAAAGTAAATTTGGGCTTTTGTTTCAATTAAAATAATACTTAACAATGGTTTTTTACATAGCTGCATCAATAGCATCTGTGTAAGTATCTTTAGAAGCTACTCCAACTTGTCTATTTACTAATTCACCATCCTTAAATAACAAAACTGTTGGAATATTTCTTACTCCATATTTTGCTGCGAATTCTTGGTTAGCATCTACATCTACTTTACCTACAACAGCTTTTCCGTCGTAGTCATTACTAATTTCATCTATGATGGGTCCTACCATTCTACATGGTCCACACCAAGCAGCCCAAAAGTCAACTAATACAGGTTTGTCACTTTTTAAAACTACTTCTTCAAAATCTTTATCGGTTATTTCTAATGCCATACTATTTATTTTTTACAAATTTATATTATCTTTTCTTATTATGAATCAAAGCTAAATCGAAAAACTTAATACTTATATCTATTTAGCTAATTATTTAATTTTACGTGTTATTGCTTTTTTAGCTTTTTCTACAATTGAAGCCGCATTCAATCCATATTTCTCCATCAATTGAGCTGGCGTACCACTTTCTCCAAAAGTATCTTGGGTAGCTACAAACTCTTGTGGTGTTGGATGATGAGAAGCTAGTGTTCTTGCTACACTTTCTCCTAACCCGCCAAGAAAGTTATGTTCTTCTGCCGTAACTACTGCTCCCGTTTTTTTAGCAGAAGCCACAATTGCTTCTTCGTCTAAAGGCTTAATAGTATGAATGTCGATTACCTCAGCAGAAATTCCAGCTTCATTTAAAGTTTTGGCCGCTTCTAACGCTTCCCAAACTAAATGACCTGTTGCAATAATGCTCACATCTTTGCCTTCTTGTAAATGTAATGCTTTACCAATTTCAAAAACTTGGTCTTCTGGCGTGAAGTTGGCTACTTTTGGTCTTCCGAAACGTAAATAAACCGGTCCATTATGTTCTGCAATTGCTAATGTTGCAGCTTTAGTCTGATTAAAATCACAGGTGTTAATTACTGTCATACCTGGTAACATTTTCATTAAACCAAGATCTTCTAAAATTTGGTGGGTAGCGCCATCTTCACCTAAAGTAATTCCTGCGTGTGAAGCACATATTTTTACATTTTTACCCGAATAAGCAACACTTTGTCTTATTTGGTCATAAACACGACCAGTAGAAAAGTTTGCAAATGTTCCTGTAAATGGTATTTTACCACCTATGGTCATTCCGGCTGCAACGCCAATCATATTGGCTTCAGCGATTCCTATTTGAAAAAAACGATCTGGATGGTTAGCTTTAAATTCATCCATCTTTAACGAACCGGTTAAATCTGCACACAAAGCCACTACATTAGGATTAGATTTTCCTAATTCAGTTAAACCAGCACCAAAACCGCTTCTTGTATCTTTATTT
>CBFIGU010000154.1:0-4397 GCA_965662165.1 Psychroflexus sp.
TTCGCAATTCTTCTTCACTTTTACCAGTGATGTCAAATCCAGTAAATTCCTTGATGGCATCAGTCATAGTTATGCGTTTGTAAGGCGCTTTAAAATCAACTTGATGTTCTTTAAATGTAGCTTTGGTAGTACCATTTACTTGCATTGCACAATGTTCTAGCAATTGCTCGGTAAATTCCATCATCCAATTGTAGTCCTTATAGGCAACGTAAATTTCCATAGCCGTAAATTCTGGATTGTGGGTTCGGTCCATACCTTCATTTCTAAAGTTTTTAGAAAATTCGTAAACGCCATCAAATCCACCTACAATTAAACGTTTCAAATACAACTCGTTGGCAATTCGTAAATACAAGGGAATGTCTAAAGCATTGTGATGCGTAACAAAAGGGCGTGCAGCTGCTCCACCAGGGATAGATTGCAAAACGGGAGTTTCTACTTCCATATACCCTTTTTCATTAAAAAAGTTTCGCATGGCGGTAAACAACTTATTTCGTTTTACAAAAATTTCTTTTACGTGCGGATTAACCGCTAAATCTGCATAACGTTGTCTGTAACGCATTTCTGCATCGGTAAATCCATCATATTCGTTTCCTTCTCTATCTTTTTTAGGTAAAGGCAAAGGCTTCAAAGATTTACTAAGCAGCTTAAAATCTTTTACCTTTACGGTTTTTTCGCCCACTTGAGTTTCAAACAGTTCACCTTCAATTCCTACAAAATCACCAATGTCTAGCAATTTTTTATATACATCGTTATAAAGTGTTTTGTCTTCTCCTGTGCAAATTTCATCACGGTTAAAATAAACCTGAATCCTGCCTTCGGCATCTTGAACTTCAGCAAAAGAAGCCTTCCCTTGAATTCTTCTCGACATTAAACGGCCAGCAATTATCACTTTTTTACCTTCTTCAAATGCTGCTTTAATTTGCTTAGTAGACTGTTTTACAGGAAATAAATCTGCTGGATAAGGGTTTATTCCTAATTTTCTAAGTTCGTTTAACTTATTGCGTCGTACTTGTTCTTGTTCAGATAATTGCATAGTGCATCATTTTTAAAGCGGCAAAGATACATTTTTAACAATTCAAAGTAAAGTATGTTGGTAAGCTTAGCATTCTTTTAATTTATCTATAAACTCATTAAAAAATTAAAGCCTTGCAAGCGCTTAATTTGTATTTTAGCTTTATGAACAAATTTTTGTTTTTATTTTTATTGGTTAACTGCTTTTGCTATTCGCAATCTTTCAATTTAGGTGAAAATTACCTAGACCAAGGTGAATACGAAAAAGCAAAAAGTATTTTTAAAAGTTTACATGAAAAAAATCCGCGTTCGCAAAAGTTTTTATTGGCCTACACTCAATCCTTACGTGAATTAGAAGAGCTAGAAAAAGCTGAATTGGTTTTTTTAAATTACTTAAATAACACCAATAATTATCCTAATATTGATATTGAATTAGGTAGAATTTACGAATTACAAGGAAAAAAAGACTTAGCAAAAGAACGCTACGAAAAAGCAAAAGCTTCTATAGATGAAAATCCCAATTTTGCCTATGCTGTGGGAAGAACATTTCAAGATTATAACTTATTAGATGAAGCTGTTTTTGTATATGAAAAAGCCAACCAAATCCAACCTAGAATTAATTATAAAATTCAGTTAGCCAGAATTTATGGGGAGCAAGGTAAATTAGAGCAAATGTTTCAAAATTACATTTACTTAATTTTAGAAAGTCCAAATTATTTTAATGTAGTTAGCCGAAATTTTAATGAATACATTTCTGAAGACTCAGAAAGTGAAGCCAATACAGTATTTAGGAGACTTTTATTGAAAGAGCTTCAAAAAAATCCTAATGTTTTATACAATCAATTACTGAGCTGGCTTTTTGTACAAGAAGGAGGTTTTACAAAAGCTTTTGCCCAAGAAAAAGCCATTTTTAAGCGAAGTCAAAGTCAGAATTTTCAACGTATCATTGAATTGGCTGAAATGGCCGGTAAGGTCAACTTAAATACAATTGCATCACAACCCATGTTAGATTTTGTAATTGAAGAAGCTGAAGACCCACGCAACCAACTAAGGGCTGTAAAATTATTGATGCAGCAAAAAACTTCTTTTGCAAAAGCAGCTGAATATGTTGAAGTTCAAGAAGAATTTAAAGCTTACTTAGAAAACTATGGCATCAACACCAATACGGCAGAATTACAACTAATTTATGCTGAATTTCTTGCTTTTAAATTAGACCAAAAAGATGAAGCTAAGCAACAAATTAATGAGCTTTTACAGCTTCCTATCAATACCTTTACCCAAGCAAATGCCAAAATGCTCTTAGCCGATATTTTTGTATTAGAAGAGCAATTTAATAGAGCTTTGGTTAATTATTCGCAAGTAGAAAAATTAGTAAAAAACACCTACTTAGCTCAAGAAGCCAAGTATAAAGTAGCCAAAACTAGTTATTACAAAGGCGATTTTGAATGGGCCATTACGCAATTAGATGTGCTGAAAAATGCTACATCACAGCTTATAGCAAATGATGCTTTGGCACTGGCTAGAAATATTAAGGACAATTCTTATCAAGATTCTACACAAACCGCTTTACAAAAAATTGCTAAGGTAGATTTATTGACTTTTCAAGAAAAAAAACAAGAAGCTATTGAATTATTAAATTCAATTTTAAAAGAACATAAGTCTGAACCTATTGAAGATGAAGCTTTGTTTAGAAAAGGAAACATCTTAAGTAAATTAGAAAATTACCAAGAAGCCAGTGAAGCCTATTTACAAATTATAGAATTCTTTCCAACCGATGTACTTGCTGACGATGCGCTTTTTAAGCTGGCTAATTTGTATAAAAATCAACTGGATTTGCCTGAACAAGCAAAAATCTACTTTGAAAAAATAATCTTTGAACATCCCGACAGTATTTATTTTGTTGATGCCCAAAAGGCCTTTAGAAGATTACGTGGCGATGCCATTAATTAGTTGACTGACTTTTAAATTTCGTTGCTAAGCCAAACTTCCCTACTTTCGCAAAAAATATTTAATTTGAATTACGTTTCGGTAGAAAATGTGGGTAAATCGTATGGAATGCTTCAGTTATTTGAAGGAGTTTCATTTGGAATTAATCAAGGACAAAAAGTAGGTTTTGTAGCTAAAAATGGTTCAGGTAAAACTACTTTACTTCGAATTTTAGCAGGCAAAGAAGCTGCCGATCAAGGACAGGTTAACTACCGAAAACAGTTAAAGGTTGGATTTTTAGATCAAGATCCCGATTTAGATCCTAATTTAAGTATAGAAGAAAGTATTTTTGCATCAGATAACGAAGTGCTTCAAGTTATAAGTCAGTATGAAAAAGCGCTTCAAAATCCAGAAGATGCAGAAACTTATCAAGCGGCTTTCGAAAAAATGGATGCTTTACAGGCTTGGGATTTTGAAACCCAATACCAACAAATTCTTTTCAAATTAAAATTATCTAATCTTCAAAAGAAAGTTGGCGACTTATCTGGTGGTCAAAAAAAGCGTTTGGCGTTGGCCAATTTAATTTTAGATAAGCCCGATTTGCTCATTTTAGATGAGCCGACCAACCATTTAGATTTAGAAATGATAGAGTGGCTTGAAGCTTATTTTGCTTCAGAAAACTTAACTTTATTTATGGTTACGCACGACCGCTACTTTCTAGAAAGGGTTTGTAATCACATTATTGAGTTAGATGAAGGTATAATTTATAATTACAAAGGAAACTATTCTTACTATTTAGAAAAACGTGAACAACGTTTAGAAACGGAAGCTATAGAAACAGGAAAAGCCAAGCAATTATATAAAAAAGAATTGACTTGGATGCGAAGACAACCTAAAGCTAGAACTACCAAATCTAAATCTAGAATTAGTGGTTTTAGTGAGATCAAAGAGCGTGCTCACAAGCGAAGAAACAGCCATGAAGTTGAGCTAGAAATCAACATGGAACGCATGGGAACCAAGGTGGTAGAGCTTCATCAAATAGGAAAATCTTTCGATAAAAACCAGTTATTCAAGCAGTTTTCGTATAATTTTAAAAAAGCAGAACGCATTGGCATCATTGGTAAAAATGGAACTGGCAAATCTACTTTCTTACATATACTTACCGGAAATTTAGAACCCGATTCGGGTAAAGTAGTGCATGGTGAAACCATTAAATTTGGATATTACACTCAGGGCGGAATAAAAGCCAAAGAAGGCCAAAAAGTAATTGATGTAATTCGGGAGTTTGGTGATTATATACCACTTCAAAAAGGAAGAAAAATATCTGCACAGCAACTTTTAGAACGTTTTTTGTTCGATCGTAAAAAACAATACGATTTTGTTGAAAAATTGAGTGGTGGCGAACGCAAGCGCTTATACTTGTGTACAGTTTTAATTCAAAATCCTAACTTTTTAATTTT
>CBFIGU010000155.1:0-4363 GCA_965662165.1 Psychroflexus sp.
AAGGAACACTCATGCCTAAAGTGGAGAGTATTTGAATACTTTGATCTAAAAATCGGTCTTTGTAAATAGCTGAAAGAATCCCTAGAAAGATCCCGAATAGTAAAGCAATACTAATAGCTGAAATTGCCAAGATTGCGGTATTAGGTAAGGTTTCTGAAATAACACTATTTACCGATTTTCCATTTTTCTGAAAAGAATCTCTTAAATGTGGAAACTTGATGGCTACACAGAAAGTAGAAAATGAAATTAATTTCTGAGCGGTATATTTTTTACTCTCTAGTGAAGTAAAGTCTGATGCATTTTTACTATGTAAAGAAATGGGAGATAAATCATTTAAATACAAAAGATACTGTTCACTTATTGATTTGTTGAAACCATATTTAGCATTAATATTTTCAATTTGTTCTTGGCTCTGGTTTTGACCAAGCATCATTTGAGCAGGATCTCCAGGTAAGATTGTAAATAAAAAAAAGATAATACTAACCACCCCAAATAAGGTAAATATAGCATATCCTATTTTTTTTAAAATGGGCATATTAATTTTTAAAATTGAATTTGATCCACATCATTCCAATGCCATTTTTGCTTTATTACAGCATCTTCAATAATTAAGACGCCAGGATTAGACCTAACTATGGTTTTAATTGCGGTTTCATCTGTAAAATAAAAAGGAATTTGAATGTCATGTTCCTTTTTCAACTGCTGTAGATCTTCATTTCCAGAAGCTGAAAGACCAATTACTAAGTAATTATTTTCTTCTGCTTCTTTAATTACATTTTGAATACTTGGCCATGCTTCATTTTCACTTTTAGATAAATTATAAGCTGAAATAAGTAATAATTTGGGCTCATTTAGTATTTCGTCAGTATAATTTTCACCATCTTTATAAAACCCAAAATCTTTAATTTTTGGAACAAATCCTTCATCTATTAAAACAGTATTAACTTCAATAAATTCACCAGCAACTTCAGGGTAACTTCCCTGGTTGCTAATTATCTTTTCTTCTCCATTAATTTTAAATTTCCAATCATATCTATATTCAGCTTGGGGTGCACCTTCTGGAATTTTCATATTATCTGGAATGTGAGTTCCAATTTTATAGGCTCTAAAATCGAAATAAGGTAAGTGGTTTAAAACATAATTACCAAACCAGATGCTGAATATAAAAGAGATTCCGAAAATAATCCAATTGATTTTACTTGTAAATATGGGTTCAATATATTTCTGATTGAAAAACAAGATGAGAATTAGTACTAATAAAATAACATCTTTATAGAATGATTGCCATGGAGTTAACGGAATTGCGTCTCCAAAACAACCACAATCCGTTACTTTATTAAAGTAGGCAGAATAAAAGGTTAGAAAGGTGAAAAAAACGATCATGAGTAATAAACTCCAGTTGGTCACTTTTTTGGCAATGCCTAAAAGTAAGGTTACGCCCAGTAGCATTTCGAATATGACAATAAACAAGGACAGAAATAATGCATGTGGAATTAGAAATTCTAAATTGAGTACACCTTCACCAAAATATTCTTCTAATTTGTAAGAGAAACCAATTGGATCGTTTAGCTTGATGAAGCCACTAAAAATGAATAAGGCTCCAACAAAAATTCTAGAAAATTGTACAATCACATTTTTCATAAAATTATTTTTTTTCTTCAATTAAAATTAAAGCAAATACAGCATAATTAATCATGTCTTGATAATTGGCATCAACTCCTTCGCTTACTTCTGTTTTGCCTTTGTTATCTTCAATTTGTTTAACGCGCAATAGCTTTTGTAAGATTAAATCGGTTAAAGAGCTTACACGCATATCTCGCCATGCTTCACCATAGTCGTGGTTTTTATTCAACATCAGTTCTTTGGTTGCTTGGCTGTGTTTTATAAATAAATCTTCAGCCTGTTTTAAATCTAAATCGGGCTGTTCTGCAACACCAAGTTCCAGTTGAATTAAAGCCATGATAGAATAATTAATTATACCTATAAACTCACCGTTAGCATCATCTGCTACTTTTTGAGTTTTCTTTTCTTGTAGGCTTCTTAAGCGTTGAGCTTTAATAAAAATTTGGTCTGTTAAAGAAGGGAGCCTTAAGATTCGCCAAGCACAACCGTAGTCTTTTAATTTTTTTGAAAATAATTCTTGGCAAGTTTTTATGACTTGGTCGTATTGAGATATGGTTTTGTTCATGATTTAAAACTGTAACAACAAATTTCGTTTAAAATAAATTGCTTCACAAATTAGGCAAGTTTATTTCAAAAAAAATCCTGAATTTATTTTCAGGATTTTAAATTTAACTTAGGATTATTTTATTCTGGTCTGTGGCCATATATTTTTTCGTATAAGTCTAAATATTTGGCTTTTATTTCTCTACGTTTAATTTTCATAGTAGGGGTAAGGTGTCCATCTTCTACCGACCAAATGTCTTTTGTAATTTCAAAACGCTTTATCTTTTCCCACTTTCCAAACTTCTGGTTATGGAGGTCTACTTCTTCTTGAATACGATCAATAAATTTAGGATTCGTAACTAAATCTGCATGATCTTTAAAACTAATATCATGTCTTCTAGCCCATTCATCTACAAACTCGAAGTTGGGTTGTATTAAAGCTGCTGGCATTTTTTCGCCATCACCAATTACCATAATTTGTTCAATAAAGCGAGATTGCTTCATTGTATTCTCAATAATTTGTGGTGCAATGTATTTTCCGCCAGATGTTTTAAACATTTCCTTTTTACGGTCAGTAATTCTCAAAAATCCATCACTATCTATTTCACCGATATCACCCGTGTGGAAATAATCATTCTGTAAAACTTCATTGGTTTTTTCTTCGTTTTTGTAATAACCCTTCATTACTTGTGGGCCTTTTACTAAAATCTCACCATCTTCAGCAATTTTTACTTCGGTTTCTGGGATAGGTTTACCTACGGTTCCTATTTTAAAACCTTGATTTCTCAAGTCGTTTACAGCTACAACTGGAGATGTTTCAGTTAATCCGTAACCTTCCATTACACGTATATCTGCCGCATTAAAGACGCGTGCTAATCTAGACTGTAAGGCTGCACTACCTGAAGCAATAACTTTTAAATTTCCACCTAGAGCTTCTTGCCATTTACTGAAAATTAATTTTCGAGCAATTTTTAATTTAAATTCATACCAAGCTCCGTTTTGCCCATAAGGTTCATATTTTAAGCCTAAATCTACAGCCCAGAAAAACAAGTTTTTCTTAATGCCAGTTAAATCAGCTCCTTTGGCGATGATTTTGTCATAAACTTTTTCAAGTAAGCGAGGAACTGCAGACATTACATCTGGTTTTACTTCTTTTAAATTATCGCTTATGGTTTCTAAACTTTCTGCAAAATAAACGCTAACTCCATTGTACATATACATGTACTGTAGCATACGTTCATAAATATGGCAAACGGGTAAAAAGCTAAGTGCTTTAGCTTGTCCTTCCGCTAAGGGTAGACGTGTAGAGCTATGAATTGCATTAGAGCTAATGTTTTTGTGTGTTAGCATTACACCTTTTGGTCTTCCTGTTGTTCCAGAAGTATAAATTAAAGTAGCTAAATCGTTTTCGGATACTTTCGCCATTAATTCTTCAACTTCAGGTTGTTTAGACTCGTCTTTACCTAATTCTAAAACTTCATTCCAACTTTTAGCACCTTTTATATCATCAAAAGTGTATACATCTTTTAGGCTTGGGACTTGGTCTTTTATAGCCATTACTTTGTCGTAAACTTCCTGGTCTGATACAAAGCAAAATTTAGATTCGCTATGGTTCAACACATACTGGTAGTCATCTTCAGAAATGGTTGGATAAATTGGAACATCTTGTGCGCCAAGTTGCATAATTCCAATATCCATTACATTCCATTCTGTTCTGTTATTGGTAGATATAATTGCAACTTTATCATTAGGTTTTACCCCTAGTGTGAGCAAACCCCTACTAATTTTATTTGCTTTTTCAACAAATTCTTTAGTGGTGGTAGATTTCCATTCACCATTGTATTTGGTTACCAAAGCTGCGTTAAGATTGTATTTTTCGAGTTGGTATTTTGGGAAATCAAATAGTCTTTTTATCGTGGTCATTTTTTCCTAAGTTGAATTTACCATGCAAAATAAGAATTATTTTCAGATTTCAACATTTTATTACCTTATTAAATAACAAATATGTATTTATGATGTCGAGTTAATGAATTGTTGATTATCAATTCGGTGACTTCTGATTTTTTATTTTCGATTTGAATATCTCTTTATAATTAGCGTCTAAAATCACCAATCCCATAACCTTCAGCTTGTTGAAAAAATATTGCTTTTTTCAATTAACAAAATCATGCTTTGCTATATTTAATTAACAATATGT
>CBFIGU010000156.1:0-4253 GCA_965662165.1 Psychroflexus sp.
AAGAAATGATCTTTCCAAAACAGCACAAAAAGGAAGCGTTCAAGTCGAGAAATTATGTGAGCCTTATAGTTTTAAGCAGGTGCATCAACTTATATCTACTGTTATTTCCACTATAGAAGAATCTAAAACGCCAGTAGATGTTATCCAAACAACATTTCCTATGGGAAGTATGACGGGTGCCCCAAAAGTATCTGCCATGAAAATTATAGAATCTACTGAAAGTACAAAACGTGGCTTATATAGTGGAGCAATAGGTTATTTTACACCTAAAGGAGATTTTGATTTTAATGTGGTAATTAGAAGTATTTTGTATAACGAAAAAGCATCGTTTGTAAATTACATGGTAGGTAGTGCAATTACTGAAAAATCTATCCCAGAAAAAGAATTTCAGGAGTGTTTAGTAAAAGCTAAAGCGCTTCAAACTGTTTTAATGCCTAAATTGCAAAGCAATTATTTCGATTAATCATGATCGCTAGTTTCAAAAAGCATATCAATACATCTTTCTCCAAACTTTTACATCGTAAAGTTTTAGTAACTGTGAGTGGAGGAGTAGATTCAGTTGTTCTTGCTCGTTTATTGCATTTATCTAAGCTAAACATAGGTATTGCACATTGTAATTTTCAATTACGTGGAGAATCGAGTAATCAAGACCAGGCTTTTGTAGAAGCTTTAGCGAAAGAATTAAATTGCCCCATTTATACCGTTCAATTTGAGACCAATAAAGAAGCTGAAGCCGCAGGAGAATCTATTCAATTAACAGCTAGAAAGCTCCGCTATCAATGGTTTAGTGAAATAGCCAGCCAACATGATTATCATTTTATAGCTACTGCACATCATTTAAATGATAGCTTAGAAAATTACCTCATGCACAGCATTCGCGGGACTGGAATTAAAGGATTATTAGGTGTTCCTGAAAAAACACAGCGCGTAATTCGTCCTTTGCTTCCTTTTAGTAAAAATGAAATTCTTAAAGAAGCTAAACAGCAAAATTGGAAATGGAGAGAAGATGCTTCAAATCAAAAAGATATTTATTTCAGAAATCGAATTCGACATCAAGTCATTCCTTTGCTGGAAAAGGAAAATCCTAATTTACTGAGTTCTTTTCAACAAACACTTCAGCATTTACAACAAAGCCAAGATTTATTAGAAGATTATACGGCTCTGTTGTATAATGAACTAATTACCGAAGCAAAAAATTATTACAGTTTAAACCTTAAACAACTAAATAAACATGCTCATCCCGAAGCTGTTTTGTACCAATTATTAAACACTTTTGGCTTTACAGATTGGCAAAGTGTTTACGATTTAAGAAATGCGGAAACAGGAAAACAAATTTGGTCTGAAACACATATTTTAGAGAAAAACAGAAATGAGTTGCTCATTTTTTTGAAAGAAGAGCAAACGAATAATCCTGATATCTTTATATCCCAATCCGATAAAGTAGTTAAATTTGGGGATTCTTTTCTAAAACTAGAAAAAGTTGAAAATTTACATGAAATTGCCAAACATATTGCCTATTTAGATTTTAATAAACTTAAGTTTCCCTTAAGTATGAGAAGGATGAAGAATAATGATCGATTTTATCCGTTAGGTTTGCAAAATCAAAAGAAAGTAAGCCATTTTTTGAAAGATGAAAAAGTCCCAACTTCTGTAAAAAAACAAACTTGGGTTTTATGTTCTGGTCAAGAAATTGTCTGGGTGATTAATCACCGAATTAGTGAAAAATTTAAAGTAACCGAAAACACAAAGAAATGCCTAAAAATAAGTTGTCTAAAAGCTTAAAATTTGTTTTTACAAGCTTAGTAATATTCATAAGTTTACATATGCAAGCTCAATTTGGGCAAACTAACGCAAGTCAAGAAGAAGATTACCTGTCTTTTGAAGTTAGCGCTAAACCTGAAGGAAACAATATTTTTGAACTTCAAATTAAAGCTACTATTGCAGAAAATTGGCATTTGCCTTCGCAACGCCCGATTCCTGAAGGCGAAAATGGACCTATTCCAACAGAATTTACTTTCATTTTCGAAAATGATGCTTACGAACTAATTGGAGAGACAACCGAACCCGCAGGAATCGAAAAGTTCGATAAAATTTTTAAAACTGACCTTAAGTATTTTATTGATGAAGCCGTTTTTACTCAAAAAATCAAAGTAAATAATGCAGAAGAAACCTTATTGCTAGATGTATTATTTATGATTTGTGACGATGAAAAATGCCTACCACCAGATGTAAAAGCTTTTGAGTTAAACTTCGACTTAGCAACACAAACTTTAAACGTATCAGGTCAACAAATTGAAGTAGATGCGTCTGACCAAGAATTAACCAATTCTTTAAAAATAGATTTAAAAGAAGACCGTTTTACTTTAGCAGAAAAAGAAAATGAAGAACCAGACACTAATTTTACTATCTTTCTTTTAGGTTTTTTTGGTGGCTTTATAGCTTTGCTAACGCCTTGTGTTTTCCCAATGATTCCGCTTACCGTTTCTTTCTTCACCAAAGGAGCAAGAACGCGTAAAATAGGTTTACTCAATGCTATTATGTATGCTGTTTTTATTGTAGCCATCTATTTAATTTTGAGTATTCCATTTCACTTGCTAGATTCGGTTAACCCCGAAATTTTAAACAATATTTCAACCAATACGTATTTAAATATATTTTTCTTTTTCATTTTTATCGTATTTGCAATTTCCTTTTTTGGCTACTTCGAAATTACCTTACCACAGTCTTGGAGCAACCGTTTAGACCAAAAAGCGACTAGTGTAGGCGGTGTATTTGGCGTATTTTTTATGGCACTTACCTTAGCTTTAGTTTCATTCTCCTGTACAGGGCCTATTTTAGGTTCTTTATTAGGCGGTTCCTTATCTAGTGATGGTGGCGCAACACAACTATCTTTTGGAATGGGCGGTTTTGGTCTAGCTTTAGCTTTGCCTTTTGGTTTATTTGCTCTATTTCCTAATTGGTTAAATTCTTTACCTAAATCTGGCGGTTGGATGACCACTTTAAAAGTGGTTTTAGGATTTTTAGAACTAGGTTTAGCTTTTAAATTCCTATCGAATGCCGATATGGTAGAACATTGGGGCTTTTTAAAACGTGAAATATTTATTGGCATTTGGGTTGTGATCGCATTTGCTATGACCTTGTATTTATTCGGAAAAATTAAATTTCCACACGATCCAGAAAAACCTGTTTTAAAGCCAACGCGTATCATTGTTGGAGTTATTACGTTGGTTTTTGCTATTTACTTAATTCCGGGTTTAACCAATACATCGCATGCTAATTTGAAGTTGCTCAGTGGTTTCCCACCGCCTATGTTTTATAGTGTTTACGATAAAGAAACCGACGGACCTTTAGGGTTAAAAGCTTATAAAGATTTTGATGAAGGCGTTGCAGCTGCAAAAGCCGAAAATAAACCTATTTTGTTAGATTTTACAGGTTGGGCTTGTGTAAACTGTCGTAAAATGGAAGAACAGGTTTGGAGTGACCCACGGGTTTTTGAAACCATTCAAGATGATTACATTTTAATTTCCTTATATGTAGACGATCGAAAAGATTTACCTGAAGATCAACAATTTAATTTTGAGCGTCCTAATGGCGGAGTAAAGCAAATAAAAACCATAGGAGACAAATGGGCTACTTTTCAGACGGTTAATTTTGCCAATAATTCACAGCCATTTTATGTGCTTATGGATGCTAATTTTCAAATGTTGAATAAAACCGTTGCTTATATGCCAGATGTTGATGCTTATTTAGCTTGGCTTCAACAAGGTTTAAGTGAGTTTAAAGGGAATTAATTAATTCAATTTCATAATAAAATATTTTTCAAATTTTTTACTCTCGAAATCTCAAACTGACTGTTATTCTGTAAAAATCTGACGTAGGATGATTTTATACGGAATCTTGTGCTACGAAAACGCAAAGCAAGTTCGATTTGGCTTTTTTTGGTCAAATTCGTCAGATCCGAAATTAAGTGCTGAAAGTTGTACTTAATGCGGGACAAAAAGTCACACATAGTTTATATATGAACTTTTTTTTGTATTTTTGGTACATATAGAAATTTTAAGAGATAAAATGTCCCAAAGCTATAAACTTGATAAACTTCCCCCAAAAAGAGAAAAAGTTGAAACAATTGAAATTCTTCGTCAATTAAGTAAATCTTCAAATTCACTAGGTGAATTAAAAGGAATCGCTAAAACTATTCCTAATCAAGAAATGTTGATTAATGCAGTAGTTTTACAAGAAGCTAAAGATAGTTC
>CBFIGU010000157.1:0-4211 GCA_965662165.1 Psychroflexus sp.
TTAGCTTTAGGATGGAACATACATTCAGTAGATATGAACAGAATATATCAATTTATTTTTGTTTGTAGGATAATTTCATACAGCATAATTGAGAATATAGCTTAAAGATATTTCATTTATTAAAAGCTTGCTAAAAAAAATTAAATTCTATACTACACTAAATTTAAAACAAGTGGATAAAAAAATTAAAATTAAATTATTTTTTGTTTCATGCTTTATATTAATGGTTTCACAACAAAAAATATATGCTCAATTAGATTCTGTAAACACCTATTTAAACTCAGCAAAACAAGCCTATAAATTAGGTGATTATGCGGCTAGCACACTTGATTATGAAAAAGCATTAGGTTTTGTAAAAAATTTAAGTCCAAATCACCAAGATCGAAAACTACTTAAATTAAAGTCTTTAAAGGGCTTAATTACAGTTTCTGGCATGGGTTCAGCAATGGACCTTACAGTAGTAGTTTTTAAAAATCATAAATCGTTTATTTTTCAAAACTTATGTAGTTCAAAACATAAGGCAGTAAAAATTGGAATCATCAATAATTATATCGCTGTAGCTTATCATAATAATTATACTGATGAAGCAATTAAGGCATATCAAGAGTTTATAAATTATATTGAAACTTGTACTGATTTTAGAGATGTTAATAAAGTGCAGTCAAGCGCGAATGCAGCTTTAGCTTATGCCAACCAAAAAAACACTAAAAAAGCTGTTGAATTATTGCCATTATTGAGCTACTATGTAGATAGTCTTCCAAATTGGACTAAGGCTGATTACGAGAAAGTATTAGCAAATGTTAAATCAGAAACCAATTCTTCTACCGATGAAATAATTAATCATTATAAAAATGCTGCAAATGGCTATAAACGTTCAAAAAAATATAGGTATGAGCTTAATATTTATGAAACTTTACTTAAAGACTATGGGGCTAGCTTGAGCAGTAAAGAGTTAATTACCATTGTAGAGAAAAGTAAAGTTGCTAAAAAAAATGCACCTTACTATCATTCTGAACAATATAATAAAATGATGAAACAATTTGGGTTTTTAATGCTTGAACGATCTGCTATTAAAGGAGAAAATCAACAACTTAAAAACTATAGTTTTATCCTAGCAATAATGGCCTTATTAATCATCATTAGTCTTTTGTTTATTACTAATAAACGAAATAAAGAGAAGAAAAATATTTACAAAAAGCTATATAGCACTGAGAAAAAACTTAAGTTACAAAAAGAAAAGTTGACCCAATTGAAAAATAATTTTGTTAAGCAGAATTACGCAGTTACTTTGAAAAGGAAAAAGGACACAAGTAAAAGTTTTTACGATTTATACGAATCCTTAATCAAAGACTTTCCACAACTCAACTTCAATATTAATAATAATTATCCAAACTTAACAAAAAAGGAAATTCAAATTATTTACCTATCTCTATTAGGCATTTCTAATAAGGAAAGTGCTAGCCTACTTTCCTTAACATATGGTTCTTACCGCGTTGCCAAAAACCGTCTACTCAAAAAGATGAATTGCAAAGATAAACTTCATTTCGAACACTTAATTAAAGAACTATTAACCTAAAAACAAGAATTATACAACCTTGCTAACAACTTGATAACAGCTTTTTTTGTTCGAGTCGGCATGCTTATATAATATTGCTTAACAAAATTCCAAATTTAAAGCAATAAGTATGAAAAGAAGATTATTAAGTTTAATAGCTATTTTGATGTTTTGTAATTCCATATCGGCACAAGTGGGAATTGGTACGATAAACCCAGAACCAAGTGCTGCTTTAGATGTTACTAGCTCCAATAAAGGTTTTCTCCCCCCTAGATTAACTACAATACAACGAAACGGTATACTAAACCTTACACCCGGTTTAACTATCTATAATGTAGATAAGGCTTGTATAGAAGTTTACAATGGTACAACTTGGGAAAGTCTTACTAGTTCTAAGCTTCCAGAATCAAGCAATGCAAACGACATATTGTATTGGGATGGTTCAGAATGGGTCAACCTTGCCATTGGAGAAGAAGGAAGTATACTTAAGGTAGTTAATGGTGCATTAAGTTGGGTAACCGCTGCATCATCGCAAGTATCCTTTGGATTTGAAGATCAATTTAATGACTTAACTACGGAACTCCAAGATTTAAAAACTGATTTTGCAAAGGTAAGAGTTAAGATAAGTTTTGGAACTAGTCTTGACCCAAATGTAACTGAAATGAGTTTATTAGTTTCTACTAACCCTAATCCAGTACCTATCAACTCAACTGAACTAACAATTAGTTTGTCTGATTTAAATCAAGAATATTTTAATGAAAGTGATGTAAATATTACAAGCCTTGAAGCTAACACTACCTATTATTACCGCGTCTTGATTAATGGTGAGTTTGTTTCTGAAGATATTGGTTTTTTTAAGACTTACAGTCATGAGCTAGGTGACAGCTATCAAGGCGGAATACTTGCTTATTTATATAAACCTTGGGAAGATGGATTTGTAAATGGACAAATGCATGGGTTTGTGGTTGCAGAAAGTGACTTATCTGTAACAGCTGCATGGGGATGTGAAGGTACACATTTAGCAGGGATGATTACGGGAGGTTCTGCTGCTTCTACTTCTTCTCAAAACCAAGCCATAATCAACAACTGTAGTGATGCCAATACCGCTGCAAAATTATGTAACAATTTAACACTAAACGGCTATAGTGATTGGTTATTACCTTCAAAAGACTTAATAAATGGTGGTATTAGACAGGGTGATGTTTTAAATAATCTTACGGGTATCACTAGTGGATACTACTGGTCTTGTACGCCACATTCCAACAACCCATCAACATCTGCATGGGCAACAGACCTATTAAGTGGAAGTAATATTCAAGCTTCCAAGTCAACTTCATATAAAATAAGACCCGTTAGAGAATTTTAATTGAAGAAAATAAAAATGTTTTTATGATAACTGTTTAAAAATCAAATAAATAAATGATATGCGTATGTGCAAAAAATCTACAGAAAAGAAAATAATTATACGTGTCGGATCAAAAAATAATATTGATAAACATAAGATGCTGAACTTAATTTGGCATAATAATAAAAAAAACATGAAACCATTTTACATACTTCTTATACTTTCTCTATTAAGTTTTGGTGTAGTTAATGCCCAAGTGGGTATAGGCACAACAAACCCAAAGACAACTCTTCATGTAGAAGGAAACCCCACAAATACAACAACTGCAGATGGTGTTCGTGCTCCTGTGCTTAGCCTTGGTCAGTTAGACGCTAAAATAGCAGCTTATGGTACTGACCAAGATGGAGTCATTATATATATAAATGATGTATCTGCTGGTTCTACTGAAACAGAGACAGCCAATATCACCGAAACGGGTTACTACCACTACAATGCATCAAATGATGTTTGGAAAGCCATGGGAGCAACAGGACCACAAGGTGCAATGGGTACTCCTGGTAACGATGGTGAAGACGGACAAGATGGCGTAGGGATTACCTCTACGATTGATAATGGCAATGGCACCTTTACCCTTAACTTTAGCAATGGTAGTAGTTTTACCACCCCAGACCTGACAGGACCACAAGGTAGTGACGGAGAAGGAATAACAACTCTTGAAGGGCTTGATTTATTTGGTAATCCCGGGTTTACTGGTCCAGGTAACCCTGGTACAAATCCAGTTCAAATGTTTGATGCTCAATCAAATTCTATTATGCCTTATTATAATAATCAAGGTGGTCCTATAAATACGTTGTTTTCTGCTAATCTAGACACAACAGGACAATTTAAATTAGGAATACATGAGTCAGCTTTTTCAATAGGATTTTCAGGATACCAAGCAGGAGCACCAACATTATATGATAGCAACTTTAGCCCTATTGTATTTACTGGGGATTTTTTCTTACCTGCTCCAGACCCTGGAGATATGGGTCTCCCATATCCTATAAGTAAATTTAAATTTTTAACTATAAAAGATAGTAGTGGACAAGTATGGCTTATTCCAGCTTATGGTTATTAATAATAAATTTACAAACCGGTTCGATTAACATCCACCAAAGCTACATTAATATGAGTGAGCTATTACCAGCCACTTATGTATTAGTAATTCGAAATCAGGTGCAGAAAAAGCTTGAAACTTTAAAATTTTCAAACGCTAAACCCAACACAATGAATATTATACCAAGTTGTAATTCTGTGGGAATAGCTGAAAGG
>CBFIGU010000158.1:0-4114 GCA_965662165.1 Psychroflexus sp.
TGAAAAAGAAGACTAAAACAGAAGCTATTAATAATAAACTAAAGGAATATGCGTTAAATGGTGAGTTAGTAGAACAAATTAAATATTCGATAGACAACGAGCTAGTATCTAGTGATATTGTGGGTTCTTCGGCACCGAGTATTTTTGATAGTAAAGCTACTATTGTTCACCAAAACGGAACAAGCGCTGTTTTATATGTATGGTATGATAATGAATACGGTTACAGCCATCAAGTTATGCGACTTGCAAAATATGTAAGTCAAGTAAGGAGATTTACATACTATTAAGAAATACCCCTTCTTAAACTTTATAGCTCACAATTCAAAATTGTGGGCTATTTTTGTTTTTAAAACTCAACCTAAACCAAATGAAAAAATTTAAAATTGAACTAAAATGGGCTGTTGTTTTCATGGCTTCTTTATTGCTATGGATGGCTTTAGAAAAAGCAGTTGGACTGCACGATGAGCATATCAACTTGCAACAATATGTAACCATGGTTTACATGGTTCCTGCAATTCTGATTTATGTATTAGCATTAAAAGACATTAAAAAGAATTATTATCTAGGAAAAATGAGTTACAAGCAAGGCTTTGTTTCAGGATTAATCATTTCTGTAATTGTAACTGTTTTTTCTCCTTTAAACCAGTGGATTATTTCTGAAGTGATTACCCCTAATTATTTTGAAAATGTAATTGCTTATTCAGTTGAAACAGGATATTACCAAAATGTCGAAGAAGCTCAAGCGCAATTCAATTTAAAAAACTACATCATACAAAGTACAATTTGGGCTTTGGGCATGGGATTAATTACTTCTGCAATTGTTGCCTTTTTTGTAAAAACAAAAAGCTAAGCATTTTAAAATGCTTAGCTTTTTTGGCCTAATAAATTAGGTTGGTTATAGTTTAATCGCTTCGATGTTTTCTTCTTCCACCTTTTCGTAGTTAAATAAATAATCTATATCTAATTCTGTAATTTGACCTAGTTTACCAAGTGCATCAAAATCAAGATCATTTTTATTACCAATTACCATCACATTATATTCTTTACCGCTAATGTTTTCATTAAAGAATTCTTTTAAATCGGCTAAAGACATGTTAGCTATGGTATTGTACATTTGCTCACGATAATCGTTAGTAATTCCACGTTTTTTCAATCTTTCATATGTCCAAAAGATATTGGATTTGGTAATGCGCTGAGCTGCAATTTTCTTAAGTGTAGCTTCTTTAGCTTGCTCAAATTGCTCTTCTGCTTCTGGCATTTCATTCATCAATTCCATCATGGCATCCACAGCTTGTTCTAATTTGTTAGCTTGTGTCCCTACATAAGCCATGGTATAATCTGGTTTTCCTTCTTCTGAAGCCATATTATAACTAGAAAAAGCTGAATAAGCCAACGACTTAGATTCTCTAATTTCTTGAAAAATGATAGAAGATAAACCACTACCAAAATAGGTATTAAATAAGCGAGCAGCAGCCATTTTATCATCATCGAAAGTTTCACCTTTAGAAAGTAATAAAATTTCACTTTGTACCATATCGTAATCTACAAAATACACGTTACCGCCTGTTTCTACAGCTTTATATTTCTTTTTCTCTGGATAATCTAATAAAGTTTCAGGAACGCTATGGTGCGTGTTTAGTGAAGCCACAGCAGCGTTAACATCATTACCATAGTAAAACATACGTTGTTTATACTTACGCATATCTTTCATTTTATTTACTAATTCTTCTGGTTGAATTGCTTTTAATTCGGCAGCAGAATAAATATCTCTCAGCCTAGAGTCTTCTCCGTATTGTGCAAAATTCATCATTCCGTCCCAGAAGATATTTGACTTTTGCGTTTTTGCATCTTGGCGACCTTTTAGAATGCTGGCTACATATTTATCGTAAGCTTCTTGGTTAGGCTGTGCGTTATCCCATAAATCTTCAATTAAAGCTAAACCAGCATCTAAGTTTTCTTTTAAACCAGACATGCTGATGTAAGTTTTATCGTTTGCAGAAGATAGCCTATAGCTAATTCCTATTTTATAAAACTCCTGCTTAAGTTGCTCAGGTGAATATTTATCTGTACCTAAATAATCTAAATAGCCAGCCGCCAGAGGAATCATTTTATCGTGATCTTGCCCCATATCGAAAATAATACTTAAGTTGAAAATATCGTTGTTGGGATTTTCTACATAAGACACTTCTATTCCGTTTGCTGTGGTCGTTTCTTTTATAGCCGTTTCATAATTTACATATTGTGGCTCTAATTTTGGAGACTCTATTTTGCTAAACTCCTTTAAGAAATCTGACTCTTTGCCACGGTTTAATTCAATAGGAGTAATTCCTGGGTTTTCAACTTTTACAATCGACTTATCTTCACCCTTTATTTTGTGAACTTCTACATAATTTTCACCATAAAAATCGTTTGCAAATTTAACTACATCTTCTTTGGTAATTTCCTTCATTTTATCGAGCATTTCAAGTCTACTTTTCCAATCTTGAAAACCAATAAAAGCTTCTAAATAAGCATAAGCTGTAGATGATGCGTTTTCGTATTCTCTAATTTGCGAAAGTCTTAAATCATTAACAACAGCATCAATTAACCAATCGTCAAACTCTCCTTTTTTCACTTTTTCTACTTGCGCTAAAAGCAGGTCTCTGACCTCGTCCAGACTTTGACCTTCTTTAGGAGTTCCGTAAAGCATATGAAAACCATAATCATTATCGAAATTGGTAAAAGATGAAGCTGATTGCACCGCTTGTTTTTGGTTTAGATTTAAATCGATTAAACCCGCTTGAGAATTAGCTAATAAATAATCTACTAAAGTTAAGGTAACTTCATCTGCAGAACCTTTTCCACCAGATCTAAAAGCTAAATAAATCGACTCTGAAGTTGGGCCATAAACTTCTTTTTTTACCGGCTCTGTAATCGGCTCTAAATCTGCAAAAGTAGGATGCGTAACTTCTTTGCTTTCGTAACCACCAAAAGCATTATTTACTTTTTGAATGGTTTCTTCAAAATCTAAATCGCCTACTAAAATTACGGCCATATTGTTAGGCACATAATACTTATCAAAATAAGCATGAATCGCTTCCATTGAAGGATTTTTAAGGTGCTCAGAAATACCAATAGTAGATTGAGTTCCGTAGGGATGAGTAGGAAAAAGACCTTCTAAAATAGCAAAATATTGCTTTCTAAGGTCACTGTCTTGGCCACGATTAAATTCTTCGTAAACTGCTTCTAATTCGGTATGAAACAAACGTAAAACCAATTTGCTAAAACGCTCACTCTCTACTTCTAACCACTTGTCTAATTCGTTAGACGGAATTTTATTTACGTAAACCGTTTGCTCGTTAGATGTGAAAGCATTGGTACCTTCAGCACCTAGAGAATTTACCATTTTATCGTATTCATTAGCGATGGCTAATTTGGAAGCTTCATAAGAAACAGAATCTATTTTTTGATAAATTTCTTTTTTCTTTTCTTCATCTTGCTCCTTTTTATGAGCTTCATACAAATCTGATATTTCTTGAAGCAGTTTAGACTCGGCTTCATAATCAGTTGTTCCAATCTCGTCGGTTCCTTTAAAAACCATGTGTTCTAAATAATGCGCAAGTCCTGTATTGTCTGCAGGATCGTATGTTGAGCCAGCTCTTACAGCAATTAAAGTTTGTATTTTAGGATCTTCTTCATTTTTTCCTAAATAGACTTTTAAGCCGTTGTCTAAGGTATACAACCTCAGCCCAGAAGGGTCATTCTCTACCGTCTCATAGCTAAAGCCATTCGCATCTTCTTGGGTAGAAACGGCATAGGCTTTTTCTTGTGTAGATTCTTGCCCACAACTTGCTAATATAGCGAGCAATAAAATAAAAAAATAAGGTTTAAAGCGATTCATGTATGTAATGTTAAAATTTGTGAATAAATATATACTAAATACTTGATGTATACTCCATAAAGTTTCAACTAAACCTATTTTTTAACACACGAAATATGAGATGATCAGTTGTGCTGAAAATATTCTTCAACCTTATCATGAAAAATAATTAGGCTAATGTCAAAATATTTTGAAAAAGTATTTAATATCGTATCATCTAATGAAGACCGATGATTAATACAGATTACTTTGAAG
>CBFIGU010000159.1:0-4034 GCA_965662165.1 Psychroflexus sp.
TCATTATATGCTAATCAGGTAGAAGAAAACGGATTTAAAGTATTTAAGAACAGCTTTCAGGTGCCTTCAAAATCAATATTAAAAGTCGAGAGACATAATTCTAATTCTTTTTTAAAACTCGGTGAGTCTGACGCACAAAAAAATGCTGATTTTTACAAAAGAAACGGTAAGGAAGTTCCCTACTTTTTTCGGATTAGTTTGCTTTACAAAAAAGAACAAACCGACATAAAATTTACAACAAAAAGCATTCAGTTTGATAAATTTGGAAATTATTCACCCATACAAAACGTACTTTTAATTGGTGAAATGGGAAAGAATAAACTAGGCGGAATGCTACCTTCTAATTACGAATTATAAATCGATTATAAATGAACACCTTTTTTATAACAGGAATCGGTACCGATGTAGGAAAAACATTAATCGCTGCCATCGTGGTAGAAGCTCTACAAGCAGATTACTGGAAACCTGTTCAAGCAGGCGATTTACAAAACAGTGATACGCATAAAGTTAAGAGGTTAGTAAGCAATACCCAATCTCATTTTTTTGAAAATGCTTATGCATTACAAACGCCTATGAGTCCGCATGCAGCAGCAGAAATTGATCAAGTTCACGTTGATGTAAAACAAATTATTCGCCCAAAAACACATAATAATTTAGTGATTGAAGGCGCTGGTGGTTTGTTAGTCCCTTTAAATGATAAAGACTGCATTATCGATTTAATTGAGCCAAACGATAAAATCATTTTAGTTTCTAGGCATTATTTGGGAAGTATTAATCACAGCTTACTTTCTATCGAAGCTTTACAAAACTATGGCTTCCAAAAAATAGGAATTCTATTTAGTGGCGATGAACATCCTACTACAGAATCTATTATTTTGAAAAAGAGCAAGGTTCAACTACTAGGAAGAATACCAGAATTAAAAGAAGTTAACCAAGAAAGCGTTTCAATTGAAGCTAAAAAGTTAATAAAGAATTTAAAAGAGTTTTAGTTAAGTTCGTTTAAATTGAGTTTAGTTGAAGTTGGCTCGGATTTAAAATCTGAGCTATTAAAATTTAGTGTTTCAAATTTGAGAAAAAAATGAATATCTAAGCTTGTGTTTTTCGTTTTAACTTAATCACAGTAATCTCAGGCCAAATGCCTAAACGACCTGGATAAGCTAAATAACCAAAACCACGATTTACATTTAAAAAACGACCAGCTTCTTTATAAATTCCAGCCCAATGTGGATAACGAAATTGAACAGGTGAAAACTTAAACCAGCCGGGGATTTCTATTCCAAATTGCATACCATGAGTATGGCCACTTAAGGTAAGCTGCATTTTTTTAGGGTGATCTTTCGCAATAACATCCCAATGCGAAGGATCGTGACTCATCAATATTTTAAAATCTTCAGCTTTAAGCTTAGCTGTTGCTTTATCTAAATCGCCTTTTTGTTTAAAGCCACCTTTGCCCCAATTTTCTACACCAACAATTGTAATTTTGTCATTTCCCTTTTTGATTTCATGAGCTTCATCTAAGAGTAGTTTCCAGCCCATTTCGCTTTGCGTCTGTTTTAACGTGTTTAAATTATTCACTTTGTCTTTATCAGATTCCCAGTTGTAATAATCACCATAATCGTGATTTCCTAGAATAGAAAACACACCATCTTTAGCTTTCAACTTAGCAAATTCTGCTTTCCAATCGTCCAGTTCAGCAGCAATGTTATTCACTAAATCACCAGTAAATAAAATGGCATCACTTTTTTGCTTATTTATTAAATCAAGGCCGTACTGAACTTTCTCTTTATTATCGAAACTACCACAATGCAAATCGCTAATTTGTGTTATTTGGTAACCATCAAATGCAGGAGGTAAATCATCAAACTCCAATTCGTATGTAAGTACTTTATAATTGTATTTACCTTTATACATACCATATATTAAACCCAGAAAAGGTAAACTGCCAATCCCAATAGCCAACGTGCTAATAAATTTTCTTCGACTTGGTATTTCAAAAGAATTAGAAGTAAATAGTTTTTGAAACAAACCTGCAAAAAAACGATACAGATCTTCTCCAAATAAAACTATAATAATACAGAGTTTAAAAGCAAAGAAACTAAGCATTAAACCAATGGCGTAAGAACGTAAACCAGCAACTGTTCCATTTGGGCTTGGAGTATTAAAAGCATATAAAATAAAAGCAAGTAAAAAAAGGCTTACTAAGATATATATACTTAAACTCCACTTAAATTTGAAAAGGGTTTTAAAAGCTTGAAATGCGTAAACTTCTATAAGCAGTAAAATGATGATGGGTATAATCCAGCGCATTCTTTTTTAGGCAAATATAATTGTATTGTGAAGTGAAGACTTGTATTTAAATTTTCATTAACCTTAAGTTATATTTGCAGTTCATCAAATAGAAAATTTGTTTCTTCATTTAAATTAAATTTCTTGGTAAAGCATAAGCAAATTCCATTTTTCCATTCTTTTTCGAAAGATGTTTCTCAAGTAGAGAAACCTAAGTTATTTACATTTCCATTTTATTATGAACCACATTTGCTATCCAAGCTAGCTGCAGAACAAGTTCAGGATTACTTAAAAAATCAAAACGATTTTGAACATAATTTCGGTTTACCTAAAGAAAAAAATGAAAAAGATAGCGCTATAGGAAAAATGTTTGGTGTTTTGGTGGTTAAAACCCCAGATGAAGAATTAGGCTTTTTAGCTGCATTTTCTGGAAAATTGGCTAATCGTAATGAACATAAATTTTTTGTTCCACCCGTGTTCGATTTGCTTACTAAAGATAGCTTTTTTAAAGCGGAAGAAAAAGAACTCAATGCTATTAATGCTAAAATTGAAAGCTTAAAACAATTACCTTTTTACCAAGAAATTAAAAAGAAAAAGGAGCAGCTTCAAAAGGAATCAGAAGCTGACTTAGAACGCCAGAAAAATCAAATTAAAATTGAAAAGAAAAGGCGAGACCAAATTCGATTAGAAAAATTTAAACTACTCAATGAAACTGAAAAAGAAAAACTTCAGCTAGAATTAAGTGAATCTAGCAAAAAGCAAAGTATTCTTCTTAAGAAAATGAAGAAGTATTGGAAATATAAACTTCAGGAAATTGATCAAGAAATTAAAGAGTATGAAGTTGAGATTGATAAGCTAAAACAAAAACGTAAATTAAAATCTTCTGCTTTACAACATAAAATATTTAATCATTATTCTTTTTTAAATGCAAATCAAAAAGAAAAAAGTTTAGGAACTATTTTTCAAGACAATCCACCAGCTGGAGCGGGAGAATGTGCAGCCCCGAAATTACTTCAGTATGCATATAAACAAAATTTAGAACCTATTTGCATGGCAGAATTTTGGTGGGGTACATCTCCACAATCTCAAATTAGAAAACACGGTGAATATTACCCTGCTTGCCGAAGTAAATGTGAACCCATTTTAGGACACATGCTAGTTGGTTTAAATGTGGAAGAAAATCCGTTGCTTACTAATCCAGCAAAAGGAAAAGAACTAAAAATTATTTATGAAGATTCTAATTTTGCAGCTATAGTAAAGCCAGCCGAGTTTTTATCTGTTCCCGGAAAAACCTTAAACGATTCTGTTTTAACTCGAGCTAAAAAATTATTTCCAAATGCCAAAGGTCCACTTTTAGTGCATCGGTTAGACATGAGCACATCAGGAATATTACTAATTGCAAAAAGTGAAAAAGCACACAAAAAATTACAAGCCTTATTTATACAACGTAAGGTAAAAAAGCGATATGTTGCTTTATTAAATGGTATTTTAAAACAAGAATCTGGCTACATTGATTTGCCACTGCGAGTGGACTTAGATAATAGACCTCATCAATTAGTTTGCTTTAAACATGGAAAACCTGCACAAACCAAATGGGAACGAGTTAGCATTAAAAATAATTGTACCCGGGTTCACTTTTTCCCAATTTCTGGCAGAACGCACCAATTAAGAGTTCATGCTGCACATCAATTGGGTTTAAACGCACCAATTTTAGGAGATGATTTATATGGAAATCGTGCAGATCGACT
>CBFIGU010000160.1:0-3957 GCA_965662165.1 Psychroflexus sp.
ATTAATTTGTTGTAATCAGTATTATTCAGATTTAGCTGATTTATCTTCAGAAGTAGATGCTTTGGCTTCTTCAGCTTTCTTAGCGTCTTTTACTTCTTTCTCTTTTTCAGCTTTCGCAGCTTTTTTAGCTTCTTTCTCTTGCTCTTTAGCTTTGATGTCTTCCTTTCTAGTAGTAATACCTTCTACGATAGAATCTGCAACATAAGAAACAACTTTTTCAATAGATTTTGATGCATCATCGTTAGATGGAATTGCATAATCTACTTCACGCGGGTCTGAATTAGTATCAACCATCGCAAAAATTGGAATGTTTAATTTTTGTGCTTCTTTTACAGCAATATGCTCACGTAAAGTATCTACAATAAAGATAGCTCCAGGAAGACGAGTCATATCTGAAATAGAACCTAAGTTCTTTTCTAACTTAGCTTTCATACGGTCTACTTGTAAACGTTCTTTTTTAGAAAGCGAGTTAAATGTACCGTCTTTTTTCATACGATCTACAGCAGCCATCTTTTTAACCGATTTTCTGATAGTTACAAAGTTGGTTAACATACCACCTGGCCAACGCTCAGTAATATAAGGCATGTTAGCTCTTTCAGCTTGCTGAGCTACGATTTCTTTAGCTTGTTTTTTGGTAGCAACGAAAAGGATTTTTCTGCCACTAGCAGCAATTTTTGAAAGTGCATTTCCTGCTTCTTCCATTTTTGCTACTGTTTTGTATAAGTTGATAATATGTATTCCATTACGTTCCATATAAACGTAAGGAGCCATATTTGGGTTCCATCTTCTGGTTAAGTGACCAAAGTGTACACCCGAATCAAGTAATTCTTTTACTTCGATTTGTTTTGCCATTTTTTTAATAGTTTACGTTCTGTTGAGATAGCAATAAATAAGTGGCAATTTTACTTGGCCTTATTCATTTAGATGCTAAACTAACTTTCGCGTTAAGCGAAATAACAACAACTTTATTATTAATTGAACTTAAATTGCCACAAGGCAACCACCAATAAATTAACGTTTTGAGAATTGGAATTTCTTTCTCGCTTTCTTCTGTCCAAACTTCTTACGCTCAACCATTCTTGGGTCTCTTGTAAGTAATCCTTCAGGTTTTAATGCAGCTCTATGTTCGATATCTAAATGACATAAAGCTCTAGAAATTGCTAGACGAATAGCTTCTGCTTGACCAGTGATTCCACCACCCAAAACATTTACTTTTACATCGTAACTACCCTCAGTGTCTGTTAATAAAAAAGGTTGATTTAATTTATACAACAATTGAGCTGTTGTAAAATAATCATTAGCTTTCTTACCATTTACTAGTATTTCTCCTTTTCCATCTGAAAGGTAAACACGAGCTACAGAAGTTTTTCTACGACCTATTTTGTGAATTGTTTCCATTTACACGAGTTCGTTTAAATTAATTTTTTTAGGTTTTTGAGCTTCTAAATTGTGCTCTTCCCCAACTACTACTCTAAGGTTTCTGAATAAAGCAGAACCTAATTTGTTTTTTGGAAGCATACCTTTAACTGATTTTTCGATAAGACGCTCAGGGCCTTTACCAAACATTTCGGTAGCATTCATGCTTCGCTGTCCACCTGGGTAACCTGTGTAACGCAAATATTCTTTGTCATCCCATTTTTTACCCGTCAAGTTGATTTTTTCTGCATTGATAACTACTACATTATCTCCACAATCTACATGCGGTGTAAAATCTGGTTTGTGTTTACCACGAAGAAATTTGGCTACAACAGAAGCTAGACGCCCAAGAGACTGTCCTTCTGCATCTACTAACAACCATTCTTTGTTTACGGTTTTAGCATTGGCAGAAACTGTTTTGTAACTTAATGTATCCACACTTATAATTTTACTAATTAAACATTCCTTTCCTAAAAAATTTTAGGAGTGCAAATGTACAATTATTAATTTTAAATTCAAGTTGAACCTAATAATATTTTAATGTACATAAAATCAATTTAATAAGTCTTTAAAAACACAGGCTTATCAATACACTAGTTATACAGGTTTAAAGGCTTAATTAAAAACCTAATTATCAAAATAACTAAACTGTATTATTTTAATTGATTCGAAAGAATAAAAAATTGCACAGCATATTCATTTAGTTTTTTATTTTTACCAAAAACAAATTTAATGGCTTCTTCGTTTGAACGATATCAACGCCGAAGATTAATCTCTTCTTATTTTTCTGTTGTAATTAGTATTGCGCTTGTCTTATTTATATTAGGTAGTTTAGGTTTAATTTTATTAAACACTAAAAAAGTAGCTGATTATTTTAAAGAGCAGGTTGCCTTAAGTGTATTTTTTGAAGACACTGCTAAAGAAGTAGATATTGAAGAACTACAAAAAAGTTTGAGTCTATCGGAATATACAAAAAGTGTGAATTTTGTCTCAAAAGAAGAAGCTGCAGAAATTACAAAAGAAAACTTAGGCGAAGATTTTACTGATTTCTTAGGTTACAACCCACTCAAAAACAGCATCGATGTTTTTTTTAATGCAGATTATGTAAACGAAATTCAATTGGCTGAAATTAAGCGTGACTTGATGGAATATGATTATGTTGAAAAAGTAGTTTACGACAAACCGCTTATTGCTCTATTGAACGAAAATATTAAAAAATTAAGCTTTTGGATATTAATTATTTGCGGAGTTTTCACATTTATAGCTGTACTACTAATTAATAGCTCTATTCGCTTATCGGTTTATTCTAAACGATTTATTATTAAAACCATGCAAATGGTTGGCGCCACCAAAGGCTTTATAAGAAGACCATTTATTTGGAACAGTGTGAAACTAGGAATTATTGGCTCAATTTTAGCTTTAGCAGGCATGGCGGTTTTAATGTATTATCTAAATGATGCTTTCCCAAACCTAAAATTACTAAAAGACCCTGTAATTGTAGGTTATGTTTTTGTTGGAGTTTTTATGTTGGGGATTTTAATTACATGGATTAGCACATTTTTGGCCACGCAACGTTTCTTAAATTTAAAAACTGATGAGCTCTATTACTAAAACAAAAAAAGAAAATAAATTGAAGAAGCAGAACAAAGTTCAAAACGAATTTATCTTCGAAAAAAAGAATTACACTTTCATGCTTATTGGAGCAGGAATTATTGCTCTTGGCTTTATTTTAATGACGGGTGGCGGAAGCGATGACCCCAATGTTTTTAACCCTGAAATATTCAGCTGGAGAAGAATTAGACTAGCTCCAACTTTAGTCATTATTGGGTTTGCAGTAGAAGCTTATGCTATTTTGCTGAATCCACACAAGAAGTAATTTATATGCTTGAAAATTGCACTTTAGAAGAATTCCAAAAAGGAAAAATTCTTCTTTTCGATAAACCGTTAAATTGGACATCTTTTCAATTAGTAAATAAAGTTCGTTGGCTAATAAAAAAACAATTTAAAATTAAGAAAATTAAGGTAGGCCATGCAGGAACATTAGATCCACTTGCTACCGGGCTAGTAATAATTTGTACTGGAAAAATGACGAAGCAAATTGAATCGTTCATGGGACAAATCAAAACCTATATTGGCGAAATTACTTTGGGAGCTACTACCCCATCTTACGATTTAGAAACTGAAATTAATGAAACATTCGATACTCAACATATATCAGAAAGATTAATTAAAGAAACTACTCAGCAATTTATTGGAGAAATAAACCAAAAACCTCCCATTTTTTCAGCTCTTAAAAAAAATGGGAAACGAATGTATGAATATGCTAGAAATGGTGAAGAAATAGACATCCCAACACGCAAGGTTTTGATTGAAAAATTTGAAATTACCAAAATTGATTTCCCAAAGATTGAATTTGAAGTAGTTTGTAGCAAGGGAACTTATATAAGAAGTTTAGCTTACGATTTCGGAAGAGCTTTACAGTCTGGAGCACACTTATCTGGATTAAGAAGAACTGGAATTGGAACTTTTTATGTACAGAAT
>CBFIGU010000161.1:0-3893 GCA_965662165.1 Psychroflexus sp.
ATTTGCAAACATAATTTGAGAAGGGATTTAGCTCAGTGGGTTCCGAAAAAACCAAAGAAGTTTAAAATATAAGTTATTTACATAAATTTAAAAGGGGAATTAGCTCAGTTGGTTCCGAAAAAACCAAAGCATTTTTTTGAAATGCTTTGAATTTTTTTCGAGAATTCTCGTCAAGGGGCAGCTTGACGGAACTAGAGCACAAAAGCAGAATTTAAAATATAAGTTCTTTACATAAATTTAAAAGGGGAATTAGCTCAGTTGGCTAGAGCACTACGCTGGCAGCGTAGGGGTCATCGGTTCGAATCCGATATTCTCCACTAAACAGGGTCATCGGTTCTCCCGATGCTTCGGGGCGATATTCTCCACAACAAAACCACTTTTAGAGTGGTTTTTTATTTTAAAATGGGTCTTTGGTCCCGCTTTAGCGAGCGTTCTCGAAAATGTACTAAAACCTAATATTTTCTCTTTAACGGAATTCCCCTTGATGCTTCGGGATGATATTTTTCACTAAATAAAGCCGTTTCAATACTTAAACAGCTTGTTTTACGCTTGTATTTGTTTATTAAAGTGTCTTCATGGAATCATCAAGATCTGCTTCTAACGATTCAAAAAAGGCCATTATTGCTTCCACATCTTCGTCGCTAATATCTTTGTTGCTCTGTAATTTAGCCATAATTTTAATGCTTTCTTCTAAGCTTTCTACAGAGCCATCATGAAAATACGGACCAGTTTTGGTTATGTTTCTTAAGCTAGGTACTTTAAACATATATTTATGGGCTTCCTTTCCAGTAACTTCAGCTAGTCCTTGATCTATTTTTTCACTTTTAGTATATTTCCAATAATCATCAAATAATCCGAATTTCTGTATCATTTTTCCACCAAGCGGAGCACCCGCATGACATGCAATACAGGCGTTATCTATAAAAGCTTGTAGGCCTTTTTTCTGTTTGGTGTTCAGCGCAGTTTCATCTCCATCTAAATATAAATCAAATTGACTTACGGGAGACATTTGTCTTTCAAAAGCGCCAATAGCATTTGTAATATTAGTATAGGTTAAGCCATCTTCAGGATACACCTTAGCAAAAGTTTGAACGTATTCATCAACTTGAGCCAATTTGTTCTCTAAGTACAAACTATCGGGAATGGCATGCTCAACAGGATTTAAAATAGGCATTCCTGCTTGCTCTTCTACATCTTTAGCTCTACCATCCCAAAATTGAGATGTATGTAAATGAGCATAAATTACACTCGGAGAATTACGTGTTCCAAATTCTTTGGTATCTCCGGGAGATGTTGGCAAGTTATCTACACCGTAGGTATTCAAATTATGGCAAGAATTACAACTAATGCTGTTGTTTTTCGATAAGCGTTTATCAAAATATAATTTTTTTCCAAGTGCAATTTTTTCAGCAGAAAGTTCTTGATTAGGCAAAGAATTTACTGAGCTAAATAAGCTAGATGCTTGTTGATGCAATTCACTTTTAGGTTTGGATACAATTTTCGTGTAAGCTCCTTTTTTAGTAGAAGAGTCACAACTGATAAGTAGAAAAATAAAAGCAGAATAGATAAAAAACTTCATGATGTAAATGCAATTAAAGTGAAACCAATTACTGTTTTCAAAAATAAATACATCTGTTTTTTGGCTTTGTAACTAGGGTAACACAAGCAATCCGAAACTGCATAAAAATGATATTTGTCAGTTTTTTACCTACAATTCTAAAAAGCATCAAGCTAGTTTTTAGGCAAATACAATTTCATCTTATCAATTTGCAATTCGTCTAGATGTCCCATTTGGCTTTCATCTTTTGTAATCAAGTGCAGGTGCACAAACGAATCGTGATGCGTAAAAATACCTTGATGTTCGGTAGAATAAAATCCGATAATTTCAACTTCTTCATTTAGAAGCGTGTAATTGGTTTGGCCGCGATGCGCTTCTTCTGGTGAAGAGACTTTGCTTCCTTTAGGTAAATTTTGAATGTGAATTTTTGCACTAGAAATTGTACCAATCAATTTAAAAGCAAATGCCCTTTTTAAATCGCTTGTTTCACGATTTAGGAACTGTTCTACATCTTGTACATTCTTTATTTTACCTGGCAAACTTACTTCATTCCATTCACTTACATTCGTATACACAAAAAAGGGTGCAGATGCAGCATAGGTTTGTTTAACTTGCATAGTAGAGTCTGAAGTGACTTTAGCCACATAGCTTTTTCCGTTGTTAATAAGCAATTCTCCTTGTAAATAACTCAACGGCCCAATTCCGTAAAGTCCTTTGGTATTGGAAATACTGTCTAAGTCGATTTGACCTCCTAATTTGCCTTTCCACATTACTTCTTTCATGGCACCGACTACTTTGGTGTCGGGATAGCTTTGTTTTTCAGTTTGTGTTTTAGGAGCGGTAGAATTGCAAGCCAAGAGAAAGCTCGTGATTAGCGTAAATGAGAAGTAAGCTAATTTCATATTTTTAAAAATGAATTACAAAATTAAGCATCTAAAGCCAAAAAAGTAATGCCGTTGGGTCCATCGTTATTTACAAGTGCGGGTTTTAGTGCGCCAGGCATCACCGCTTCAACCGGATGCTCAGCATATTCGCCACCCAAATCGGTTTGCAGCCAACCCGGGTCGAGTGCATTGATACGCACACCAGTGTTTTCTAACTTTACCGCTATATCTTTGGTTAATTTGGCTAAGGCCGCTTTAGATGTACTGTAAGGCGAAAGCTCGGGCTGGTCTTGTATACCCGAAACTAGATTCACCACTCGACCAAATCCTTTAGTTATCATTTTTGGTATAAACGCCTTGCAAAAGGCGTAGGGCGCAAATACATTTACTTGCATGCTCAAATGCCAATCTGCTGAAGTATGCTCCCAATAATCGTGGCGATACGGACGCATAATGGCGGCGTTATTATACACAATACTTACATCTAGATTTAGCTTTTCTACCTGCTCAATTACCATCTCTACTTCTTGGGGTTGGCTTAAATCTCCAGCTACACAATGGGTTTGTATGGGGAAATTAGCCAGCAACTCAAGTGTTTTTTGGCAGTTGGCTTTTGTGCGACCATGCACAATTACATGGCAACCCAGCTCGGCTAAGCCTAGCGCAATTTGTTGCCCAATGCCACGGGAAGAGCCTGTAACGATGGCGGTTTTGTTGTGTAGTAGCATGTAAAGTTTTTTTATATGAAATAGCTTCAAATGTAGTATTTTTAAAGGGATTGAAATGTGTTTTTTGAAAGGTTTAAAGAAGGAGATACCTGCACTCGTTTTTGTAGAATTTATTTAGTTTTTCATACAGTATCCATACTTAAGCTATACTTTAAGCATACTAAAGCCAGCCTAAAAAGCTTAATAAAAATATCCTTGGTTAGGGCAGGGGTTGGGTTTTTGGTTTTTCTATTTCTAATCTTTTGGGTTTTGGAGAGTATAAAAAAAGTAACTCGTTTTATTGCAAACCCTATTAGGTTTGTGTATGTTTATTCTTCGGAAATATTTTAAACAACCCACTATTGAGTTTACTCTGCTATAAATTCAAAAAATTTTGTATCTTTATTTGGATATAACCAGTTGTGCGTCAGCTAAAAAAAACTTATGAGTAAAAAAGAAACAACTAAAAATAAAACATTCAAAAGTGTAAAAGATAAACTTGAATTCATTCAAAAGAGTTGTTACGAAACTGAATTATTCGAAGATTTAGCTGTTTTATTTAAGCAAAAAGGATTTAATAACGTTAGGATTACTCACGGTTCAAATGAATTTGGGAAGGACCTTGTATTCTCAAGGTATGATGAAGATTTTGAAGAAGATAAATGGTATGCAGTAATAGTAAAAAATAAACCAGCAACTCAAAACGATTTTGTTGTTGGTAATGAAATAGCTAATCAAATTAAT
>CBFIGU010000162.1:0-3879 GCA_965662165.1 Psychroflexus sp.
AAGATACAGATACAAGTATAATGCGTGCTGGTATTTGGAAACCTAGAACAAGGCCAGGAAATTTTGAAGGCGTTGGCGCTATTGGTTTAAAATGGTTGCAACGTGCAAAAGCAGAAACAGGCTTGAAAATTGCTACCGAAGTAGCTAACAAAACTCATGTTGATTTAGCTTTAGAAGCAGATGTAGATGTGCTTTGGATTGGTGCGAGAAGTACCGTGAGTCCATTTATAGTTCAAGAAATTGCAGATGCATTACAAGGTACTGATAAAATTGTATTGGTAAAAAATCCAGTAAATCCAGATTTACCACTTTGGCTGGGAGCAGTAGAGCGCCTTCATGATGCTAATATTAAAAATTTAGGGGTAATACACCGTGGTTTTTCAACCTATGAAAAAACCAAATACAGAAATAATCCTGAATGGCAAATAGCAATTGATTTGCAAAATCAATTTCCTGATTTACCTTTAATATTGGATCCATCGCATATTGCAGGTAACCGAGACTTGATATTCGACATTTGTCAAACTGGATTAGATTTAAATTTTGATGGCATTATGGTAGAAACTCATTTTGATCCAGATCATGCTTGGAGTGATGCTAAACAGCAAATTACACCACAGGTTTTAGATAAATTGACGGTAGATTTAAAGATTAGGAAAGAAACCACAAAAGCTTCTGAATACCAAGAGTGTCTTCAAAACCTAAGAACAAAAATAGATGTTATTGACCAACAACTCATTGATGCACTTGGCAAAAGAATGGCTATTGCAGACGAAATTGGAGAACTTAAAAAGAAAAATAATGTAGCTATTTTACAGTCTAAACGCTGGAATAACATATTAGACACTATGATAAAACGCGGTAAAGAACAAGCCTTAAGTGAAGATTTTATCTTGAAGTTTCTAAAAGCTATTCACGAAGAATCAATTAAACACCAACATCAAATTTTTAGTGAGGACTAATTAAAAAATTAAGTGTAGAATTAAACATCTGCTTTCAACGCATAAAAAATGTTTATATACTTTATTTAATATATAAATAAAATTTAATGTATTAATATTCGCATATTTGCAGCATCAACTTAAAATATCAAAGCAATATGAGTACGTTAAAACAAAACAAGAAAGCAGAATCTAATAATTTAAAAAATCCTGTAAAAATTGCTGTAGCCAATGGTGATGGGATTGGTCCAGAAATCATGGATGCTACGCTAAGAATTTTAAATGCTGCTGGCGCAAATATTGAACCTGAATTTATAGAATTAGGAGAAAAAGTTTACTTATCAGGAAACACATCTGGTATAGATGATTCTTCTTGGGATGCTATTAACTCAAATAAATTAATTTTTAAAGCTCCCATTACAACTCCACAAGGAAAAGGGTATAAAAGCTTAAATGTTACTTTACGTAAATCACTTGGTTTATTTGCTAATGTTAGACCTGTGCAAGCACTAACACCTTATGTACCAAGTAACTTTCCAAACATGGATGTAGTTGTAGTTCGTGAAAACGAAGAAGATTTATACGCAGGTATCGAGCACAGACAAACTCAAGATGTTTACCAATGTTTAAAGCTAATTACTCGTCCTGGATGTGAAAGAATAGTTCGTTATGCATTTGAATATGCTAAAGCTTACGGAAGAAAGAAAGTAACATGTATGTTGAAGGATAACATCATGAAAATTACAGATGGTCTTTTCCACAAAGTTTTTGATGAAATTGCTGTTGAGTATCCAGAAATTAAGAGTGAAACACAAATCATAGATATAGGTTCTGCTCGTTTAGCTGCTAATCCAGAAAACTACGATGTAATTGTTACTGCCAACCTTTATGGAGACATTATCTCTGACATTGCAGCAGAAATTGGTGGTTCAGTGGGAATGTGTGGATCTGCAAACATTGGCAAAAATGTGGCTATGTTTGAAGCTATACACGGTTCAGCTCCAGATATTGCAGGTCAAAACATTGCAAACCCGTCTGGTTTAATTAATGCTGCAGTTTCTATGTTAGCTCATATTGGTCAGTCTGAAATAGGAGACAAAGTTAAAAATGCATGGTTAACTACTTTAGAAAAAGGTTACCACACTGCAGATATTTACAGAGAAGGTGTTAGTAAAGAAAAGGTAGGCACAAAAGAATTTGCAGATCAAGTAATTGCAAACTTAGGAGAAACACCTACGCATTTTAATGCTAGCGACTTATCTACTGGAAGTGGCGTAATAGAAGTACCAGACTATGTAAGAAAGGAAGAAGAAAAACAATTGGTTGGAGTAGATGTGTTTATTGATTGGAAAGGTCAAGACCCAAATCAAATTGGAAATGAGTTAGACAACATCGATGCCTACAAATTAAAATTAAAAATGATTACTAACCGTGGAGTAAAGGTTTTCCCAAACGGATTAAAAGAAACCTACTGCACAGACCACTGGAGATGTAGATTTGTTGGAGTTGATGAAAACAACCCAACTTATGCACCAATAGAATTTGATCATGTTTTAGGTTTATTATCTAAATTATCGGGAGTAGACTTCGATATTATTAAGACTGAAAACTTATACAACTTTAACGATCAACGTGGTTTCTCTCTTGGCCAAGGAGAATAAAAATAAATTTCATCCCAATGAAAAATGCTTTGATAATTGTCAAAGCATTTTTTTTTGAATTCATGTTGAAAACTATTCTTAATAAATAATTCATGAATATTCAACAACATAACTTATTAAGCTGTTAAAGCTTCACTAATTTAGTTTGGGTTATGACTTAAATCAGAGCTGACTTAATGCAATTTCGTATTTTTGTATTTGATTATGATAGCGATAAATAAAGAAAATCAATGCTCAAATTTTTTTCAAAATATAAACCTTTTGCCATATTTATGCTGATCTTATCAGTAATAATTATTAGCCTGATTTACCAAGCTTTAAAAGTCCAACCTAAGCTTCCTATCTACCAACCCGATATGGTGAATAAAGAGTTAGCCGATACAAGTGTACAGTACATTAGAAAATTTCATAAGATTGGGGATTTTAAACTTACTAACCAGAATGGAAAAACCATCACTCCGAAGGAATTTGAAAATAAAATTTATGTCGCTGATTTTTTCTTTACCACATGCATGACCATCTGCATTCCAATGACAGAAAACATGAAAATTGTGCAGGATGAATTTATGGATGATGATGAAATTAAATTACTATCGCATACTGTAACTCCAGAAATAGACGACGTACCACAACTTAGGAAGCATGCAGACAAAATGGGATTAGTTGATGGAAAATGGCATATGGTTACTGGAGATAAAAAACAAATTTACAACCTAGCACGAAAACATTATTTAGCTTCAAAAACCGATGGCGATGGCGGACCTTATGATTTAGTACACACTGAAAATTTTGTGCTAGTAGATAAAGAAAAACGGATCCGTGGTTTTTATGATGGAACTGATAAACAAGAGATTGAAAAATTAATTGAAGACATTGGCATTTTAAAACTAGAATATAAAGAAGAGTAAATTATTTTAATTTGCTTTCTCGTGTTTAAACCATTACTCAAAAACTAACCGCAAAGTCGCAAAGTTCACAAAGAAAGCTATTCAATTAAAAAGAAAGGTAAGGAATAAAAACTCTGTGTTCTCTGCGACACTGCGGTGAAAAAAACTTCGTATATGAAAAACTAATCGCAAAAACATAAACAAGACATTAGAATTATTCCAGAGCAAACAAATTAGGAGCACATATTCTCAAAATCCAACTAAATATGTACATTTACTCAAAATGATTTGGAATGAAAACCCTTGCTAAAATCCTAAAGTGGATTATTGGAATAATAATACTTCTAGTCGTAGGTTTGTATGCTACTGGCTACGACTATATATTTAAAG
>CBFIGU010000163.1:0-3832 GCA_965662165.1 Psychroflexus sp.
GTGAAAATCTACCGTATATTTTTGAACCACTTCCATGGGTTCTAATTCTTCTAAACGAGCTTTTTTAGCTATACGATCTTCTCCTTCTTCAGCATCATTTTCTAAATGTCCTGCATCGGTAATGTTGCGAACATAGCGTACTTTATAACCAAGGTGTTGAAGGTATCTAAAAACCAAATCAAAAGAAACAAATGTTCTACAGTTACCAAGATGTACTTTATTGTATACGGTAGGTCCACAAACATACATTCCTACTAAACCTTCATTTACAGGTTTAAATTTTTCTTTTTTTGTGCTTTGTGAATTGTAAATATAAAGTTCCTGCTGGTTGTATAATGGCATGTGCGAAGCTTAAAATTTAGTGTCTAATTTAATGTAATCCAAAAATTCTTTTTTGGTTTCTTTTTCTTTGAATTTACCGCCAAACTCACTTGTAACTGTCGAGCTTTCAATATCTCGAATCCCACGAGAGTTCACGCATAAGTGTTTAGCATCAATAACGCAGGCAACATCTTCAGTATCTAAAGCTATTTGTAATTCTTTTACAATTTGCATGGTTAAACGTTCTTGTACCTGTGGTCTTTTGGCAAAATAATCTACAATTCTATTCATTTTAGATAGGCCTACGACTCTTCCGCTAGAAATATAGGCTACATGAGCTTTTCCTACAATGGGTAGAAGGTGATGCTCGCAAGTAGAATAAACTGTTATGTTTTTTTCTACAAGCATTTCGCCATATTTGTATTTATTCTCAAATGTGGAAGCCTTAGGTTTATGTTTAGGGTCTAAGCCAGAAAAAATTTCATTTACAAACATTTTGGCTACTCGGTTTGGAGTTCCTTTTAAGCTGTCGTCTGACATATCCAAACCTAAAGTTTGCATAATTTCACCAATATGATGATCAATTTTTTTTCTTTTTTCTTCGTCAGAAAGCACGAAAGCATCTTCTCTAAGCGGTGTTTCTGATGATGTTCCTATGTGATTATCACCTATTTCAGTAATATTTTCGTCTAATTTCATATTAACTATATCTAAATGCAAATATATGTTTTTTACACTTTTACAAGTTTTCGGGAATGTTAGAGTTATAATAATTATTCCAAAGCGCTAAATTTTGTTATATTTTCATTAATTTTCGCCACTCAAAAAATTAAATAATGTTTAAATTGAAGTTTGTAGTTTTTGTTTTTTTTATTGTAATCACTAGTCTTAGTGCACAAAAGGAGATTGGCAGAGGGAATGTTTCAGATTTTAATCGATTAATTCAAGAAGTCTACAGTGATTCAACTAACGATGTAATTCTTAGCAACAAGCAATCCATAAACTTTTATAAAGGTATTCTTAATAGAATTGTGTTCTATGAATCATCATCTTTTCCAAGTCAATTAGATAAGATCGATTTAAACAATGTTAATAAGATAAAGGATTACAACCCAAATCTTGAATTTAGTCTTCCTAAAGATTTCAAAAATTTTAATCCTTACAAGTATAAATTGAACACTTACAATAAAAAGACTATTTATTATTATTCAGAAAATAGCAACTATATTGTAGGTTTATTACCTTCAACACAATCTTAAAATACCCCAATGAGATATTTTTTTATTTTATTTAGCCTTATAAGTCTCCAATTATCAGCTCAAACAAATATTGTTGATATAATTGATGGAGACGGTTTAGCAAACGTTTCAACTTGTGAAGATTCTTACTTTATTAATAACGACAATAGTAGTTTAAGTAATGTTGATATTGTTTTTACCATTTGCCCTGATGATGATACACAAATTAGTACCATTGATTTTACCGCTTTTAATATCCCAAGTTTTGTAGATTTTATAATTTATGATGGAGATGATACAACAGCCAACGAAATTCCTTACGACGGTTCTCTTGGTCTAGTATCTGCATCTGATGCTGATGAAAACCCATCAGGTTGTTTAACCATAGCCATATCTTCTGGTTTTGATCCGTCTTCAATATCAGCTGAAATTGCCTTTGATGCTGGTTGTAGAGCACCATGTGAAGTAACTCCTTCCACTTTAGTGAGTCTTCAGCCATCAACATTTAATAATACTACTGGAAATTATGAAGTTGGCGATTTTATTCCTGTTACTTTCGAAATTGATCATGAAGGATTAGATAATGAAAGTTATACTTATGTATGGGATTTTGGCGATGGAGAAACGCAAACCACAGATGTTCCTTTTGTACAATATGCTTTCGGTGCGGTATTAGTTTATACAGTTCAAGTAACTGTGATAGATGAGTTTGGCTGTGAAACATTAAATGATGACCTCGCTAGCGTTGAAGTAATTTCAAGAACTAGTGATTCATGTGCTGAAGCCCAAGCTTTCTGTGCTGGTGGTGATTTATTCTTTTTCCCTAATATTAATAACCAAACACCTGGTGGAGCTTCTTCAGCTGAGCCTGGGCCAGATTATGGCTGCTTAGGCTCAGAGCCTTATCCAGCATGGTTTTTTATGGAAGTAGAAGAATCTGGAGATTTTGAATTTCTACTTAGACAAAATACTGAATCAGACTTTAGTGGAAGTGGTTTAGATGTAGATTTCATTATATGGGGACCATTTGATACGCCTGATGGAAATTGTGATAATTTGACTTCAGCCAATGAAGTAGATTGTAGTTACTCAGGTTCAGCAACAGAAAACATGACTATTCCTAATGCTGTTCAAGGTGATTTCTATATAGTTTTAATAACCAACTTTAATCAAAATCCAGGTTTTATTAGCTTTCAACAAACTAATGCAGGTCAAGCTGGAGCAGGTGTTTCAGGTTGCCCAATCTTAGGTGAAGATGTAGATTTATGTGTGGGTGAAGAATATACTATATTTTCTTCTTTGCCAGCAGATTTAGCTGGTGGACAAGTAAATTATGTTTGGGAGTTATTTAATGAAGATACAGACCAATTTGAAGTGTTGCCAGGAGAAGAAGAATCTACCATTACGGTACAAAGTCCTGGAGGAACCTACAGACTGATAGCAGATAACCCAATTAGTGGCTCATCGGTTGATGGCACTGTTGATATAAATTACTTTGATCAACCTTTAGTTGAACCTGAATTAGATGCTATTGAAATTTGTATTGAAGATTTCGAAGATACAGAAGTAAATTTAAACGATGTAGATTTAGGAATCACAGGAATTACTGATCCAGAGCTATCAGTAACTTTTTATCCAACTTTAATCAATGCTGAAAACGGGTCCAATCCAATTTTAAATCCTGAAGCCTACGAGCCAGCCAATGAGTCAGAAACCATATACGCTCGTGCTGAAAACACTTTGCTTAACCAATGTTTTGCAATTACTAGTTTTGATATTGAAACTACTGTTTTAACGATTGGTGAGCCTGAAGTAGTAGAGCCCATTGATCCAAATAATCCTATCTTTTTTGATTTAACAGCTAATAATTCTATAGTTTTAGATGGTCAAAGTACCCTAGATGTAGAATTTGCATATTTTGAAACAGAAGAAGATGCTTTAAATTTTGAAAATCCTATTGATACGCCTTCAAACTATAACGCAGGTACAGCAGAAGTTGCTTATGTTGCTGTTCGTAGTTTAGAAAATCAAAACTGTATTTTGGTTCGTTCTTTTGATTTATTTGCTTGTGTTGAAATTCAAATCGATCAAACCATTGATCTTAATGAATGTGGAGATTTTACTTTTACACAATCTTTTGATTTGACTGAAAATAATCTAACTTCAATGGGAGTCAATAATCCAGGTGATGTAGAGAGTATTGTTTACTACACAACTGAATCTGATGCCGAAAATGAAGTTGATCCAATTTTAAATGAAACCAACTATCAATT
>CBFIGU010000164.1:0-3827 GCA_965662165.1 Psychroflexus sp.
CACCCCTATAATCCCTTCAAGGGGATAGTGTTTTTTCGATAATTATCAAGATAAATTTAATTGCGAAATTTAAAATTCTATTTTATTGGAATTGTTTTTTCTATGACTTGTTTGTATTGTTCTACAATTTTTTTCCAGTTGAAATCTTTCGACCAACTTAAAGCTTGTTTACTGTAGTTAGGATAGTCTTCTAAAATTTTGTTGACAGCTGTTCGAATTTCATTTTGATCATATGGATTCACTAATTCACCTGAATACTCCTTCTTAATGGCATCTTCAATACCTGAATCTTTGCTACCTATGGCAGGCAAAGCTTTGTTGTTGGCTTCTAAAACGGCAATTCCAAATCCTTCTACATCTCCTGTTGCTGTTCGTTCGCTTAGCATCACAAAAATATGTGCCTTTTCCAACAATTTGTTTTTTTCTTCTTCTGAAACTCGACCATAGATTTGAATATAGTTCTCCACTTTTAATTCCTTCGCCAATTTTTGGATTTGGTTTTTATTGGTGGGTATTCCGACGATATGGTATTTTAGGTTTGGATGGTGTTTAATTAAGCTCGGTAATGCCTTGATAAAATTATGTTGTCCTTTACGCTGTGTTAAATTACCAACAGTTATAAAATTAATTTGTTCATTTTTTTTAATCTGCCTAGCATTCTGGGAGTCTAGACTTACTTCTATCCCATTTGGAATCACAAAAGTACTTTTTAATTTAAGGTAATCTACAAGTTTAAGCGTGTAATTAGAGACTCCAATTACTGCATCTAGTTTCATCAAGCTTTGATCAGTCAGTTTTCTTAAGTATTTATTGGCCAATAGTACTTCTGTGCCATGAATTATTCCTATTAATGGAATTTGTTTGTGCTTTCTCTTGATTAATCCTGTTAACCACAAGGGAAATTTTCCTGAAACCAAAACCACATCAAAGTGTTTTATCAAACTTAAAGCTACTCTAATTCTGTTTAGGTAGGTTATAAAAATTATTTTCTTGCGTTCAATTCTTTTGATTTGATAAGCTTGTTGGCTATCAAATTGTTTTTCTTCGTCTCCAGCTCCAGAACGTTGGTCTGCTAATACTTTTACTTCATAACTTATGCTTAGGTGTTTTGCTAATTGGTGAGCGTGTGTTCCTATTCCGCCGGGTTGAGGAGGTAATTCTGAAGTGATGATTAGGATTTTTTTCAATTTTCGGGTATTCGTTTATTCGGGTATGAAGTACTTTTGAATTTTGTGTAAAACTGCTTTGTAATTACTGCTTCAATAAATCCATAGGTCTTACAAATTCAATTTCTTGATTTGAGTTTGTAAGCGCATCTAAAAGATAAATAAAGTTTTCTTTGTTTTCTAATTTATTTTCAAAATCAAACATTAATGGATGCGCACTTAAGGTATAGGTTTCATGATTGGTTTCTAAAATATGTTTAGTTACTTGTTTACCGAAACCGGTGTGGTGATTTTCAAGTAACAAGATTCCCTTGTACTGATGTATGCGTCCCGTTTTATTTTTAGCTTGTAATTTAAATTTTTGAAAGATATTTTTATAAGTTACTCTTATCCAGGCGTACTTATTTTTTTTTAAAAGTTTGATTATAGATTCGTTATCAGCTGCTTTAAAAAAAGGATATACGCCTCGATCTCCCCAACTGAAAGCTCCTCTTTTTAACCAAGTCATTGGGCGATTGTGTGGAGGCACAAAACCTACTACTTTTTGCTGATGCTGTATAGCATTTTCTAAAGAAAGCTTACTTCTCTTTAAACTTTTATCTATTTGATTATACTGAAAAATAGATGACCACTCATGTCGCCAAGAATGTGAAGCTATTTCGTGACCTCGTTTATAGATTTCATGTACTAATTCTGGAAAGGTATAGGGATACTTGCCTTCTTCTGCTGAAAAGCCCGTTATTGCAAAACAGGTTTTAATTTGATATTTATCCAAAATATCAAGTATAGCTTTTGCATTGTTAATCTCACGTTCTAGGTTACTAAAATGAAAATTATACGGATAAGATGCATTGATTAAACCAATTGGACCATCAAAATCCCAAGTGATGATTATTTTCTTTTTAAATGTTTTCATCTGTATCGTGATGGGTGTAATAAAAGTACTTATCTCCTATTTTATTTTCAATTTCTGAGTTTTTTGTGTAATAAATAATTGATGTGTAGGTTCTATACTTTATAGTAGTTAATTTTGAACCTAATAGGTTATCATTTGTATTGTTTTGAAAACGTATTCTTTCTATGTTTTTAGGTATGTACCCTAAAATATGATTAATTATATTTTGAAAATGATTTTCTTTTTCTAAAAAGAAGTCTGTAATAAAATAAATATCGCCCAAATAATAACCTGAATAATAGGTTTTTGTATCGTTTAGGTTAAACATTTTCACTCCAGGGTAATAATCTTTAAAAGGAGAAAAACGCCATGTTTTGAAACTCAAATCACGCTCTATAAAAACTTGATTTGTTCTATCAAGTTTGAAAGTGATCTTATGATTTGTATTGATAATGTTTATTTCCTTAAAATGCTTTTTATACTTTGATTTAGAATATGTTTTCAAAAATGGATTTCTTAATTTATCTAAAGCCTTAACCTTAATGCCTTTCATTCTTAATGGAAGTCCTAAATATATTGGGATAAATTGCTTGTTTGAGCTTTTTAGTTTTTTGTAACCAGCTCTAAGCATCGAAATTTCTGCAGAAGGACTTGGGTCACTTCCTAAGGTAATTTCCTTTTGTTGGTGAGCTGCATCATAAAGTAATTTTGCAATTCCTTTTCCTCTATAATCCAAATCTACTATTAAATCGCAAGCCCACTGTGTATCTATTATTTCATTTCCAATATTCAATTTACATGGAATCAAACCCAATTGACCAACTACCTCATTGCCAATCAAAGCTAATTTTAATGAAGGTAATTCGGTATTGGGTTGGCCTCTAAATTTCCAATATAAATAATCTGGATTTCTTCTTTTCCTTCTCTTACCATACATTTTAGTTGCAAACTCGTAATGTTTCTTTTCTAATGCAGGCCCATAATTTTTTATTACTACTTCACTTTTCATAAGTTTTGAATTTTGGCTCCTTCCATTAATTTTTGAGAAGCTAATTTCCACGATTTTCTGACTTGTAAGAAAACAATAGGTATTAAAAAAATACTTATTATTACTCCCAACAGCATCATGTAGGAATTACGTTTGTATTTATAAGGCATAATGGAGCTAGGAACAGTTTTTAACAAGGCTAATTTTGCTGCTTTGTTTCCATGGTATTTTCTAAATAAATATACCACACTCGGTATAGGTCTGGGATCGAACCAATTCTTCGGTCTAAAGCCATCCCAACTTCCCATTTGGCGTAAACCACCAGAACCTACTTTTAAGTGCAAGCGTTTAGCGTAAGGATTAGAAATATTTTTATAATCTGCCAAATAAGCGCGCAAGCCAAATTCTCCATCACCCATGCGTTGTTTTTCAAACTGACGGTCAAATAATCCAATTTTTTTAAAAATCTCTTTTTTGAGCAATACATTTCCCGTGTCTAATTGGCCACTGATACAAAAATAGGCGTAATTATCTGGTACTTTTGCACCCTGAGTAGAAATGGATACTCCTGATGATAAGTCAGCATCAAAAAAGTCTAAGGTTTTTAGGTGTTGCGTAATCCAATCCGCATCCACCCGAGAATCATCATCAAAAAGTAAAATGTATTCTCCTTTGCTTTTTTGTATCGCTGTATTCCTTGCTAACCACAGTGCTTTTTCTTCTTGATGAATTAAATGAATGTCTAATTTAAATTCATCATAAAATTCTTTCTGAAAGG
>CBFIGU010000165.1:0-3775 GCA_965662165.1 Psychroflexus sp.
TAAGGTATGGATGTTACTAGGATTAATTAGCTTAGGCTTTTATTAAATTATTCAACTAAAACCTTAACAAACATGCTTCAAAATAAGTTAACAGATTTAAAATTAATTTTAGCTTCAGGTTCACCAAGAAGAAAATCACTTCTAGAAGAGTTACAACTCAATTTTACTGTTGAAGTAATGCCAGTAGATGAGCATTTTTCCACTTCGCTTCAAAAAGAAGAAATTACTAATTATTTAGTGAAGCTAAAAGCTGATGCCTTTAGAAAATTAAATAAAAATGAAGTTGTAATAACTGGAGACACCATTGTTTGGCATAATGGTAAAGCGCTTAACAAACCGCAAAATAAAGAAGAAGCTATCCAAATGCTATCTAGTTTGTCTGGAAAAACACATCAGGTTATTTCTTCATTTGCAGTAACATCTAGTCATCATCAAATAATAAAAAGTGATGTTGTAGATGTAAAATTTAGAGAGCTAACTTCAGATGAAATCAATTTTTATGTAGATACTTTTAAACCCTTCGATAAAGCGGGTGCCTACGGAATTCAAGAATGGATTGGTAAAATTGGAATCACTTCCATAACAGGCTCTTATTATACTGTCATGGGCTTACCTGTTCATTTATTGTATGAGGCTTTATTAGCGATTTCTAAAAAGTAATCTTCAAAATTTGTAACAAATTGTTCATATTGTAGACTTATGTCACAACTTAAATATGCAACAATGATTCAGTTACAACTCAAAAACCTATCAAAAACATACGCTAACGGCGTAAAAGCTTTAGACAATATTTCAATTGAAATCAATGCAGGTATGTTTGGTTTACTTGGACCTAATGGTGCAGGAAAATCGACTTTAATGCGTACCATTGCTACACTTCAAAAACCTGATTCTGGCGAAATTCATTTAGGTGATATTAATGTATTGGAAGAAAAAATGCGATTGCGAAAAGTGCTAGGATACTTACCTCAGCAATTTGGGGTTTACCCGAAAATGTCTGCTGAAGCTTTATTGAATTATTTTGCTGAATTAAAAGGAATAAACAATAAAAAAGAAAGACAAGAAATTGTAGCTTATGCATTAGAAGTTACCAATCTAACAGAAGTGAAAAACAAACATGTTGCTGGATATTCTGGTGGTATGAAACAACGTTTTGGTATAGCGCAACTCTTGCTCAATAATCCAAAATTAATTATTGTAGATGAACCTACTGCTGGTTTAGATCCAGCAGAAAGACATCGTTTTTTGAATGTACTCCGTGAAATAGGAACCAATCATATTGTTATTTTGTCTACGCATATTGTAGATGATGTAAAAGAGTTATGTACAGATATGGCCATTTTAAATGGTGGTAAAATTTTGAGCAAAATGTCTCCTATTGAAGCGGTCGAAAAAATAAAAGATAAAATTTGGACGACGGTTACAGATCGAAATGGAGAAGCTGAACTAAAAAAACAATACAACGTAATTTCTAGTAATTACAACCAAGATAATACGCTTAATGTTAGAGTTTATGCAGATAGTCTACCAAATTCTGAATTTAAGCAAGCTGAAGCAGATTTAGCTGATGTGTATTTTGTGCATTTAAAAGAAGATGAACACCAAACTGTAAATGCTTAAGCCATGTTTAGTAAAATTGTTTCATTCGAATTAAAATATTGGCTAAAAAGCCCATTATTATATGTTTATGCTATAATTATGGCAGTCATATCCATGTTTATCATGGCATCTGCAATTGGCGTTTTTGATGACTCTACCGTCACCGTTACAGGAATCAGTAAAATTAATTCTGCCAAAGGAATTACTGGTTTACTAACTGCGATGGCTTTATTGGTCTATTTCTTATTGCCATCTATTATAGGAAGCTCAATTTATAAAGATTATAAGCACGAAATGTACCAGGTGCTATTTGCTTATCCTTTTTCTAAAATGTCTTACTTATTAGGAAAGTTTGTTAGTAGTTTTCTCATGGTTTTGGTGGTAATTCTATTTTGTATGATTGGCCTATGGGTAGGAACGCAATTGCCAGGAGCTAATCAGGAGTTATTATTAGAGTTTAACCTTTTAAATTATTTACAGCCTTTTTTATTAATTGTAATCCCAAACCTTATCTTCTTTGGAGCTATAGTGTTTGGTGTTGTCACCTTTTCAAGAAACATTTTTGTTGGTTTTATTACAGTTGTAATTTTGATTGTATTGCAAAGTTTAGCTAACTCTTACATGCAAGATTTAGACACTAAAAATATTGCAGCTTTACTAGACCCTACTGGCATGTCTGCTGTTGCTTTAGAGACAGAATATTGGACAGTTGCAGAAGAGAATTCAAAGCTAATTCCATTTTAAAATTATATTCTTTACAATCGCTTGTTGTGGTTAGGGATTAGTTCCATTCTATTTACAATTATATTTAGTTTATTTAAATTTCATCAACAGCCGGTGAGCTTTAATTTATTCAAGAAAAAAGGAAATCGTGTTACCAAAAGAAACTTTGGAGATAGCAGTCAACTTGCTATGCCAAACTTTAATGTAGATTTTTCATTTTTTAATCAATTAAAAATCGCTTGGAAACATAGCTTTGTTGAGTTAAAATACATCTTAAAAAACTGGGCATTTATCTCTATAGCTGTAGTTGCCATTTTAATAACTTGGTTAGTTTTACAAGTAGGAATGCCTATTCAAGGAACGGACACCTTGCCTGTAACAAGAAACGTAATCATGTTAGCAAAAGGTGGACTTTCATTGTTCATTGTCATTTTAATATTCCTGTTTTCAGGTATGTTGCTTAATCGTGGAAGAATTAGCCATATGGATCAACTCCTAGATGCTACTCCAATTTCAAGTTGGGTGATGCAACTTGCTAAATTTCTTGCTATTCTTTTTATGATATTTATACTTTATGCTATACTCATCATCATAGGAGTAAGTTTTCAAATAAGCGAGGGTTTTTATGATTTTGAAATCGATTTATATTTATTTGAATTTTACGTGTTAGACCTTTGGAATTGGGTGATTTATACCTTCTTAGCATTTTTGTTTCATAACCTAATTAAAAACTACATTGTAGGCTTTGTTAGTTTATTAGCTTTAACCATTTTCCTAGGTTTCTTTTCTAGCTTTGGGATAGAGCAAGCCATTTTTAATTTCAATGAAATTAGCAGTGTTGGATATTCAGATATGAATGGCTATGGAAGCGGACTAACTCGCTACTTTATGTATAAATTATATTGGGGCTTATTTGGGGTTGCACTTTATGTAATTGCCTTATTGTTTTATAGACGTGGAATTTACGCGTCGGTAAACGAGCGCTTCAGTCAAGCAGGAAAACGTTTTACGCTCTTAAACAAATTCGTACTGTATTTTAGTTTAATAGGTTTCTTTTCTATAGGAAGTTACATTTATTACGTAAACAACGTACAAAATGAAAGACTTTCGGGCAAAGAAAGAGAAATCCGCACTGTAGAGTATGAAAAGACCTATGGAAGGTTTGTAAATATTGCACAACCTAGAATTATTTCATCTAAAATAGACTTAGATCTTTTTCCTGAAACTAGAGATTTTAAAGTGAAAGGCAAATACAAGCTGCTGAACAAAACTTCAAATTCAATTGACAGCATACATTTAAACTTAAATTCAACTCCAACTGAATTCAGTTTCAATAAAGCATACAAAATTGTTTTAAAAGACAGTATCTATGATTATCATATTATTAAATTAAATGAAGCTTTGCTCCCGGGCGATACCATAGAACTTCAATTTGAAATGAAAAATGAACCAA
>CBFIGU010000166.1:0-3755 GCA_965662165.1 Psychroflexus sp.
TTTTATTAATTTCAATGGCAATTAGTATATGCAGTTGTTCGAGCAATAAAGGAAAAGACAAAGAAAAAGAAACTCAAAAAAAGCCAAATATTGTTTTTTGCTTAGCAGATGATGCAACATGGAAACATTTCAGTGCTTATGGTGCTACTTTTGTGAACACGCCTGCTTTTGATAGGATTGCAGAAGAAGGTCTACTTTTTAAAAATGCTTACACTCCCAATGCAAAATGCGCACCTTCGAGAGCAATTATTTTAACTGGAAGAAATTCATGGCAATTAGAAGAAGCTGCAAATCATTTAGCATATTTTCCTCATAAATTTAAGTCTTATCAAGAAGGTTTAGCATCAAAGGCTTACCAAGTTGGTTACACAGGTAAAGGTTGGTCGCCAGGTACAGCATTAAATAAAGATGGTTCCCGAAGAGACTTATTGGTTAATAAATTTAGTAAAATAAAAAAGGAAACTCCTACTAAAGGTATAAATACGGTTGACTATGTTGCAAATTTTAAAAGTTTTTTAAACCAAAGAGATAATGATGAACCTTTTTCTTTTTGGTACGGCGGTCATGAGCCCCACCGGTCTTATGAATTTGGAACAGGAGTTAGTGTAGCAAATAAAAAATTAACTCAATTAGATTCTGTTTTTCCTTATTGGCCACAGAATGATGTTGTAAAGAATGATGTCTTAGATTATGCTCTTGAGTTAGAATATTTCGATGAACAACTTGGTGGCTTACTTCAAGTTCTAGAAGATAAAGGCGAATTAGACAATACTATTATTGTGGTTACAGCAGACAATGGTATGCCTTTCCCTAGAGTAAAAGGATTAAGCTATGAGCATTCCAATCACATGCCGCTAGCCATCATGTGGAAGGATGGTATTAAAAACCCTGGTCGAGTAATTGAAGATTATATAAGTTTTACAGATTTCGCAGCAACCTTTATCGACTTAGCAGGTTACAATGCAGGGGAATTAGGTATGCAACCTGTACAAGGAAGAAGCTTATTGCCTTATTTTAATTCAGATAAGAGCTGTATTGTCCAACCAGAAAAAAACTATGTTTTATTGGGGCAAGAAAGACATGACGTAGGTAGGCCAAATGATGTTGGTTATCCGGTAAGAGGAATTGTTAAAGATGGATTTATATATTTAAAAAACTACAAAAGCAACAGATGGCCAGCTGGAAATCCAGAAACAGGTTACACAAATACAGATGGCAGCCCTACAAAAACTGAAATTTTAAATTTAAACAGAAGCGAAAAAAATAGTCAATATTGGGAATTGAATTTCGGAAAACATCCAGAAGAAGAGTTATACCAAGTAAGTATAGATGAACATTGTTTGAATAACTTAGCATTAAATGAAGAATTTATAAGCATTAAAAAAGAATTAAAAAACATTTTAGAATCAGAATTAAAAAAACAAAATGATCCAAGAATTTTAGGGAACGGAGAAGTTTTTGATAACTATCAACCTGATAGAAATGTGAATTTTTACGAAAACTACATGAAAGGTGATAAAGTTAAATCTGGATGGATCAATGATTCCGATTTTGAAAAAACTCAAAAATAAAAAGCCTGTCACTTTTTAACTAAATCAAAAGTACTAGCGTATTTATTGCAAATTATTCCCAAGCATAATTTTTTATACTTTAAAATAATTTTTTATTCTCTATTATTCAAAATCATTTATTAAAAAGCATAACTTTCTCAATATCATCTATTAAGTTAGAAGTATCGGAGCTTAGGGTCACAAATTATTCCCAAGTATAATTTTTTATGTTTGGGAATATTTTTTTGTTTGAAGTATTTGTGAATCTAGCTTAATTCTCACAGTTTTTTGTTTTCTAGGAAATCTTATTTTGTTTCTACTTTAGGTAGCAGAATTTTTTCAAATTTAATTCCCATAATTTTCAAAGCAGTTATCTTGTTATTGCCATCTCTTGTAAAGCTTAGTAGGTCTGATGAATAGTTAAAAGCATCTTTGTATAGTGGTTCTATTTCATTTTTCCAAGCACCATTTCTACCAAAAACAAACAGTTTACCATTTATAAGTTGGATTTTTTTGCTGATTTGAAAATCTGCATTAAAGTATTGTCCCTCAAAATCTTGTAATTGCTTTTCATTGTATGCAGTAGGATTATATTCTTTAAACAACCAAGGTAATTCGTTATCAGAATTATAGTATTTATAACTTTTTTTATCAGACTCTAAGTCAAATACAACGCGCTTATCATTAAACATAAATTGATGATTTCCAATAGGCTTTAATCTTGTTATTTCTTCTCCATCAGTTGTAAGTACAGCAAGTTCATTATTGTTAAGTTGTATGGTGTTTATTTTAATGGTCTCCACATCGCTACCCGTAAAGAGATAATTTCCTTCGTACAACTTTAGCTCTTTTTTTGAAAGCTTTACTTTTTTATCTTTTTCGTTATTTTTTGTTTGATTATTGAAAGTATTGCTCGGAATGTACAGGTCAACTAACTGAAAAAACTGTTCTTCAAAATCTGAATCAAATGTATTTTGTGAGGTGAAAAACATCATATCTAATTCGGGGAAATAAAGATACTTGGATACAAAGCCGCCTAATATCATTCCATCAAAACCTTGCGCTTGATAGTTGTTATGAGTTTCAAATTCTACGCCTAGGCCATAATCGATAAGATTACCATTATTTAGCTTGGCTTTGGTATGCATTTTTTTATACAACTCAGGGTATTGGTTTTTTACTTTCTGTAAAGCTAGATGCCACTTAAACATATCTCTTGCCGTGGTTAACACTTGCCCATCTCCATTGTAAATAAAGGCATGTAGATGTGTTTTATAGAAATCATTTTCATCTTCTATGTAGCCTATTGCCCTGTTTTTAATTATGGTATAAGTGCTAGTTTTCTTTATGGTATTTTCCATTCCGAATGCTCCGAAAACATTTTCTTGCATAAAATCAGCGAAAGATTTTCCGGAAACGTTGGCTACAATATCAGCCAATAAAATATAGTTTGAATTGGTGTATTGAAAGTACTCACCAGGTTTAAAATTTAATGATGTTGTTTTGGTAATAAAATTCATCATTTGCGATTGGGTAAGTAAATCATTTCTAGTTAAATCTGCAATTCCCGCAATGCCATCGACTTCTTTAATACCACTTGTTTGATTCAATAATTGCTCAATGCTTGGGTTTCCTTTTTGATAGCGAGGTAAATGATTGATGTATTGATAAGCAGGTTCTTTAATAGATAATTTGCCTTTTTCTTCCAGCAATAGTATGGCGAATGCCGTAAACTGTTTTGCGATTGAACCAATGTCGAAAACTGTTTGGCTTGTAATAGGTGTGTCATCATCCAAATTAGATATTCCATATTGTTTTTCCAATACGATTTCATCACCTTTAGAGATGAGAATAGAGAAACCAGGTGAGTTATCTGTTACTTGATAAATCTTGTCTACTTGTGCATCTAGATTTTGGCAAAATCCAAATGTTGGTAGCAGCATAAGTAAAATTAGTGTAATTTTTGTGATGTTCATTTAATTTCTTTGGCTAAAAAGCTAGATAAGTTTTTTGGTTGATGCTTTTTATAACGGTCTCGGCTATGAGTAGTTGCGTGGGTTAATAATTATTTTTTTGGTATTTATTTAATTTTGGTTTTAGTAATTACTTTTCAAAAATATAACTTTGTGAGCAATTACTTATAGCCATCCTAAGTTTGTTTTTTACTAAATTTAATCATTAATCAAAAGAACAAAAGAGCAGAGT
>CBFIGU010000167.1:0-3721 GCA_965662165.1 Psychroflexus sp.
ACAGAGAAGTTAAGCTCATTTGCGCCGATGGTACTGCAATTCCGTGGGAGAGTAGGTCGCCGCCTTCCTTATACAATTAAGTCCTTTATCTAATATACTCGATAAAGGACTTTTTTACGTTTATGAAAGCTTTGGTAATTTAGATAGTCTGTAATTTATATAGACGGAAGAGATGATTGATATTAAGATTAAGCTATAGCTTTTTTTAATTCAATTTCTTTAGCAATTCCGCTCCACAATTGATGTCTTATATTTAAGGCTTCAACAGCACACTCTTCAGCTTCTTTCCATTTTTGAGAATCATTTCCACATAGTTCTTCTACTAATTGTAGAGCCATTGGGCCATGTTCGTCTTCATCTAATTCTATATGACGATCAAAATAATATTTAAACAAGTCTAAGTCATTTTCTGGAAATCTTTTTTGGATTTCAGTTATGATAGACGTAAACATATCTGGGATTAACTCTTCTCTTCCAAAGGTAAAAGCTGCAGCTATCTCATGTGCCTTCCCTTTTTCTAGAAGCGTAAATGTAAAATTTAAAAATAATTTTACGCTTTCTGGAAGATCACTTTTCGCAAGTACCAAAAACACATCTGTTCCATGTTGTATTTGCTTAATAAATAGTTTTATGCTTTCTGTAGAAGCTTCAGCTTTATGCATAGCATCTAAATACATTTCAAAATGACTTTGACGTTTACCTTCAAGGTTTATATCTGTTTCTTCAGCAAGAACAATTTCATTAATTAAGTACCTGTGTTCAGGACTCCCAACAGGTAGCCATGGTGTATTTGTGCAGGTAAGTTTTTGCTGTAAAGATTTTAATAAAGACATAAAATCCCAAACTGCAAAAACATGATGTTCCATAAAAGTTTGTAAATCTGACGGACTTTCTATGTTTCTATAAAGACGGTGATTTAGTAAGTCATTTCTTTGCTTTTCTAGACTTTCTTTTAAGATTGAGCAATTCATTTATTTTAAGTAACTATTATAATTAATAATGTATATTTCAATTAAAATTTAATGATAAAAAAATGTGAGGAATATTATTATATACCTCACATCTATTAAGTATTATTTACATTTTATTTAAATGCTGCTATACCAGTAATATCCATACCAGTAATTAGTAGGTGAATATCATGTGTTCCTTCGTAGGTAATCACACTCTCTAAGTTCATCATGTGTCGCATAATACTGTAGTCGCCAACAATTCCCATACCACCTAAAACTTGTCTTGCTTCTCGTGCAATTTTAATAGCCATTTCTACATTATTTCTTTTGGCCATTGAAATTTGAGCTGTGGTTGCTTTACCTTCGTTTTTTAATTGTCCTAATCGTAAAGCAAGTAATTGAGCTTTGGTAATTTCAGTAATCATTTCAGCTAATTTCTTCTGCTGTAACTGATAGCTTGCAATTGGCTTATCAAATTGAATGCGTTCTTTTGCGTAGCGAAGTGCAGTATCATAACAATCCATTGCAGCTCCAATGGCACCCCAAGCTATGCCATAGCGTGCTGAATCCAAACAGGATAATGGCGCGCCTAAACCGCTTTTACCTGTTAGTAGATTTTCTTTTGGAACTTTTACATTATTAAATAACAATTCTCCAGTTGCCGATGCTCGTAAAGACCACTTATTATGAGTTTCTGGTGTGCTGAAACCTTCCATTCCACGTTCTACAATTAAACCATGAATTCTGCCTTCTTCATTTTTAGCCCAAACTACAGCAACATCGCAAAAAGGAGCATTAGATATCCACATCTTAGCACCGTTTAATAAATAATAATCACCTTTGTCTTTGTAGTTTGTAGTCATTCCGCCAGGATTAGATCCATGGTCAGGTTCGGTTAGACCAAACGACCCCATAAATTCGCCTGATGCTAGTTTAGGGAGAAATTTTTGTTTCTGCTCTTCTGTTCCGTAAGCGAAAATAGGAAACATTACCAAAGAAGATTGAACTGAAGCTGTAGAACGAACTCCAGAGTCTCCACGTTCTATTTCTTGCATGATTAAACCATAAGAAATTTGATCTAATCCTGCACCTCCATATTCTTCAGGGATGTATGGACCAAAAGCTCCAATCTCAGATAATCCTTTGATAATTGACTTTGGGAATTCTGCTTTTTGAGCAGCTTCTTCTATAATTGGACTCACATCACGTTTTACCCAATCTCTCGCTGCTTGGCGAATTAATTGGTGTTCTTCGGTTAATAAATCATCTATATTATAATAATCGGGTGCTTGAAATAAATCTTGACTCATATCTGTATAATTATTGATTCACAAATTTAACGAAAGTTTTCGTGCTTCATAATAAACACTTGTTATTATTTTTTCGCATTTGTTGTCAATTTTTAAATATGAATAATAATTTGTTTGTAACTCTGATAATGAGGTCAACTGTTATAATTTCTCAAAAAATAAATGTACATTTAACTATAAATTGAACTCATGTATTTTTTAAATCCTGTTTTTATTATTGGCATCACTACAGGACCAATTTTGTTAATAACTGGGTATATAATGTATAAAAAGCCACCTAAAAAAATCAATGAGTTTTATGGTTACCGAACAAAACGTTCCATGAAAAATAAAGAACAATGGAAATTTGCGCAAACTTTTTCTAGTAAGCAATTAATTAAATCTGGCTTTTGGTACACGCTTTCGGCTTTTCCTTTTTTGTTTTTTGAGTTAAATCATATTCCTGCATTCATCATTTCCATGTTAATTTTAGCAGTGTTTATTGGTTATCCAGTTTACACTACGGAAAAAGCTTTAAAAGAAAAATTTAAATAAAATTAAATGCGTATGCGAAACATATTAATAATTTTCACACTATGCTTAAGCTTAAATATTTCAGCACAAAAGATAGAAGAAATTGCCATTAGTGTGGTTCAAAAACAATTAGATGCTTATAATGCTAAAGATATAGATACGTTTATGAGTGTATTTTCTAAGGATGCAGCTATCTATAATTTTGGAGAGGAAATGGCTTTGGCAATAGGAGCAGAAGAAGTAAGAGCGGTTTACACTAAACTATTTATCAATTCCCCAAATTTGCATAGCCTTGTAATTAACCGCAGTGTTATTGGAAATAAAGTAATTGATTATGAATTAATTTCTGGGCGTCAAAACAGTGATGAACTGCTAAAACTGATTGCTATTTACGAAGTAAATAATGGATTAATTACAAAAGCTACTTTTTTGAGAGAATAATTGAAACATTAATGAAACAAAAATGAAACGCATTCGTTTATCTTAAAATATAATTTATGAAATCCACTTTCTCTTTAGTTTGCACTTGTCTATTTTCGATTACAAACTTTGCTCAAACCATCACCGGAAAAATAATAGACAGCGAATTGCAGGAGCCTGTTCCCTTCGTTAATATTCAATTGAGTGAAAACAAAGGAACAATTTCTAATAACGAAGGTGTTTTTAGGTTAAATGTAGAAGATTATGAAGCTTCACATATAGTAACTTTTTCTTCTATGGGATTCGAAGAATTTCAGGCTAATATTGGAGAACTTCAGCAAATAAGTACCATTGTTTTAAAACCTTCAGACGAGTTGCTAGACCAAGTTATTGTAACCAACAAGCAATTAACCGCCTTAGAAATTATTCAAAAATTTAAAGAGAATAAAGAACAAAATCATCAACTTGGTTCTAAAAGATACCGATTGTTTTACCGAAGCAGAAATAGTTATAAACCGCAGCAAA
>CBFIGU010000168.1:0-3595 GCA_965662165.1 Psychroflexus sp.
ATCCTTATGAACTATTTCCTTCTTCATTTACAGAAGGAAAATCAGGAATAACCATCAATGGCTTGATTTGGATGGGTGAATTCGATTTTATGAAAAAGCAAATAGAAGAAAAATTAGCACAAGGCTTCAGTTGCGTAAAATTGAAAATTGGTGCCATAGATTTTGAAGCTGAATTGCAATTACTAAAAAAAATAAGAAAAGATTTTTCACCAAAAGAAGTAGAATTAAGAGTTGATGCTAACGGCGCTTTTCATCCTAATGATGCCTTAGAAAAATTAAAGCGCCTTAGCGAATACAATTTGCATAGTATTGAGCAACCCATAAAAGCTAATCAATGGGAAAGTATGGCTAATTTATGTGAAAACACACCCTTACCTATCGCATTAGATGAAGAATTAATCGGGATTTTTGATGTAACAAAAAGACAAAAAATGCTACAAACCATACAGCCACAATTTATTATTTTAAAACCAAGTTTAGTTGGCGGCTTCTCGCAAACCAAAAACTGGATAGACTTAGCAGAAAAACAAGATTGTGGTTGGTGGATTACAAGTGCTTTAGAAAGTAATATTGGACTCAATGCTATAAGTCAATTTACTTATCAATTAAAAAGTAAAATGCCACAAGGACTTGGAACAGGAGGTTTGTATACAAACAATATAAATTCTCCTTTAGAAGTTATAGGTGAAAAATTATGGTATAACCCTAAAAACAGTTGGGATAATATTTAAAATATGAAAGATTTTGTAGCTCAAGGGTTTAAAGGCGAACATGAAATATGGCGCTATATTGTTGGTGTTATTTTGGTTTTTGTGATTTGGCAATTTGGTGGTATTCCGTTTCTTGGTGCTGTTTCTTGGCAATTATATCTTGATGGTAAGGATTTGACAGAAGCAGGAGATTATTCTGTTATGATGAATACGCTTAGTAAAAACTGGACTTTTTTCTTGATGTTACTCTCGTTTGCTTTTGGTTTTTTGGGAGTTTGGTTTGTAATTAAGTTTATACATCAACAAAAGTTTTTAGATGCACTCACCTCACGAAAGAAATTTGATTGGAGTCGATTTTTCGGAGGATTTTCATTTATAGCTAATTTAAATATTTCGGTAACTTGTATAGATTTTATTTATAATCCTAAAGATTATCAACTTAACTTTAAATTGGTTCCCTTTTTAATATTGGCATTTATAGGCATAATATTAGTGCCTATACAAACCAGTTTCGAAGAGATTTATTTTCGAGGGTATATGATGCAAGGCTTAGGAGTTATTTTTAAAAATAGGGCTGTACCTTTTATAGTTACTTCAGTAGGATTCGGGATGCTTCATTTTTTTAATCCTGAAGTAGATAAGATTGGTAATATTATAATGGTAAGTTATATTGGTACAGGATTTTTACTAGCTATTTTCGCATTAATGGACGAAGGATTAGAATTATCCATGGGTTTTCATGCTGCAAATAATTTAATTACAGCTTTACTAGTTACCGCAGACTGGACTGCTTTTCAAACCGAATCTATTCTTATTTCTCTAGCAGAACCTGGTGCTACTTTCGAAGTTCTTTTTCCAGTTTTGGTAGTTTATCCAATTTACATTATCATCTTAGCTAAAGTGTATAAATGGAACAATTGGCAAAAGCGATTATTTGGAAGCGTAAAACCTTCAGCAGAAATTGAAAATAACTAATATTAATTCGCCTTATTTTTTCTAAATTTATAGTCTACAAATAAGGAAAGCTATGCTCGATAATATTATACCAATTCATCCAGACTTTAAATTAAACGGACACCATTATAACGAAGATGAAATTTATCCGATAGCTTACAGTTTCATTAAAGAAGGTAAAGATTACGAAGAGCTTGTAGGTAATTTTTTATTAGATTGGTTTAATGAGAATTACGAACAAATGAAGCTAAGAACTTCTGGTTCAACTGGAGAAGTAAAAGAGATGTTTGTTTCTCGAGAAAAAATGAAAAATAGTGCTTTGGCCACTGGTAAACGCTTTAAGTTACCCGCTAAAACTAAGGCCTTGTGTTGTATTCCAGCAAATTATGTTGCCGGTAGAATGATGCTGATTCGCGCTATGGTTTTAGGTTGGCACTTAGATTTGGTAGAACCGAAAGCTAATGCTTTGCAAGAAGTAGATAAAGAATACGATTTTGCAGCTTTAACGCCACATCAACTTCAAAACTCTTTAGATAAAATTCATCTGGTAAAGAAAATTATTGTTGGAGGTGCAGCTATTTCAGAAAGTTTATTGAAAAAGGTGTATAACGTCCCTACCAAGATTTTTGAAACCTACGGAATGACAGAAACCGTTACTCATATTGCTACAAGGAGATTAAACTCTTCAACTAAAACTAAATTAAAACCTTTTAAGGCACTTCCTAATGTAAGTTTTACGGTTACTGATCGTAATTGCTTAGTCATAACAGCGCCAAAGGTTACAGACGAACCAGTTGTTACTACAGATGTAGTTGAACTTGTAGATGACATTCGGTTTTACTGGAAAGGTAGATTGAATAATGTGATTAATTCTGCTGGAGTAAAAATTCATCCAGAACAGGTGGAGAAGAAGCTACAACTTTATATCAACAAACCCTTTTTTATTGCTGGTGTTGAAGATGAAGACTTAGGAGAAAAAGTAGTTATGTTTGTAGAGAGCGATACTGATGCTGATCAACAACGAATACAACATCTAATTTCAGAAGTAGATACACTTGATAAATTTGAAGTGCCAAAAAATATTTATCTGGTTGGCAAGTTCCATTTAACCAGAACTGGAAAAATTCATAGAAAGATTACAAAAGACAAGGTGCTAAAAAACTTGGAAGTTTAGTATCATAAGGATTTTTTAAATTGATTGCTAACAGTGACTTAAAAACCTATTTTTGTTAAAAAGTCAATAATGAAAGCAATTATATCTCCAGCTAAATCTTTAGATTTAGAAAGTAAAATACCAACAAGTAAGAATACTAGACCACTTTTCTTAGATACAGCAATGCAGTTGCAAAGGAAGCTGTCTAGGCTGAGCAAGCAAGAACTATCTAATTTAATGCACATTAGTGAAAAACTTGCCGATTTAAATTATACTCGTTTTCAAGATTTCGTTGAAGAACATTCTATTGAAAATTCAAGACCAGCCCTATTTACTTTCAATGGAGATGTTTACGATGGGATTGATGCGTACTCCATTCCACTCGAAAAAATTGATGTTGTTCAAGATAAACTAAGAATTCTATCAGGTTTATATGGTATCCTAAAACCTCTTGATTTAATTCAAGCATACCGCTTAGAAATGGGAACAAAATTTGGTATTGAAGGCTACAATAGTTTATACGAAGTTTGGCAAGATAAAGTTACCAGAAGCTTAAATGCAGAGATGAAAGAAGGTGAACTCTTAATCAATTTGGCTAGTAAAGAATACTTTAATGTAATTAATGCAAAAGAATTAAAAGCAAAAATAGTCAGCCCTGTTTTTAAAGATTTTAAAAATGGAAAGTTGAAAATTATTAGTTTTTACGCTAAAAAGGCTAGGGGAAGTATGTTTCGTTTCATAATTGATCAAAACACTGAAAGGTATGAAGATTTATTAA
>CBFIGU010000169.1:0-3510 GCA_965662165.1 Psychroflexus sp.
ATATTCTGACGCAAATCTTCATGTTTTATCACATGATAATTTTTGGATGTAATTTCATCAACTTCTAATGGAATAACATTTTCTAGGCACCATCTGACTACTAGTTTTTCGGTATCTGACTTTTGGTCTATTTGCTTTATTTCATAATCGAACTTTTCTTTTAATAATTTCACTAAATGAGCTTGCTTCAGAAAATAAGAGAAATCATATAACCATGGAAAATTTGATCTTTTTTGAGATTTAATTACATCAAATGGATTTCTAATAATGTGGACTACCGGTATTTGATATTCATTATGTAAAAAGTGACCCGACAAATTAAAGCGAACAAATTTAATGATGAACTTTTTAGGAATAAACGGCCACAAGTGTCGTTTGTATTTTCGATTAGAATTTTGAGCAATCCAATCACAATCTATTCGATTTTGAAATACGTTGTGTAGATACTTTTTAGCTTCTTTTGGTGCTGGAAATGCATCAGTAAAATAACGATCTGTTAAAACATGACCTTTTGTTGTTCTTTCGTCGTGCTCAGGCTCAAATAACATTCGATAACGATATGGTTTGGCTAAGTTTTCGCTCAACCAACTGGTCCCACTTCTAGCGGAACCTAATACTATAACATGCTTATGATATCGATTCATATATTTTTTCTCTAGTTTGGATAAATTTAGCAAAGCTGTATTGCTCTATTACTTTTTTTCGCATTTGTTTTCCAATATCACTTCGCTCATTTTTTGTTAAGACATTCATGCTTTGTAAAAGCCTTGATAATTCGTCTATGTTGCTTGCTTCAAAAATCAAATCTTCAAAACCTTCTAAAATATCGGTAATCCCAGAAACTTTTGAGCCAATAACTGGAATACCCATGCTCATGGCTTCTACTGGAGCCATAGGCATTCCTTCACGCTTTCCTTCATTTTTGGTAGGAATCACAAAAACATCAGCAATGGATAAATAGTTCTGTACTTCAAGTTGTTTGCCTGTAAATATAATTTCGGGATGATGTTTTAGGTATTTCGACTTTAAACCTTCTACGTATTCAGATTGATCATTTCCTACTAGCAATAATTTTATATTGCGGATATGAGATTTTATAACGGCTTCTATTAAAATTTCTATGCCTTTTACTGCTACCATATTCACCACCGAAATGACTATAAAATCATCTCTTGAAATTTGATGTTGACTTGCAATAGATTCTTGATATGCTTTTGGCTTATAAACTTCAGTATCTAAACCTAAAGGAAGGTAGGTCGCTTTAATTGAAGGAATTGGGTTGAAAAATTCAGTCATCATGTCTTTGTTGATAGCGATTACTTGTGTACTGAGTTTTGATCTCCAAACCCAAGCTTTGTTGCCCCATCCCATTGCTTTTTTGGTATATATAAATTTAATTCCAGCTATTTTAGCGGCTAGTGGCTCTGAAAAGTCAGAACTCCAATGCCAAGAATGAATCAAATCTACTTCTAAACTCTTTAAGAATCGAACTACATTTAGTAATCTAAAGGGAAATGACCAAAAAGGTTTGTAGTTGGTTTCGTATTCAAATACATTAATTGGAATTCCTAATTTTTCAACTTCTTTAAAAAAAGCGCCCTTGGTATGTTTTACCAAAATTTCTGGTGCAAACTTGGTCTTGTCTAAACCCTTCACTAAATCATATACCACTTTCCCACTTCCTGCGGTATCGAAATTTGGGATGGTGTATAGGATTTTAATTTTTTTCATTTTGGTTGTATAGTATTTCTTAGTAAGATGGGGGTGTGTTCTCGACTTTAGTTTATCCTGAGCAATGGTCGAAGGGCTCGAAGCTAAACATATTAAACCGCTCAATATCGACTTTAGATTATCCTGAGTATTTGTTGTAAGGATCGAACAAAAACAAAACATCACTTGTTTCATGTTCGAGCGGAGTCGAGAACCAGGCCAACACTTCTCGACTTCGCTCGAAGCTAAACAAATTGTAGTTTATCCTGAGCACTGGTCGAAGGACTCGAAGCTAAACAAATGGTGGTTTATCCTGAGCATTTATCGAAGAGCTTAAGTCTGTATAAATGATTTGATGTTAAACATAATGTGTTGTGTTTATATTAGCTTTACTGACTGTTTTAATCATTATATCTAAACTTCTATTTAGCAAAAGTTTCGTTTAATGTAGATGATTTGGTATTATCTAAATTAAAAACGCTTGGCATGAAACTCGCAATAAGTGTACGGGATTCATTCGTAAGTATTCCACTTACTTTTAGCATTTGTAATACTTCATGAAAATTTAAAATATAATATTCATCTGAGTTCAAAAACTCATCAATATTATCTCTTTCATAAACAGCATATATAGATTTATTTTTATAAAATCGACCACCTTCTTCAGATTGATTGAAGCTGAAGATTAGTCTCCCTTTATCTTCAGGTAATTTATCTGAAAATTCGTCAAACTGATAGGTTGGACCAAGTTGAAAATAATTGGCGTATCCTACCTCAAAACGTTCTCTAAAGACTAAACATAATTTATCTTTATACATGCCAACTATAAGAATTAATTTTTCAGTAGATTCTTTTGTAATTAAAGGTTGATTCCAATGAATACGTTCACGATCAAAAAGTGTAATTGAGAAGTAGTCAAAATTAAAATGAGCCTTGTGAGCATTAAATTTATTTGATTCATTATCCCATTCAGGTAACTCATTTAATTCAATTAGTTGACTTGTAAATTTATTAGCATTTCTTTTCTTATGTATTCTTGTAATGAGTCGCTCAACGGAGTTGATGTTGTCTTTTTTACAAGAGTCAAAAATTTTATTTTGCAATACTTGACCAAAAAATTGTTCATTAGTCCATAAATACTCAAACAGATGTGAAATTACAGATTTAAAATCTGTATTAAATAAATGTGGTTCATTTAAATATTTAATAACTTCAGTAAGTTTAAACCATTTGAATTTCTTATCATGAAATTCTAAATCCATGTTATCTACTAATACAGCTACATTTCGATTATATTTATTGTAAAATCTATTTCCTTGTTCAGATTGATTAATAGAAAAAATAAGATGATGGCCTTTTTCTGTAAACTTTTCAATAAAAGGCGTAGGACGACCTGCATGTTTCTTATTGTAGTTAGATTCAGTAGCTTGAACACTAGGTCCAATTTGAGTTAAATTAACGTTACCAGGTTCAGACTTGGCATGAAGCAAAATATAAAACTCATCGTTTTGAATACATAAAATAAACCCTAAAATACCAATTTCTGGTTGATGAACAATAACCGTATCTTCCATTTCTGGATGATTTGAAGTTACTGCTTTAATTGAAAAAAAAGATTTATCATCTCTTTGAATTACACCTTTACGAAATTTCCATTCGTCCATCTCAGCAAACTCAATCCTTTTTATTTCATGCTTAAATTGCTTTCGATAATCTTCAATCCACTCTAAAATATTCACGCTAAATTCTTTTTTGCTATTTCTAATGCCTCATTAAATTGAGGTTTAATAATTCTATTAG
>CBFIGU010000170.1:0-3456 GCA_965662165.1 Psychroflexus sp.
TACAGAAATTACTGTTCCTACGTTTCCTATAAACCCTGCTGATTTTACTCTTGGGTCATTAGGTTCAACATAAATAATATCATTTTGTTTTACATAGTAAAATGGGGTATTCATCCAGTCTGTTTGTGTTAAATCTATTTTTTTAACTATACGTTCATCTCCTTCATGCCTTATAATTGTAATGTTATCACGGCGGCCTCTAATGTCCAAACCACCGGCCAAGCCTAAAGCTTGTGGTAGCGTTATATTTTCTTCAATAATTTCATAAGTTCCTGGCATTCTTACTTCTCCTTGTATTGTAAATTTATAATTTAATAGCGTTACTTTTACGTTAGGATTTTTAACTTCATCTTTTACAGCTTCTTTAATTATATTCTGCGCTTCAATTGTTGTTTTACCCTTTAGATAAATTTTACCTACATGGGGGTAGTCAATGTAACCTTCAGCATCTACAACATAACCAGATAATCTTAGTGCTTGTATCTGTGGCGGTTGATTTCCTTCAACACCACTAAATAGAAAAGGTGCTGAAGACTCAGGGTTAAGTGAAGCTAATTTAATATCTAAGATGTCATTTACTTGTATTTTTTGATGAGAATTAATTTCAGGAAGTGGTACAAATTCACTTTCATCAATATCTTGATAGTAAACAATATCTTTGCGAAGCGCGCAACTTACAAAGCTAAGCGAAAGCAGTAGGATTAAAATTTTTTTCATTTAGCAAATATACTTTATTCTATTAAATCTAAAATTTATGCTAATCTTTTTTAATTACATTATATTAGAATGGTTTAGCAAGTTTTAAAATAGCTTAATCAAAAAACAATTTTTAGAATTGCGAATGTACAATTTCAATTTCCTATTTTTGCCGCATGGCAAATAATCAAGACAAATTCAAGCAAGTTATTGCTCATGCTAAAGAGTATGGGTACATTTTTTCGTCTAGTGAAATCTATGATGGTTTAAGTGCCGTTTACGACTACGGACAAAATGGAGCAGAACTTAAAAAAAATATTAAAGAGTATTGGTGGAAAAGCATGGTGCAACTTCATGAAGAAATTGTAGGCTTAGATGCTGCTATTTTAATGCATCCCAAGACTTGGAAAGCTTCTGGGCACGTTGATGCGTTTAATGACCCTTTAATCGATAACAAAGATTCCAAAAAACGCTATCGTGCAGACGTTTTAATTGAAGACTACTGTGAAAAATTAGAACAAAAAGCCCAAAAAGAAATTGCTAAAGCTAAAAAACGTTTTGGTGATGATTTTGATGAAGAGCAGTTTGTAAACACCCATCCGCGGGTTGTAAAATACCGCAGTCAGCAAAAAGAGATTTTACAACGTATGGCAAAGTCTTTAGATGCAGAAGATTTAGCTGATGTAAAAAACTTAATTGAAGAATTGGAAATTGCTTGTCCCGAAAGTGGCTCAAGAAATTGGACTGAAGTAAAGCAGTTTAATTTGATGTTTGGCACTAAGTTAGGAGCTTCTGCTGATTCAGCTACAGATTTATACTTACGTCCAGAAACTGCTCAAGGAATCTTTGTAAACTTTGCCAATGTTCAAAAAACTGGACGTATGAAAATTCCTTTTGGAATAGCCCAAATAGGAAAAGCTTTTCGAAATGAAATTGTAGCGAGACAGTTTATTTTCCGTCAACGTGAGTTTGAACAAATGGAAATGCAATATTTTGTTCGACCAGGAGAAGAACTCAAGTGGTTTGACTATTGGAAAGAACACCGCCAAAAATGGCATCAATCACTTGGCCTTGGAGAAGAGAATTATCGTTTTCATGATCATGAAAAATTAGCGCATTACGCCAACGCTGCTACTGATATTGAATTTAATTTTCCATTTGGTTTCAAAGAATTAGAAGGAATACATTCTAGAACAGACTTCGATTTAAAAGCACATGAAAAACTATCTGGAAAAAAGTTACAATTTTTCGACCCAGAACTCAATAAAAACTATGTTCCCTACGTAATTGAAACTTCCATAGGATTAGATAGAATGTTCTTAGCGGTATTTTCAACTGCCTTGCAAGATGAAGATCTAGAAGATGGCTCAAGCAGGACGGTTCTTAAAATTCCTTCTATTTTAGCTCCAGTAAAAGCGGCGGTTTTTCCACTATTAAAAAGAGATGGTTTACCTGAAATTGCTCATGAAATTGTAGACCAACTCAAGTGGGATTTCAATGTAACTTATGACGAAAAAGATGCTGTGGGAAGACGCTACCGCCGTCAAGATGCAGCGGGAACTCCGTTTTGTATTACCGTTGACCACGAAACCAAAGAAGATGGTTGTGTAACCATTCGCCATCGCGATACTATGGAGCAAAAACGCTTAAAAATTGAAGAATTAAATTCAATTATCGCTAAAGAAGTGAGTTTTAAAAATTGGATGTGTAAAGCGTAAATGCGAAGTTTTAAACTTATTATTGCTCTAAGTTATTATTTGTTGCCAAGTTAGCATTGATTTGAAATTCCTGCTATCGACTTTTTAATCAACATTTTAAAAGCAAAACTTATAATTTCGTATAGTTTGATGGGTAAAGTTTTAATTGTAAATACCTAACAGCTATGTTTGTACCTATTAATTTTGAAACAAGAAAAGTCTTAATATGAAAATAGGTAAAATAGTAATTACAGTTATTTTGGTTTCTACCCTAATTTCTTGTTGTGAAGATGCGGATACTTTTCGCTTAACAGAAGCAGATAAACAGTTTATACCATTTGAGATAGAAGACCTTGTTATTTATCAAAATCTTGAAACAGATGAGACTATTGAATTTACACTTACTGAAGATAACTCAGTTCTCTTCGATGAAGACTCTTCCAACTATTCTGGATTGCCAGCATTTTGTGCAGGTTCAAAAGATAGTTACGAAGAAAGGACAATTCGCTTACACTCTTCAAACTGTTCAATGCTTTATTCGGTTTCGGTTTTAGGAAATCCTGTAGGAATAGACTTTAGTATTGGTGGATGCGATATTTCTGCTTATGGAACAACCATTAATAATGGAGAAGATTTGCTTTATGAAAATGGAACTTATCTTGTTAATGAAATACTATATGAACCAGTTTATGAGTTGAACTCTTCAACAACCAGAGTTCTAATCACTCCAGGAGTGGGAGTACTCAGTTTTATTGATGAAGCTAGTGGAGATGAGTATGTTTATCTAGAATAATTGTTTCTTTTTGTATTGACAAAAAAACACACTGATGTCTGTAATTCGGAATTATTGTTTACAAAATGTTAGCACGGATTGCAAATATGTGCCATCAAAAGATTAACTCAAACATCATTTTTTTCAACATTATAAAAGCGAAGTTGCAAACTTCGCTTAGCATAAATTAATTGCTTTTCTTTAAACTATCAATTATTAGCTTTAAAATCCTAAGATTAACTTAGCGATACTAAAAAAAATCAACAGCCCAAAAATATCATTACTTGTGGT
>CBFIGU010000171.1:0-3442 GCA_965662165.1 Psychroflexus sp.
TGTATTTCAACTAAAACCTACTCCTGCTCAGCATACTTTTCTTTATAACGCTTATATAATCTAGTTTGATGGGTCTCTAGACTAATTGCTCTTCCATCGATAAATGCATGGTTTAAAATGTTGCCCATCATGTCTAAAGCATCACCTTCGCTTATAAATAAGGTTGCACTTTTACCAACTTCCAAACTACCTAATTGATCATCTACACCTAAAATTTTGGCTGTGTTGAGTGTTATAAGTTGTAAAGCTTCTTCTTTGCTTAATCCATGTGCTACTACTGTTCCAGCATAAAATGGCAAGTTTCTAGCATTCATCCGTTCCATTTGCCCGCTGTTTTCTAAGCCAACTAAAACACCAGCTTCATGCAAAATTCTAGGTAATTTATAAGGTAAATCGTAATCATCATCATCTCCTTCTGGGGTTTCGTGAACTCTACCCACTAAAACAGGAACTTGATGTTTTACTAACTGGTCTGCCACTTTATGAGCATATTTCCCACCTACAATTACGATGTTGTCTAGATTCATTTCCATTTTAAAATGCAATACATCTAAAATGTCTTTTTCTGCATCTACATGAATAAAAACTGTTTTTTGATTTTCAAAAACGCCTTTCATGGCTTGCATAGGTAAGTTGATGTCATCGCTTTCGTTGCTTGTAAATGCTTTGGCTTGTTTAAAAAAGCTTATTATTTCTTGAACTTTTTCATCGTATTTTTTGTCTGCTTTGTAACCCACTTTTGGATCGTACCAAGCGCCTTTTTTTACAAATCGATTAGGCCAATTTAAATGAATTCCATCATCTTCTTTCACAATAGCATCTTCCCAATTCCATGCATCTAATTGCACGATAGATGAAGTGCCCGAAATACGACCACCGCGCGGCGTTACCTGAGCGAGCAGAACGCCGTTAGGACGCATGCTTTCTACGACTTTACTTTCTGTATTATAGGCTATAATGCTTCTGATATGCGGTAAGAAACTTCCAATTTCATCTTCGTCATCACTAGCACGTACTGCATCAATTTCAACTAAACCTAAAGTTGAATTTGGAGCAATAAAGCCTGGATAAACATGCTTTCCTTCAGCGTAAATTACTTTAGCATTAGAAGCATCTAAATTTTTATCTGAAGCGGATGCTACTTCGGTGATAATTCCATCTTTAAAAGCAATTACTGCATTTTCAATCACTTCGCCATTACCAATGTGAGCCGTTGCCCCAACAATTATAATTTCTTGCTCTTGTGGGGAAGCGGGTGTTTGTTGTGCATAACTTTGTAAACACAAAAGCATTGCACAAATTAAACTATATAATTTTATCATCTTCTTCATTTTAGTGTTTGTGTTGTGTTTCTGTAAAATTGCCTAATAAAAAAGTATCTGTACTATCGCAGTGTAAGTCACGATTTTTCTTTTTAACAACAGACTGTGTTTTCATTCCGCTGTTTTTTGCTTTTAGCATTTCAGCAATTAATTTTGCTCTTTCTTCCTTTAAAGCTTCACGTTGTTTTTTGTCTTGTTCTAAGTCAAAATAAACCACTCCACCAATTAAAGTTTTTTCTGCTTTTGCATAGACAGAAAGTGGATGGTGATTCCATAAAACTAAATCTGCTTCTTTACCTTCTTTAATAGAACCTACTCGGTGATCTATGTGCAATAATTTAGCTGGATTTAAGGTAACCATTTTCCAGGCATCTTCTGCACCCATACCGCCATATTTCATGCTTTTTGCAGCTTCTTGATTTAATCTTCTTATCATTTCGCCATCATCTGAGTTAATGGCCGTTACCACTCCTTCATTATGCATTAAAACAGCGTTGTAAGGTATGGCATCATTCACTTCATATTTGTATGCCCACCAGTCTGAAAAAGTAGATCCACCTGCGCCATGTTTAGCCATTTTATCAGCTACTTTATAGCCTTCTAAAATATGGGTGAAAGTATTGACAGTGAATCCAAAATGGTCGGCCACTTTCATGAGCATATTAATTTCACTTTGCACGTAAGAGTGACACGAAATAAAACGTTCGCCGTTTAAAATTTCAAGAAGGGTTTCCATCTCTTCATCATAACGGTAAGCTTCTCCACTAGCTTTTTTCTCACCATAGGCTTTTGCTCTGGTAAAATAATCCATAAAAACTTGCTCAACACCCATTCGTGTCTGTGGAAAACGAGAACGATTTCCCCAATTAGACTGCTTCACATTTTCACCTAAAGCAAATTTGATGAATTTTGGACTATCTTCATAAATCATTCCTTTTGGAGATGCGCCCCATTTCATTTTTAAAATAGCTGACTGTCCACCAATAGGATTTGCAGAACCGTGTAACAACTGCGTAGTAGTTACCCCACCAGCTAAAGCACGATAAATAGAAATATCATCAGGATTTACAACATCTTCCATCATTACTTCGGCAGAAGAATTGTGGCCACCTTCATTCACAGAACTGGCTGCAATATGTGAGTGTTCATCTATGATTCCTGCGGTTAAATATTTTCCAGTTCCATCAATTACTTCAGCTTTGCGGTCGCTTAATGTTTTACCAATTTTATAAATTTTGCCATCGCGAAGCAAAACATCTGTGTTTTCTAAAGTTCCTTCATCTTCACCGGTAATTACTGTAGCATTTTTAATTAAAATCCGTTGAGGTTCAGGCTTAGGCTCAGTTCTTCCAAATGCCATATTAGGATAAGTGATTTCGCTAATATATTCGTTCGAAGTTTTGTCTTTTTTATCATCAGCTTCTTTTTTAGCTGATTTTTCTTCTTCTGGCTTGATTTCTGTTTTAGTGGCTACAAATTCAATTTCATCTCCATTGTAAAGAATAGCTTTTCCTTTTATTTCTTTTGAAGCTGAAGGAACATAAGCACTAAATCTATTCATAGAAGTGGAAGCTGAATCGGTTTCGGTTAACATGAAGCTTAACCAGTTGTTTTCAAATGAAATTTTACTGCCTAATTTCAAGCTGTCCTTTTCTGCCTTTAGGCTATATTTTCCATTTTTTTCTGAAATACTCAAATTTACTTCTGCATTGTTGTAGGTAAGTAGGTATTCTCCAGAAATTTCAGGTAAGTCTTCATCTTTTATGATGTTTCGTTGTCCTTGAATCCAATTTTCATAAATCTGAGATTTCTTGTCAAATACTTCACCAGAAGTAATTATAAAGTTAGCTAAACTTCCTTTTTGTAAACGGCCCACTTCATTTTCCATCCCTAAAATTAGTGCAGGAACTTCAGTTAATGCTTTTAATGCTACTTTAGGATTAAGTCCTTTTTCAATTGCGTATTGCAATTTCTTATGAAGTTCTTTTGGGGACTTTAACTCGTTTGCTGTAATGGCAAACTCAATACCGGCATCATTTAAATATTGTAGATTACGCGGCGCGTGCTGCCAATGCTTCATTTCTTCTAAACTCACGTAATTTGCCATAAATGGGTCTTCG
>CBFIGU010000172.1:0-3406 GCA_965662165.1 Psychroflexus sp.
TTGCCCCAAAACTCCAGAGTTAATTTTGCTTACCAAACCCACATGAAGAAAAAGCAGCTATGGAATTATATTAGTTAACTGTAATACTCTCGATGCATTCGTCGGATGCAAGAAGGGAAAAAATAACCTGAACAATGTCTGTTCTAGTGGTTTCAACTTCTGAAAAGAAAGTTGAAATTGTATCGAGAACTACTTATTTGCAACTTTACTATTCTACTTCTCGATACAAATTATGCGCATTGCATTTGCATAATCCACTCGAAGAGACAAGGGTGTTTTTATTTTTTAGTTGTAGTCTTCTTTCTAAAAAACACCCATTAATTAAGCTTTGCTCAATCACAACTAAATACTGTAATAAATTACATCAATAATCAAGAACAACACCATAAGGTAAAAAGCTTCAAGGAAGAATATATTAAGTTTTTAGAAAGGTTTGAAATTAACTACGACCAAAAGTATTTGTTTGAATGGGTCGAGTAGCCTAGAATGAAATACTTTTAAGTGAATTGAAATTTTATTAATAAACCCCAGCGGGGTGAATTATCAATAGTTTTGATTCTGATTTCTTTAAGCCCCAGCGGGGCGAAATGCTCAACATTTCCCTAATAAAATGATAATCTTTAGATGGAATTAGTTATCTGCCTTAATTTTGCTTAAAAATAAAGCATTTGATTACGAAAAACATTCAAGAAGATATCCAAGGAATAAAAAGTAAGTTAAAACAGTCGTATATCATCAAAGAAAAAACGACTGCTTTTACGCGTAAGTTATTTTTATGTTTATTCGATTCTGATACTCCAGTTAATGAAACTTTACAAGAGCTTGAAGCTTCTTTTGAAGAATTAGCCGATTTGGTTTGTTATAAACCAGAACAAACTTGTAGGAACATTTGGGAAGATTATATCTCAGAAATTCCTTTTATCCAAAAACAATTGAAGCAAGATGCAGAGTTTATTTTAGAAAATGATCCTGCGGCCAATTCGTTAGCAGAAATATACTTGGCTTATCCAGGCTTTTATGCCATTGCAACCTATCGCCTAAGTCATGCTTTATTAAAATTTGGTTTGCCTTTAGTGCCCAGATTAATGACCGAATGTGCGCATAGCACCACGGGAATAGACATTAATCCCGGCGCAGAAATTGGCGTACCTTTCTTTATAGACCACGGTACAGGAATTGTAATTGGTGAAACTTGTTTAATTCAGAATTACGTAAAAATTTATCAGGGAGTTACTTTGGGCGCACATTCTGTTGATAAATCCTTAAGCGAAGTGAAACGTCATCCTACCATAGAAAATCAGGTGACGATTTATGCTAATGCAACCATTTTGGGAGGAAAAACCATTATTGGTGAAAATTCCATCATAGGCGGTAACGTTTGGCTTACCAGCTCTATACCCGCAAACTCGATTGTTTCGAACCAAAGTAAAACCGATATTAAAACTCAAAAGCATGTCCACTAGTATTATAGATTTAGTCGGAAACACCCCATTAGTAGATGCATCTAGATTGTTGGCTAATAAAAATGTAAAATTATTATTGAAATTAGAAGGACACAATCCTGGCGGAAGTGTAAAAGATCGTGCAGCCTTAAATATGATTCAATCGGCGCTAGAACGTGGAGAAATTGATAAAAACACCAAGCTGATTGAACCTACTAGCGGAAATACGGGCATTGCATTAGCTATGATTGCTAGTGTTTTTGGCATTTCAATTGAATTGGTGATGCCAGAAAACGCCACTATAGAACGCGTAAAAACTATGCGTGCGTTTGGGGCAAAAGTTACTTTAACCAGCGCAGACATGGGAATTGAGGGTGCTCGAGATTATGTTGAAGAAAAGGTAAGTAAAGGTGGTTTTTATATGTTTAATCAATTTGCCAATCCAGACAATTGGAAAGCCCATTACAAAACAACAGGTCCAGAAATTTGGAGAGACACGCATCATAAAGTAACTCATTTTGTTTCGTCTATGGGAACCACAGGAACTATTATGGGAACTTCAACTTATTTAAAAGAACAAAACAAGGACATTCAAATTGTAGGTGTACAACCCGACGATGAAGCCAGAATACCCGGTATTCGAAAATGGAAACCAGCATATTTACCCAAAATATTTGATGCTTCTCGAGTAGATCAGATTATTGAAGTCAATGAAAATGAAGCGAGAACCATGGCAAGAAAACTCTCAGCACAATTGGGTGTTTTTTCTGGAATGAGTAGTGGTGGTGCAACCACAGCTGCTGTGAAGCTTGGCAATACTTTAGAAAGTGGAGTTATTGTGAGTATTGTTTGTGATCGTGGAGATCGTTATCTTTCTTCAGATTTGTTTGAAAACTAGTAACTTAAATTTTTTGGAAAAGGCGTCTCTGCTTTTTTGGAAAAAATCTATAATTTTTGTTTCAAAAATAGTTTGAGAACTCAAATAAAAGATTAAATTTGCACCCGCAATAAAAGTTCATATACATTATGCGAAAGTAGCTCAGGGTTCCGTCTAAAACAAATCCTAGATTTCATTTTTGTCGAGAATTCTCGTAACAGAGCAAAAAATAACTTTTTTGATTGTTACGGAAGTAGAGCATCACCTTACCTTAAATTTTTTTTAGGTAAATAAAATGCGAAAGTAGCTCAGGGGTAGAGCATCACCTTGCCAAGGTGAGGGTCGCGGGTTCAAATCCCGTCTTTCGCTCAAAGAATATATTCTGCTCGGATGGTGGAATTGGTAGACACGTTGGACTTAAAATCCAATGGCCATTATGGCCGTGCGGGTTCAAGTCCCGCTCCGAGTACAAAGCCTTGTTAATCGTTAGATTTTCAAGGCTTTTTTGTTTAATTTACATTTAATTTTATACATAAAAAGTTTGTCTTCACTTTTGCTTTCTGGGGTCAAGCAAAAAAGTTGTGGGATTGGTATTTCACGCATAAATTTTAGAAAGCCTGAATAAGAAAAAAGCTACTGATCTCACACCTCTAAATTGTCTTCTAAATGCCTTTATTTTAGCATTAAAAGATTCTGCTGATGCATTTGTACTTCTGCTATTAAAAAAGTTTAGAATGTTGTAATAATGATTTTGTATCGTATTAACTACGGTACTAAATGTTTTACTGAACTTTGATAATTCTACCTTGTTATACCATTGAGCAAGTTTTGTATAGGCAACGCCTTTATCTTTAGTAGTTCTGTATATTGTACCAAGCTCTTGCGTTATATCATAAGCCTGCTCTAAATCTGGATAATATTTGAATAGCAGTTCTGCTCTTTTGTGTTGTTTAGTTGTCCACTTTTGTTTTGCTTTAAACAAAAGATAGCGACTTCTTGCTAGCAACTGTTTAGGCGTGTCGCCATTATCAAGGATGTTTGGCTTAAATGTTTGGTCACTTTCTTTTGCAAGTTGAATCTCCTTATT
>CBFIGU010000173.1:0-3379 GCA_965662165.1 Psychroflexus sp.
CGGCGGCAGAATTCATATGGATGTGAGCTGGATGAGATGCTCCATCTGGAGTTCCATCTAAATCTAAAGTAAGTTTGGTACTTCCATCTTGTTGATCTTCAAAAATAGCCATTCCAGAAACTCCAGAGTTTCCAATTTCTGCTAAAGAATACATTTTGGTATCTGGATTAATTGGTCCTGCTGTAGTAGAATCGTCATCGCTTGAGCAATTCACAAATAAAATGGCGAGTGCCATTAAGAAAGAAAATTTAATTGATTTCATAGTGTTTATATTTTTTTGTTCAACATAGTTACGTAACTAACCATGTGCAGGGTTCAGTTTAACAAAAAATAAAAACAGTATTTAACGTATTTTAACTAAAAAAGACTCTGAACAGGCCTGTTTTAGGGTATTCTTAAGTATTTATGGGTTTGTAAAGATATCTTCCACTTAGGATTTTTCATTACATAATCTACAATAATAGGGATCATTTTGTCGCGTACACTCCACTCCGGTTGTAAATAAAGCAAACAATCATTATTTACAAGAGAAGCCTGTTGTTCTGCAAATACCAAATCGTGCTTATTAAAAACAATTACTTTAAGTTCGTGAGCTTTAGCGTAAGCTTCTGTAGTAGGAAGTTTATTTTTTTTAGGAGAAAGACAAACCCAATCCCATATTCCGGTGAAGCTGTAAGCTCCAGACGTTTCAATATGAATTTTTATGTTTTTCTGCTTCAGCATAGTAGTAAGCAAACTCATATCCCAAGTAAGTGGCTCACCACCAGTAACAACTACAGTATCACTATACTTTACTACATCATCTACAATTTTTTCAGTAACTGTTGGTGGATGTTTTTCAGCATCCCAGCTTTCTTTCACATCACACCAATGGCAACCTACATCGCAGCCACCTATTCTTACAAAATATGCAGAAGTTCCTGTGTGGTGTCCTTCGCCTTGTATGGTATAAAACGCTTCCATTAAAGGTAACATCTTACCTTCATGAACTAAAGCTTCTATCTTGTCTTTTTTCATAGCCTGCAAAGGTAGTACATCAAATCTGTATATAAAAGCTTGAAGTTTTAAGTAAAAGTATAATTGTTTAGCCTTTTCAATTCTTATTTTTGCCAACTAAAATTTTATTATGCAGAAATTATTAATCGCCGCTTTAGCTCTATTCATGTTAGCATCGTGTAACAATACTAAAAACAAAACTTTACTTGCAAAAAATCAAGTTGGCTTAATTACCAACAATACCGAAGTTCAAGAAATTGAAACTTTATTTGAAAATGATTCTGTGGTAAGAATGGATTTAGAAGATCGATTTAGAACCCAGGTTATGGATGTGGAAATTTATGATAAAGAAGGCGAAAAGCTTTTGGTATTAGAACCAAGAAAGGCAAACGACTCTACTTCAACTTTTAAGCAAATACAAGTTGTTAGTCCTAATTTTAAAACTGAAAAGGGATTAAATACAGATTCAACTTTTAAAGATATTTATCAAAACTATGAAATAGGGAAGATTCAGAATACTTTTATGTCTGTAATTGTAACTATTGAAGATATAGATGCTTTTGTTACTATTAATAAGAAGCAACTTCCAGAAGCATTGAGAACAGGATCTGATATTGAAATAAAAGCTAGCCAGATTCCAGATGAAGCTAAAATTCAACATTTTTGGATGAACTTTAGTGAAGATGAAAAGGAGTAGTTTACTTACCGTCTTACTTTTACTTTTTTTTGCATGCCAAGAACAAAATGTCGAGCTAACTAAAATACCTGCTAAAGCTAAAAATGGTTTGGTAAATGTATTGATCACTACACAGGAGTCAGATTCATTAATATCGAATTACAATTACGCCAATCAAGTTGTAGTAAGCAGTAACGAAGTCAACTTTTTACAAGGTATTGCTAGTTTAGGACTCATTGCTGGTGAGCATAAAATGAATAAGGTTATTGTAATAGGAAGTAAGCTTACCCATTCAATCTCAAATATTCGAAAAGTAAAACCTTTAGGTATAGCTCAAATTAATGGAGCTAACAAAAAAGAAAATTGGTTTATATTCACAGACCAAGCATCTGAAATTAATGACTTTGACGATTTTATGTTGAACTACTTTTCAAAAAAAGATAAAATTCAAGAAGCACTACTTCGCAGAAATAAAAACGGAAGAGCTAAAGTGATTTGGTATGATGAAAATTTTTTGAATTCAAAATTGAATAAAGTGCTTTCGTTATGAAAAAGATTTTAAAAAAATACATCCCTAAGTTAATTGGCTTTCAACTGAATTCTCTCTACAGAATTAATAAGAAAAAAGCCATTATTAAAGTGTATAGAATATTCTGTACACCCCGTGGCGGAAGCATAAAACCACATCACGAACTGTTTTTACGCAATGCTAAAGCAACAAAAATTACCCACGGAAGTATAAAGCTACAAACTTATCATTGGAAAAATACTGGACCCAGTGTACTATTACTTCACGGTTGGGACAGTAATTCTAGCCGTTGGCAAGATTTAATTAAAATACTTCAAGAAAACAATTATAACATTTTAGCATTTGATGCACCAGCACAAGGAAATTCTGGAGGAAAGTTGCTGAATGTTCCGTTATACGCAAAGTGTGTTGGAAAAATGATTAAAATGTATAAACCTACTTATCTTATTGGGCATTCCATGGGTGGTATGAGCATATTTTTCAATGAATTTCAGAATAAATCTAGTTCAGTTGAAAAAATTGTAAGCCTAGGAGCTCCAACAGAAATGGAAAAAATAATTAGTGATCTACAGAAAATTCTCGGCTTAAAAGAGAAATTAATGGCAGATGTTGAAGATTACTTCAAGGAAAAGTTTGGGTATAAATTCAAAGATTTTAAAACCGAAAATTTTGTACAAAACATAACCCAAGAATGTTTGGTAATTCATGATCAATATGACAAAATTGTTCCTGTAGAATCTGGCAGAAAATTACAAAAACAACTAAAAAAGGTAACCTATATTGAAACCGAAGGTGCAGGACATTCTTTAAATAGAACCTATATTCACCACAAGATTTTAGATTTTTTAGCTAAGTAATTAAAATTATGGAAGAGCAAAAACCAGTAAGAATAAACAAATACCTAAGCCAAATTGGCTATTGTTCGCGAAGAAAAGCAGACGAACTACTTAACCAAGGAAGGATAAAAATAGACGGAAAAGTTCCTGAGTTGGGTACTAAAATTATTCCTGGTCAAGAAATATTAGTCGATAATCTACCCATTAAACAACAAAAAAATGAACATGTCTACATTTTGCTTAATAAACCAAAAGGCATTGTTTGTACAACAGATACACGAGTTGAGAAAGACAATATTATCGATTTTGTAAATTATCATAAACGCATTTTCCCAATAGGCA
>CBFIGU010000174.1:0-3369 GCA_965662165.1 Psychroflexus sp.
TCATTTATAGTTAGAATTGAACTACAAATAACAAAAAACAAAATTAATTATCTTGAAGTACGACTTATTTTATTTCTTTCTTTATTGGCTTCAATTTCAGCTCTAATGAATTTTTTAAATTCATCATCTTCATTTAGATAATGTTCTGTGTATTCAACATCACGAATTAAAAAAATGAAATTTCCATTTGCATCTCTAAAGCATTCTTTGTCAAGAACTTCAGATAATTTTGGATGATTAGACTGTTCAACAATTTCATTTTGTAACTTCAGTACAGTTTGCTCAGTTGCATAGGGAAAAACTCTAGAAACTAATATTAGCCGATTTTCGAAAAAGTGAAATAATATTTTTTGCTTTTCTCCAGCTTCAATTAATTTGTAAAGGTAAACTTCAAAATTTGGACTCTTCGATAAATTAACTCTTGTAATTTGTTTGCCTAAAAGTCTGGTAACTTCGGTGGTGCTTGAGTTGAATTTGATTTCTTTATTAAATAATTGTACAGACTCTACAAGGTAGTGATCAGCATTATTGAAGCAAAAATCTTCATATAAACTGAAGTCATGATACTTATAATATATAGAGTTAAAATCGTAACTATAACGATTAGATCTCATTAGGTTTTTAAACCACCTATTGATTTTGTGTAACATTTCAAAGATTGGATTAGTTGCACAAATGTAGTTATAAGTTTACAAGAAAGAATTTATTTTAAGGAAATAAATAAAAATAATTTACACAAATATATCTTAATGAATTAATTAGGTCTGTATAACTCCCAAATTAAAATCTTTTGTAATAGGTGCATGATTAGCAACTTCTATGCCTGTTGAAATCCATTTTCTGGTATCTAAAGGATTAATTACAGCATCTGTCCAAATTCTAGCTGCAGCATAATAAGGACTTGTTTGCTCATCGTAACCTTTTTTAATACGATCGAATAATTCTTTTTCTACTTCTTCTGTTATTTTTTCACCTTTTCCTTTAAGTCTAGCAGTTTCAATTTGTAATAAAACTTTTGCAGCGGAGTTTCCACTCATCACAGCCAATTCAGCAGATGGCCATGCAGCAATAAATCTAGGGTCATACGCTTTTCCGCACATGGCATAATTTCCAGCACCATAAGAGTTACCAATAACAATTGTAAATTTAGGAACTACAGAATTACTTACAGCGTTAACCATTTTAGCACCATCTTTAATAATACCACCGTGTTCGCTTTTGCTGCCTACCATAAAGCCAGTAACGTCTTGTAAAAAAACTAAAGGAATTTTTTTCTGATTACAATTTGCAATAAATCGAGTAGCTTTGTCAGCAGAATCAGAATAGATTACACCGCCAAATTGCATTTCGCCTTTCTTTGTTTTAACAATTTTTCTTTGGTTAGCAACAATTCCAACTGCCCAACCATCTATCCTAGCATATCCAGTCAAAATAGTTTGTCCGTAACCTGCTTTGTATTCTTCAAAATCAGAATTATCAACCAAGCGATTAATAATTTCCATCATATCATATTGATCGCTTCTTTTTGCTGGTAAAACACCAAATATTTCTTTAGGATCTAATTTTGGCTTTTGTGCTTTTTTTCGATTAAATCCTGCTTTGTCAAAATCACCTATTTTATCAACAATATTTTTTATTTTTTCTAAAGCATCCTGATCATCTTTAGCTTTGTAATCGGTTACTCCACTTATTTCACAATGTGTGGTTGCACCACCTAGAGTTTCGTTGTCTACGCTTTCACCAATTGCTGCTTTTACTAAATAACTTCCAGCTAAAAATATACTTCCAGTTTTTTCAACAATTAAGGCTTCATCGCTCATAATAGGTAAATAAGCTCCGCCTGCAACACAACTTCCCATTACGGCTGCAATTTGAGTAATACCCATACTACTCATGACAGCATTGTTTCTAAAAATCCTTCCAAAATGCTCCTTGTCTGGAAAAATCTCATCTTGCATGGGTAAGTAAACACCTGCGCTATCTACCAGGTAAATAATAGGGAGTTTATTTTCAATGGCAATTTCTTGAGCTCTTAAATTCTTTTTTCCAGTTATTGGAAACCAAGCTCCAGCTTTAACTGTTGCATCATTTGCAACTACAATCACTTTTTTACCAGATACATCTCCAATCTTAACAACAACTCCACCACTTGGGCAACCGCCATGTTCTTTATACATGCCATCTCCTGCAAAAGCACCAATTTCTATTGCATCTTTTGGTTGGTCTAAGAGAAAATCGATTCGTTCTCTGGCTGTCATTTTGCCTTTAGAATGGTGTTTTTCAATTTTTTTCTTACCACCACCTAAATAAACTTCCTTTAATTTATGATTTAAATCTGAGACTAATAGTTTATTGTGGTCTTCGTTTTTATTGAATTTAATATCCATGGAGCAATTTTAATTATTGATAAAATAATGCTTGCTAAAATACAAAAGCTTAACGAATATTCATTAAGACCTATACATTTTTGTTTTTTTATAAATATTCTTATCAGACTTCAGTTTTTTGGTCTTGTATATTTAAAAAAAAAGCCGATTCATTTAGTATGAACCGACTTCGTAAATTTTCTACTTTAACTTATTTAGACCTATCTTTCAATTCGTCTTTGTTCTCTGCTAAGTCTTTCTTTTCTTCTTTTTAATTGTTTGATGCGTTTTGCGTTTAATTCATCTTGTCTTTGCTCTCGCATTGCGCTCCATTTTTCAAATTGCTTTGGAGTTAAGGTCTTCTTCATCAAGCTTTCAGTTTCTTTAATTTCTTTTTCCACCTTAGCTTCGGTTGTCATTTTATGTCTAGAAACCTTTTTTCTTTTTTTCATAAGTTCCCTTTTCTCTTCCATGCTTTCTCTTTCTAGGTTTTGCATGTTTTGTCTCATTTCTTGACGCTTTTTTACAAGCTTTTTTCTTTTTTCAGCTTGCTTAATAAAGTATGTGTACAAAGTACTTTTCTGTTCTTCATTAAGTTTTAATTCTTGGTCTAATTTTTCAATACGCTGTTTAGCCATTGCTTCAGGCGTTCTGTCTTTAGCTTTTTGATTTTGAGCAAAATTGGTAACAGAAAAGCATAAAAATAGGATTAATATAAACTGTTTCATGAGTCTGAATTTAATTTCATTAATAATAAAATATATCTATAAATATATGTTTTAAATAAATCACTTTTTCTTAAAAGGTTCTTTAATTTGATTGATAAAGTCTTTTGGGTAATTTTCTACATTTTCAAACCCTAAGGAGATATTTTTTCCATTATGTGGAACATGGGCAGTGTTAAAAATATAATCCCAAATGCTTAAACTAATTCCGAAATTCATTCCGTAAGGTTTATGTTTTGGAAGTTCTTTAGCGTGGTGCCAGATATGCATTTGTGGAT
>CBFIGU010000175.1:0-3337 GCA_965662165.1 Psychroflexus sp.
GCAATCCATTACCCACTTCTTTTACCAACACTCAAGCTGATAACCAAAGCATTTTTTTTAGAACCCAAGAAACCGGCAATGGCTGTAGTTTTACAGGAAGTTTAGCCTTAGCCGTTTTAGCGAATCCCGAATTAGATACAAGCTCACCTACTTTTACGGAATGTGCCCTAAGTCAAGACACCGCTAATTTCGATTTAACACAAATCGGTTCAAGTCTTATTTTAAACAACCAACTTAGTAATTTTGATGTAGCTTATTTTTTATCAGCAAATGATGCTGAAAACAATATCAATTCCATCACCAACCCAAGTAATTTCAACAACACCACAAATCCACAAAACCTATGGATTCGGGTCAGTGATGGCGAAAACTGCGCAACGATTACTTCATTTGAACTAGAAGTATTTTCAGAAACTCTCATAGAAAATACGCAAATTGATGATGTGGTGTTTTGCAGTGAGACAGCGGAAGCTTTATCCGCTAGTATCGACTTAACTGCTTTTGATGAAAGCATTCAACCGAATCCAACACCAAATACTAGCGTAATCTATTATCAAGGCCAAAGTAATTTGGATAATCAAAACCCGATAGAAAATCCATCTAATTTTGAAGTCAACTCATCAACAACTTCCATCATTGCTGCCTTATTCAATGAAGAAACACTTTGTCGTTCGCCAGAACCTGTTTCATTTAACATAAAAATCAATCCTTTACCCGCAGTAGATGTATCGAGTGTTGATGGCGAAGTGATTTGTGTCGATGCACAAAGCAACCAAATTATCAGTTCACCAAGCATCGACACTCAACTTGATGAAGCCAATTATACATTTGAATGGTTATTAGATGGAGAAAGTATAGCGAATTCAGGCAGCAGCTTACAAGCCGAAGAAGCCGGATTGTATGAAGTCGTGGTAACCGACATTACGACTAATTGCCAAAGTACATCCTTTGCAGAAATTACATCAAGTTCAGTACCCGAATTTGATGTAGAAATCACCAGTAGTTATTTTGCTAGAGACAATAGTTTAGTGATTGCTAACATTCAGGGAACAGGCATATTTGAATTTTCAGTCAACGGGCAAAATTGGAGAATTTATGAAGGAGAAGACACGCTGAACTTTTCAGGATTACCCAGTGGCGAAGTACTGATTATAGGCAGAGATTTTGATGGGTGTGGCGAACGCATCAAACGAGTAACTTTTATCAGTTATCCTAAGTTTTTTACACCCAATAACGATGGCTTTAACGACCGTTGGAAAATAGAAGATTTACCCAATGCACAAGTATATATTTTTGATCGATTTGGAAAGCTGCTGAAAACTTTTAATACATCTAACGGCAGTTGGGACGGGACTTATAACGGTAAAGCTATGCCGAGCAACGATTATTGGTTCAATTTAGAATACACCGACCCCAATACAGGAAACACAAAAAATTTTAGAGCTAATTTTACGCTAAAGCGATAGCGAAAGTCCACGTGTGAATAGGTCGAAGATTCTCGGTAACGGAAAGTGAAACAATAGTAGAAATTCACGACCACGTGTAAACGGGTCGAAGATTCTAAGTAACGGAAATTGGAGCGGCAAAAATTTAACATTTTAGAGCTGTGCGTTTTCAATAATATTGATGAAGAACTGCAATAAATCAATTCACAATTATACTACCATTCATTGCAGGATGATTGCTACAAAAGTAACTGGATAGTTGGTTGGCTAATTCTTGAGTTAAGGTAAAACTAAAAATGGTTCCTTCTACCGTAAAGTTTACCGCTTCATCATTTTCGAAACTTCCTTCTATGGTTTCAGGTTGAGCTAATAATGTTTCGTTTGCATCGTTCCTAAACTCTAAAGGATGACTTGCCGCATTAACCACATTAATATTATAACGAGAACCTACATTAAGTGTCCAAGTTGAATTATTTTCACCAATATTAGTTACGTTGGCTACGCCTTCAATTTCAGATACAAAATAGGCTAAGTTTAATTCATTCTCTAATGTAAAATTAATATCATCGTCTTCTCCTGGTTCTTCTAAATCTGATTCGGGTAGAATTACATCTTCCAAAACATGCAAAACTCCATTTTTAGCTTGTACATTTCTAGTTTCAAAATTAATCTCCCTTCCATTTAGATCTATAATCAAATCAGCTTCTGTGTTGAATGATAAATTTCCACCTAAGGTTTCAAGCGTTTCTTCGGTAAAATCAACTTCTCTAAGATTAGCATTGGTTATAAGATGTAAGTTTAGGGTTTCAGTTAGGGTAGCCGCATCTATTTGATTTAAATCTTCTAAACCTAACAAAATTATTGCAGCAGCAAAGGCTTCATTAGATGGTGCTAAAAGTGTAATAGGAGCTAGATTGTTGTTTGGATTTGTACCCAAAGTTGCCAGATAATCGGGCTGGTCTTCTCGGGTTAGAGCTGCTAATAGGGAAGACAGATTAGCATCGTTACTTACAAAAGTTTCAAGATTTGGTAAATCGATTACTTGGTCTACGATGTGAATTGTTCCATTAGAAGCTTCTAAATCAGCTTCAATTACTTGGCTGTTTCCATTTAAAAAAATAGCTTCTTGAAGATTTACCAACATACTTAGATTTACTTCATTTCCATCAATACTAGTTTTGCTTTGCGTTGTTAAATAGGTGTTTGATAAATCTCCAGATTGTGCATTCCCCTGAATTATGTGATAGCGAATTAAATCTTCAATTTCTGACGGCGTCAATTCATCTAGATTTATTTCATTGAAAGCAGCATCAACAGGAGCAAAAATCGTATAAGTATCGCTGTTTAATAACTCATCTAAATTATTTGCGCTAATTAGGTTGTAAAAAATTTCATGCTCTTCACTATTTTTTAATAGGTTTAAAGTTGAAGGCAATCCATCAATTGGCTGAAAATTACTGTCATCATCACAAGATAGAATCAGCGTACTAGCAAAAATAAATAGGAAAATGAATCGAAAATATTTCAAAATATATTTTTATTTCAAAACTAATTAACTTCATCAATTTTGTGCACATATTCTTTGTGAAATTACTTATAAGCTAAAAATTAATCCAAAAAAAAAAGTCTAGTAATAAAAACCAGACTTTATAATTCTATTTGATATGGAAGTTTAACGTTCAACCGGATGCAACCAATTATTTGTATCTTCTACTCGGTTATATTGAATATCTTGTAAAGATTTTTTCATTAAAACACTGTATTCATTTTCAACTTCAGGTAAAGTATACTCATCTCCAGCATGTTCAAAAGCAGTAACTTTAGCAATAGTTGCGGCAGTTCCCGTTCCAAAGATTTCTTTTAACTCACCAGCTTCAGCAGCTTCTTTAATT
>CBFIGU010000176.1:0-3333 GCA_965662165.1 Psychroflexus sp.
CATAGCGATAAAATCCACCAACACCAAAGTTTAGATAAGCTGCATCAAAGTAGTTTAGTTGTACCAATTTTGTGAATTCAACTCCAGATTCTACAAATAAATCATTTTTGGTTCTAAAATTCCAAGCATGAGCAAATGGTTGATCTAAATTTCCCCAACCCATATTATGATGTAAAATTAATCCTGGGCTAAAGATTTCAGATTTAAAGAGCAAGCTGCCAATATTATGAGTTAAGAATAAATGTAAATATCGGTTAGATAAAAACTCATAAGGAAGCATAGTTTGAAAAGTATCATACATTACAATAGGAATATCTCTTTCATTACTCCCTTCGCCAGTAAATAACAACCCAACAGGAATATTTCCATCTATATAACCTGCTTGTAGTCTGTATCTAGTTTTGCCAATATTTTTGGAAAAAAAACTCTGATGTATACTAGCTTCAATTTTATGATAGGTGAAGTCGCCTTCTAAGAAAGAATCAAAGCCTCTTGCGTAGCGCAAATTTAAAATTGGGTAATCTGTACCTAAGCTTACTCTTTTTAACGGAGTTTCTACAATACGTTCGCGATGTGCATAACGCAAATGCAATATGGCTTCCGTATTTCTGTAATCTGTAATTTGGTTTCCATTATTAAAAAAGAAGTATTCGTATTTAGGTTGAACCTGTTCAGTACGAAGCGCAGCTCGCCATTTTAAATATTTAAAATCACGACGACCAAACTCCAATTGAAACTGCTCTATAAAATCCATGTTTGCGGCAATAAAAGAGCGTAAGTCACCATTTACATCAAAACCAATATTTCTTTTTAAAGAAGAAGTTCCGATTTCACGAACATCGTTTTGGTAATTAAATTGTAAAAACATGTCAGCATCCCGATTGATATCAAAACGAACTTTCCCGCCATATTTCCAATCTTTATCTTTAAAACCATAAGCCGTATAAGCGCCGAAGCTAAGTTTTTTTAATAACTTTTCGTTTGTTTCTAAACCCGCACCAAGTCGAAATCCTTCATAACGGTTATAATCAAAAAAGCGATTGAATGGAATATTGAATTTACCCCATGGAATGTAACCGTCTCCAATTTTGGTAGAAACATCTACTACTTTGTCTAAATTTAATTTTTCGCCAATGCTATCTACTACTTTGTAAGTAACTCTATCTTTTTGACTAAGGCTATCAATTCTGTACTTTTTCCAAAAAGCTTCTGGTTTGTTGGGCGCGTCTTCTTTATAGCTCAATTCTACTTCGCTAAAATCTTTCTTGCTTAAATCTTGATCAAATTCAATTTCTTTTAGGTAGGTTTTTCCGTTTATGTAAACCCCCATATTCAACATGATTTCGAAATTGAGCTGTTCTGGGAACCATTCTTTATTATTTAAATATTGGTATTTTTGTTGAATCTTCAAGTTGATTAACATCTCTTCTGCAGGTTTGGCTATGATATTTTGTATAGCATATCCTTTAGAATTGACATACATAAAACCCTTTAGACCATCTATATTTGCATCTTTTTTGGGTTTAAATGAAATATTAAAAATGGTATCTTGATTTCTAAAAATTCGCTCTTCTAGCACATAATCGTATCGTTTAATGCTTCCTTTAGCTATTGGGTTTAAAAAGTGTAAATCGAGTAAGTCAATGGTGTTTTCATAAAATCCAAATGGCTGTAATTCTGTTGCAAGCATAGCAAAATAAGGATTTTTAAAGCCCGAAACGCGAGTAGCAATTACTTCTTCTTCGCTTAAATCTGGTGGTAGAAATTTTCGTTTTGTAACCGATTCGAGTAACATAATATTGAAGTTACCTTCTCGAATTAAGGTTTTTTCGTAATTGCTAAGCGAATCACTATTGGGGTTTAATTGTCCATTTTCAATTTGATTTAAAAATGCAGTTCTAAGTGAATCTGCTTCTTTTTCTCGCGCTTCTTGATCTACCACACTTCGATTATAAGTAGTGTAAGTAAAGCCGCCTTTTTTTAAAGGATTGTTTTGTTCTCGATTAGCTATAACTTTTCTAATGATACGCAGTGCTGGATTTTCACCATTGGTTACAATTACTTCGTTTAGACTTTCTTCAGAAACTTCTAAGCCTATAACAATATCCTTTGTGTTATTTATTTCTACAATCTTGTCTTTATATCCTAAGTAAGAAATATGAAGGCTTTTAATGCTGTCTGTACTTCGGTAATAAAAATTACCATCTATATCAGTAATTGTTCCCTTTGATGTAACATCATTAAAAGTAATATTGGCAAAAGCTAAACTTTCTTTGGTATTTTGGTCAATAACTTTTCCATTAATTTCAAATTGAGCTTGGAGGGCAAAAGGCAGTAAGCATAAAACAATTAAAATTCGTTTCAATGGAGTCATTTATAGTATTTTATTTCAAAAATAGCTAAGTAATCTAATTTTAAACGCTAATATGTAATTTAAAAAATTAATTTTGATGAACTTAATTTATTGAATAGCATGCTTTCTAAAAAGACCAAATACGCAATTAATGCGCTTGTATATTTAGCTAAGAAAAAAGATAAATCACCCACTTTAATTTCAGAAATTGCTGAAAAGCAAAACATACCCCAAAAATTTTTAGAAGCCATTTTGCTTCATTTAAAACGAGATGGGATTTTAGCTAGTAAACGAGGAAAAGGTGGGGGCTATTATATGCTTAAAAAGCCAGCAGAAATAAATTTAGCAGATGTAATGCGTCTTTTTGATGGCCCAATAGCTTTTATCCCTTGCGTTACTCATCATTATTATGAAGCTTGTGAAGAATGTAGTAACGAGTCCATTTGTGGGATTCGCGATGTTTTTTTTGAAGTTAGAAACAAAACTGTTGAAATTTTAAAAAAAGCTACTTTAAAAGAAATCATTACACGAGAGAATCTCTTAAATCCTAATTATTCTTAGGTTTTCCATTTTTGTTGGTTAAAAACGCTGTTCAGTAGTCTGGAAATGTATTATTTATTTTAGAATAAGCTGATATAAACTAAATTAGCCATTACTCTAGTTAATTGATAGAGATACTTTATATTTGCCATTCTTAATTTTATAAATGGCTACCACAGCGGTTATTACATTAATCATTATAGGTGTTGCAATTGTTTTTTTTGCAACCGATTGGCTCCCTATAGACTTAGTGGCCATCTTAATTATGCTAGCGCTAGTTATTTCGGGCAGCATTACAGCAGAAGAAGGGGTAGCCGGTTTTAGTAATAAAGCAACCATAACCGTTGCATTTATGTTTGTATTGAGTGAAGCATTATTGAAAACTGGAGCTTTACAGGTTTTAGCACAACGGCTTTCAAAATTATTTAAAAGGGATTTTA
>CBFIGU010000177.1:0-3289 GCA_965662165.1 Psychroflexus sp.
AGATAAATCTGCTGAAAAAATCGTGAAGACCGTGAAAACTACGGGAGCTGTAGTTACTGGACCTATTCCATTACCTACTAAAAAGAAAATATTTACCGTATTACGTTCACCTCACGTTAATAAAAAATCGCGCGAGCAATTTGAATTGAACTCTTTTAAACGTCTTTTAGATATTTATAGTTCATCTTCAAAAACAATTGATGCGTTGATGAAGCTTGAATTACCAAGTGGTGTTGAAGTAGAGATTAAAGTTTAAGTAATAACAAATACAATATAACAGGGCTTAACCAAAGCCCTGTTTTTTCAATTTATTAATAATTAATAATTAAATTATGTCTGGGTTAATAGGAAAAAAAATAGGCATGACCAGCATTTTCGACGAGAGCGGCAAAAATATACCGTGTACTGTTTTAGAAGTTGGTCCATGTGTAGTTACCCAAGTCAGAACCGAAGAAGTTGATGGTTATAATGCTATACAACTTGGTTTCGATGACAAATCAGACAAAAATGCTACGCTAGCGGCTCAAGGCCACTTCAAAAAAGCGGGCACTTCTGTTAAGAGAAAAGTTGTTGAATTCAAAGGTTTTGATGCGGAGTACAATCTTGGTGATGCTATCACTGTAGATTTATTTAAAGAAGGAGAATTTGTAGATGTTGTAGGAACATCTAAAGGTAAAGGATTCCAAGGTGTTGTTAAAAGACACGGTTTTGGTGGTGTGGGTCAAGCTACTCACGGTCAGCATAACCGTTTAAGAGCTCCAGGTTCTATTGGTGCAGCATCAGATCCTTCAAGAGTTTTCAAGGGTATGCGTATGGCAGGCCAAATGGGGAACGAAAAAGTTAAAGTACAAAACCTTAGAGTATTTAAAGTGGTGCCAGAAAAAAATCTTTTAGTTGTAAAAGGTTGTGTTCCTGGTCACAAAAATGCTTATGTAACTATCGAGAAGTAATGAAGCTAGCAGTATTAGATATTAAAGGAAAAGAAACAGGCAGAGAAGTAGAACTTCCTGAAACTGTTTTTGGAGTAGAACCTAACAATCATGCTATTTATTTAGATGTCAAGCAACACCTTGCTAATAAAAGACAAGGTACGCACGCAGCTAAAGAAAGAGCAGACATTGTTGGTAGTACACGTAAGATTAAGAAGCAAAAAGGTACAGGAACAGCCCGTGCTGGTAGTATTAAATCTCCAGTATTTAGGGGTGGTGGCCGTGTATTCGGACCTAGACCTAGAGACTATCACTTCAAATTAAACAAAAAATTAAAACGTCTTGCACGTTTATCTGCACTTTCAAAAAAAGTTCAGCAAAAAGAAATTTTAGTTGTTGAAGATTTTAGTTTCGATTCGCCAAAAACAAAAGATTTTAAACAAGTTCTTCATAATCTAGAGCTTAACAATAAAAAATCAACCTTTGTATTGGCAGAATTAAATAAAAATGTATATTTGTCGTCCCGTAATTTGGAGAAATCCAATGTTGTAACTAATTCAGAATTAAACACTTATAGAATTATGAATTCTAACACAGTTGTTTTTTCTGAGTCAGCTTTGAAGGGTTTAGAGTCTAATTTCACGAAATAAACGTTATGAGCGTATTGCAAAAGCCTATAATTACAGAAAAAGCAACTGCTGATAGTGAATTAAAAAACACGTATTGGTTTGAAGTTGATGTAAAGGCTAATAAAATCCAAATTAAGGAAGCAGTAGAAGCTGCTTACGGGGTAACAGTAGATTCTGTTAGAACAATGAATGTATATCCGAAGGTGAAGAGCCGTTTCACTAAAACAGGTGTTATTTCTGGTAGAAAGAAGTTTACCAAGAAAGCTATTGTAAAAGTGACGGATGGAGATGTAATAGATTTATATAGTAATCTTTAACAATTAAAAAATGTCGGTTAGAAAATTAAAACCTATCACTCCTGGGCAGCGTTTTAGAGTTGTAAATGGTTTCGACGCCATTACAACTGATAAGCCGGAGAAGTCATTGCTTGCTCCGATTAAGAAGTCTGGTGGTAGAAATAATCAAGGAAAAATGACCATGCGCTATAAGGGTGGTGGTCACAAAAGAAAATATAGAGTCATTGACTTTAAGCGTGATAAGCATGATGTGCAGGCTGAAGTACTTAGTATAGAGTATGATCCTAACAGAACTGCTTTTATCGCACTTTTGCGTTATGATGATGGCGAAAAGCGTTATATAATTGCTCCTACTGGTTTAAAGGTTGGAGATAAATTAGTTTCTTCTTTAGAAAACGCTAGCACTGAAATAGGTAATGCTATGCCGTTATCCAAAATACCATTTGGTACTATTATTTCATGTGTTGAATTACGTCCTACGCAGGGAGCTGTTATGGCTAGATCTGCAGGTACGTTTGCTCAACTTATGGCTAAAGAAGGTAAGTATGCTACTATTAAGTTGCCTTCAGGTGAAACTAGAATGGTTTTATCTTCTTGTTTTGCTACTATTGGTGCTGTTTCTAACAGTGATCATCAATTATTAGTGTCTGGTAAAGCGGGTAGAAGTAGATGGTTAGGTAGAAGGCCAAGAACTAGACCTGTAGTTATGAACCCTGTTGATCACCCAATGGGTGGTGGAGAAGGCCGTGCTTCTGGTGGTCATCCTAGATCTAGAAATGGAATACCTGCAAAAGGATTCAAAACTAGAGCTAAGAAAAAGTCGAGTAATAAACATATTGTAGAACGTAAAAAGAAATAAGCTATGGCACGTTCATTAAAAAAAGGACCTTTTGTTCATTATAAATTAGAGCGAAAAGTAGCTCAAAATGTTGAGTCTGGTAAAAAGTCTGTTATTAAGACTTGGTCTAGAGCTTCAATGATTACTCCAGATTTTGTTGGTCAAACAATAGGAGTTCATAACGGAAAACAATTTGTTCCTGTATTTGTTACTGAAAATATGGTAGGGCACAAATTGGGAGAATTTTCACCAACTCGTTCTTTTAGAGGGCATCAAGGTGCTAAAAATAAAGGTAAAAAATAAGGACAATGGGTGTACGTAAAAGAAATAGAGCAGAACAATTAAAAGAAGCGAAGCAAGATGTTGCTTTTGCTAAATTAAATAACTGTCCAACTTCACCAAGAAAAATGCGTTTAGTTGCAGACTTAGTGCGTGGCAAAGAAGTTGCAATAGCATTGCAGATTCTTCGATTCAGTACTAAAGAAGCATCAAAGCGTGTAGAGAAGCTTTTGCTTTCTGCTATTGCTAACTGGCAAAGCAAAAATGAAGGCGAAGATGTTGAGCAGGCTAATTTATATATCAAAGAAATTAAAGTTG
>CBFIGU010000178.1:0-3206 GCA_965662165.1 Psychroflexus sp.
TTGTAGCGGTTTTCTTTGGCAAATACATTCGGAAATTAGCTAAAGATGCGCAAGATGAAGTAGCAGAATCCAACTCCATTGCATCAGAAAGTTTGCAAGGTATTGCCAATGTAAAAGCCTTTACCAACGAGCTTTTTGAGATGCTTCGCTATAATAAAGCAGTAAGTAGCATCAAACAAATTGCCATAAAGGGGGGATTGGCTCGAGGTGCTTTTTCATCTTTCATTATCTTCTGTATTTTTGGGGCAATTGTACTTTTGGTGTGGTATGCAGTTAAACTACAGAGTCAAGATTTGTTAACGCAATCGCAACTCATCACTTTCATTTTGTATACTATTTTTGTAGGTGCTTCTATTGGTGGTCTGCCTATTCAGTATGCTCAAATTCAAAAAGCAGTAGGCGCAACCGAGCGTGTTTTTGATATTATTGAAGAGGTTGCTGAACCTTTAGATACTAATTCAGAAAGTAAATTTTCTAATCGATTAAAGGGAAATATTCAGTTTAAAAATATCGACTTTCACTATCCATCTCGGTCAGAAATTCAGGTTTTAAAAAATTTGAATTTTGAAGTAAAAGCAGGAGAAACTGTTGCTATTGTTGGTCCTAGCGGTGCTGGAAAATCTACTATTGCTTCATTACTTTTACAATTTTACAAACCTACGCAAGGTGAAATTCTTATTGATGGAAAATCATGTTCATCTATGGATTTGTATAGTATTCGTAACGAAATGGCTTACGTACAACAAGAAGTTTTCTTATTTGGCGGAAGCATTTTAGAAAACATTCAATATGGTAAATTTGAAGCTTCTTTAGATGAAGTTAAAGCAGCGGCAAAAAAGGCTAATGCACATCAATTTATTGAAGCTTTTCCAGATCAATACCAAACCATTGTAGGAGAACGTGGAATTCAACTATCTGGAGGGCAACGACAACGAATTGCCATAGCAAGAGCTATTTTAAAAGACCCAAGTATTTTAATTTTAGATGAAGCCACGAGTGCACTTGATGCAGAGTCTGAAAACTTAGTGCAGGAAGCTTTACAATCTTTAATGAAAGGAAGAACTTCATTTGTAATTGCACACCGTTTATCTACTATTCAAAATGCAAATCAGATTTTAGTATTAGAAGACGGAAATCTGGTTGAAAAGGGAAGTCACAAAGAGTTAATTAAAAACACAAATGGTCGTTACCGAAACCTAGTTGAACTTCAATTACAAGCTTAAACTAGGTTTAGTATTTTAAATGATGCTATTGGTAACTTCAATGTTATTCCCATTTTATCGTAAGTATATTTCTTATTTTTGCCATCTTTAAATGCAGTAAATGAAAAGAGTTGTAGTAGGATTAAGTGGTGGAGTAGATTCGAGCGTGACCGCATACTTATGCAAGAAAATGGGTTATGAAGTAATTGGCTTGTTTATGAAAAATTGGCACGACGACAGTGTAACCATAAGTGACGAATGTCCTTGGCTAGATGACAGTAACGATGCTATGCTAGTAGCTGAAAAACTTGGAATTCCGTTTCAAACGGTAGATTTAAGTGCAGAATATAAAGAGCGAATTGTAGATTACATGTTTAAGGAATACGAAGAAGGCAGAACGCCCAATCCAGATGTGTTGTGTAATCGTGAAATTAAGTTTGATGTATTTTTAAAAATAGCCGAATCGCTTGGTGCAGACTATGTGGCAACAGGGCACTATTGTAGAAAGACCAGTTTCACCAAAGACGGAAAGGAAATTCACCAACTGCTTGCGGGAAAAGATCAAAACAAAGATCAATCTTATTTTTTATGTCAAATTTCTCAGGAACAATTGGCTAAAATTATTTTTCCGATTGGTGAGCTTCAAAAATCTGAAGTGCGAAGGATTGCTGCTGAACAAGGTTTAGTAACAGCTGATAAAAAAGATTCACAGGGACTATGTTTTATAGGTAAAGTTCGTTTACCCGATTTCCTTCAACAACAGTTGAAACCTAAAAAAGGAGAAATTATTGAGATTTCTGCAGATGCTGAGCTTTACCACCAAGATAAGTCTTTTCAAAATGAATTACTAGAAGCAACTTATAAACATCAATACACAGTAGAAGATGGTAAGCGAGTTGGTCATCACGATGGAGCTCATTTTTTTACCAAAGGACAGCGAAAAGGTCTTGCGGTTGGCGGCACTAAAGAACCTTTATTTGTGCTAGATACCGATGTTGAAGAAAATGTAATTTACACCGGCCAAGGTAAAAATCATCCTGGTTTACGCCGAAAAGGTTTACTAGTAAAACCACACGAAATACATTGGCTAAGAGAAGACTTAACTTTACAAGTGGGTGAAAGTTTAGAAGTAATGGCTAGGATTCGTTATCGCCAACCTTTGGAGAAAGCAACATTGTTTCGAGAAAAAGAAGGCTTATTTATTATTTTTGAAAATGAACAATACGCCATTGCCGAAGGTCAATTTGTAGCTTGGTATGAAAACGATGAATTGCTCGGGTCGGGCGTAATCTCTTAATTAGCAAAATATGAATAAAAAGAATAAAATCACCTCACTTTTTAATATTCAATATCCACTTATTCAAGCGGGTATGATTTGGGCAAGTGGCTGGAAATTAGCTTCTGCTGTTAGTAATGAAGGCGGCTTAGGAATTATAGGCGCTGGTTCTATGTATCCAGAAATTTTAAGAGAACATATTCAAAAATGTAAAAGCGCCACGTCAAAACCATTTGCCGTTAATGTGCCTATGTTATATCCAGATTTAGAAAAAATCATGGAAATCATTATAGAAGAAAAAGTGCCCATTGTTTTTACTTCTGCTGGTAATCCAAAAACCTGGACACCTATTTTAAAAGAAAATGGAACAAAAGTAGTTCATGTGGTGAGCAGTGTAAAATTTGCTTTAAAAGCCCAACAAGCAGGAGTTGATGCTGTGGTAGCTGAAGGTTTTGAAGCGGGCGGACATAACGGAAGAGAAGAGACCACCACCTTAACTTTAATTCCCATGGTAGCCAAAGAAATTGAAATTCCGTTAATTGCTGCTGGGGGAATTGCAACGGGTAAAGCGATGTTAGCAGCCATGATTCTTGGTGCAGATGCGGTTCAAATTGGTACCCGATTTGTAGCTAGTCCCGAAGCTTCTTCGCATATCAATTTCAAAAATGAAGTAGTTAAAGCTAAAGAAGGAGCAACCCAACTTACCCTTAAAGAGTTAGCTCCAGTTC
>CBFIGU010000179.1:0-3192 GCA_965662165.1 Psychroflexus sp.
AACACAAATGGGATGGAATCCGTAGTCAAGTTATTATTCGTAAAGACCAATTGTTTGTTTGGAGTCGAGGAGAAGAGTTGGTGACCGATAAATATCCCGAGTTTGAAGATTTTATAGGTAAACTTCCTAACGGAACGGTTTTAGATGCTGAAATTCTAGCTTATCCGAATAATGATATTGGTAGTTTTAAAGACCTGCAAACCCGCATTGGCAGAAAGACCGTTTCCAAAAAACTACTTGAAAAAACACCAGTCATTTTAAAAGCTTACGATATTCTCGAGTTTGAAGGAAAAGATCTACGAAAAAAAACCTTTTCAGAAAGAAGAAAAATTTTAGACCAGTTGCATGCCGATCTCAAAGATGAAATTTTTGTGTTTCATCTTTCAGAAATCATGAAGTTTTCATCTTGGGAAGAAATGGCTATAGAACGTGAAAACGCTAGAGAAATTAAATCGGAAGGTTTGATGATTAAACACAAAGATTCTACCTACGGCGTAGGCAGAAAAAAAGGCGATTGGTGGAAATGGAAATCAGACCCTTTTAGCATCGATGCAGTTTTAACTTACGCTATGCGTGGCCATGGTAGAAGAAGTAATTTGTTTACCGATTATACTTTTGGGCTCTGGGATGAAGAACAAAAAGAGCTGGTTACCTTTGCTAAAGCCTATTCCGGTTTAACCGATAAAGAATTTAAGCAGCTAGATGCTTGGATTAAAAAACACACCTTAGACCGTTTTGGTCCCGTTAGAAGTGTAGAAGCTTTTCATGTATTTGAAATTGCTTTTGAAGGCATCGCCGAATCCAAACGACACAAAAGTGGAGTAGCAACCCGTTTCCCTAGAATTTCGCGCTGGCGAACTGACAAAAAAATTGAAGATGCCAATACCTTGGAAGATTTAAAAGCCATGATTCCGAAGTAAATTTCTTATTAACTGCATTCATTTCATATTTTACAAATGGTTTACAAAAATTGAATGCGATTAATTTTCTTTTTCAATCAGTTACATTCAAGTCTTTGTTATAAATTCTTTCAGCGAAGCGATTTTTAATCTTATTTCGGACATCAATGATTCTAATACAATAGTTTCTGTGTTATTATCGTATTCGTTTTACTTCATTTTTGTTTTTTAAATACTGTGAGGTAATAGATTATTTGTTTAATTCAAAAAATATAGTATATTTACAATATCAATATAATATCATATTAAATTAACTTAAACCTTAAATCATGAAAGAAGAAAAAACAATTGTTCCTGCCAACGGCTATTTAATGTTATTTGTGTTTTTCCTAATATTAGTAGGAAGTGTTGTAGTAATTTTTATGTTTAGAAGTCCTTGGCCAATAGTAAGTATATTAATTTCATTAATACTCGCTCTAGGTTTCATTATGGTTCAGCCAAATGGCTCTAGAGTATTATTGCTTTTTGGGGAATATGTAGGTACCGTAAAGAAAAATGGATTTTATTGGGTAAATCCGTTTTATACCAAAAAGAAAATCTCGCTAAGAGCCAGTAATTTTGATAGTGAACGTTTAAAAGTAAACGACAAACTAGGTAACCCAGTAATGATTAGTACCATTTTGGTGTGGCGAGTAAAAAACACCTACAAAGCAGCTTTTGATGTAGATAATTACGAAAATTTTGTTCGTGTACAAACTGATGCAGCGGTAAGAAAACTTGCCAGCATGTATCCTTATGATAATTTTGCAGACGAAGGTCATGATGAAGAAATTACTTTAAGATCGAGTGTAAACGAAGTAAGTGAAGCCTTAGAAAAAGAAATAGACGAACGTTTATCTACAGCTGGGATTGAAGTATTAGAAGCAAGAATTGGATACTTAGCTTATGCACAAGAAATAGCCAATGCCATGTTGAAAAGACAGCAAGCAACCGCTATTGTAGCAGCTCGACATAAAATTGTAGAAGGTGCTGTAAGCATGGTAGAAATGGCCATTGAGCAGCTTAATCAAAAAGGAGTTGTAGATTTAGACGAAGAACGTAAAGCAGCCATGGTAAGTAATTTAATGGTCGTACTTTGTGGAGATCGCGAAGCATCTCCAGTAGTTAATGCAGGAACTTTAAACCATTAAAAATTAGCTTATGAAAGAATATAAAGTAGTGAGTTGGAAGATGAGCTTTTCTAATAATAATCAACGTTTAGAAGACACTTTAAATCAATACGCAAGAGAAGGCTGGGTGGTGAGAGATATTGCAGAAAACACCATGAGAATCGTTTTTGAACGAGATAAAAACAGATAAAGATGAAAGTCTTTAAAGAAGAGCAACGCTTTACACAAACATGGGTTGTTATCCTGCTAGTGATTAGTGGTTTAATTCCTGTGCTCATCATTTTTATGAATTATTTGAAAAACAAGGAAGAACAAGATTTATCTAATATTTTTGTTACCATTAGTATTACCATGTTGGTATCAGCGGTGATATTTTTATTCAAATTAACTACCCGAATAGATCAAGAAGGTATTCATTATCAATTTTTTCCGTTTCATTTAAAATTGAGAAGCATTGCTTGGAATGAAATTAAAACTGCTTATGTGCGGAATTATGATGCCATTACTGAATATGGCGGTTGGGGATTAAAAGGTGGCTTTTTTTGGAAAAAATCTAAAGGAGTAGCCATTAATGTTTCTGGAAATATTGGTATTCAATTGGAATTAGAAAATGGAAAGAAAGTACTGATTGGTACAAAATTAGAACATCGGGCAAAAGAAGTCTTGAATCATTACTCATCAAAATTTAATCATCATGAATAAAGGATTTACTTCAATTTTAATTGGTATATTTCTTCTAACCGCTCCTGTATTTTCCCAAAACTATGATATTAAGGAAGAAGAGCTGCAATTAGAGAATGACAGCATAAAACTACCAGGAACACTAACTTATAATCCAACAGATCAACAACAGCCATTGGTCATATTCATCCAGGGATCTGGTAATCCAGATAGAGATGGTAATCAAAAAAGTTTGGGTGTAAATGCAAATTATATCAAAGGCTTAAGAGATAGTTTGAATACTAAAGGCATCGCCTTTTATAGCTATGATAAAAGAAATGTTACGACTTCTAACATGCCATTGATTTTAAAGTCGTTTGTCTTTCAGGATTTAGTTGAAGATGCAAAAACAGCTATCCATAAATTTCATGATGACGACAGATTTAGCTCTATAAGTATTTTAG
>CBFIGU010000180.1:0-3114 GCA_965662165.1 Psychroflexus sp.
ATTTCGAATTTAGAAAAAGGAATTTACATACTGAGAATAAACAATAAACAGAGTAAAAAGTTTATTAAACAGTAAGTTACGAAGTAATAAACTTTGTACTGCAAGAGAAATACCTTTAGTATTTAAGACTTTATTTTTCTAATTCCTAAAAATGCGCCAACTGCTAAAAATAAACTTACTAAAAAATGAATAGGAGCTTCTGGAACATCATTTACTGTTTCTGTAAATCCTAAAGCGTCTTCTAGTGATGTTTGGCCATAGCTGTTGGTACATACAATTACCAAAACAGCAACAAATAGGAAACGGGTTACATTTAATTTTTTCATGATTACAATTATTATTTTATTAAACTTTTTAAGCGATTTACCGCTTGCTCTGCTGTAATATCGCGTTGCGGTGTTCCAAACATTTCGTAACCTACCATAAATTTTTTCACGGTTGCACTACGTAAAAGTGGTGGATAAAAACTCATATGCCAATGCCAGTGTTCATTTGCTTCACCATTAGTTGGCGCCTGATGTATTCCTGCTGAATAAGGGAACGAACAATTAAACAGTCTATCATAGGCTTTGGTAAGAACCGAGATGGCTTCAGCATAAGCAACAGACTCTTTCTCTGTAAGGTTTAAAATACTTTGGTAATGTTTTTTAGGAGCAATCATCACTTCAAAAGGCCAAACAGCCCAAAATGGAGTAAGCACCACAAAGTCTTCATTTTCATAAATTATGCGTTCTTGCAAGGCTAATTCTTGCTGCAAATAATCGCCTAATAAACTACGCTTGTTTTTTTGATAGTATTCAGCTTGACGATGGTGCTTTTTAGCTGCTTCATTTGGAATGGTAGACTGACTCCAAATTTGTCCGTGTGGATGTGGGTTGCTACAACCCATTACAGCTCCTTTATTTTCAAAAATTTGAACATAATTAATATTTTCCATAGCTCCTAAGCTTTGGTATTCATCTTGCCAAGCTTTCACTACTTTGGCTACATCTTCTATAGCCATATCGGGTAAGCTTTTGGAGTGATCTGGACTAAAGCAAATTACTTTGCAAATCCCACTCTCACTTTCTGCATGTAATAAACCTTCATTAATGTGAAAGTTTTTAGTATCGGTTTGAAGGGCAGCAAAGTCGTTAGTAAACACAAAAACATCTTTATAATCTGGGTTTTTTTCGCCGTTAATTCTAGTGTTTCCAGCACATAAATAACAATCTGGATCATGTGCAGGACGAACCTCGTTGGCTACATCTTCTTGTTTACCTTGCCATGGTCGTTTTGTACGGTGTGGTGAAACTAAAACCCATTCTCCTGTTAAAATATTAAATCTTCTGTGTGAATAATCTTGTAAATCTGTATTCATAATTTTTCTTGTTTTATTCAACTAAATGAGTTCCTTGATCTAGTTTAACTTCATAGATAGAGCAATCTTTGTCAAATTTTTCTTTAAACGCTTTGCTCACATTTTTTTCGAAATCTTCTAATTGATCTTGCTGTACTAAATTTATGGTACAGCCACCAAAACCGCCACCCATCATTCTAGCGCCGAGTACGGCATTTGAGTTTTTAGCAAAATCTACTAAAAAGTCAAGTTCAGCACAGCTTACTTTATATTGTGTGCTTAAACCTTCGTGAGATTGATACAGCAACTCTCCAATGGTTTTTAAATCTTTGTTTTCTATAGCAGTCATAAATGCACGTACGCGCATATTTTCTTGAATAACATACAGGGCTTTTTGATAATCTTCTGCTTTTAGTTGATCTTTTATTCGATTTAAGCCTTGGATGTTAGCGTCGCGCAGAGCTTTCACTTTTAGCATTTCAGAAACCCGCTCGCAAACCATTCTTCTGTCGTTATAAGCGCTTTCAGATAAATCGTGTTTTACATTGGTATTGATTAGGAGTAGTTGATAATCTTTAAAGTCAATTTTAAAGGCTTCAGAAGTTATGCTTCTACAATCCATTAGCAAAGCGCTATCTTCTTCGCCAAACATACTTGCATATTGATCCATAATTCCACAGTTTACTTTTGCATAATTGTGTTCTGCTTTTTGTGAAACTAGAATCATTTGTTTTTTAGTAAGGTTTAACTCAAATAATTCATTTAATGCAAAGGCAACACTATTCTCTAAGGCTGCAGAAGAAGACATGCCTGCCCCACCTGGAATGTTTCCTGAGAAAGCTAAATTGAAATTCCCTATTTCTATTCCTAATTTTTTTATTTCACCTATAACACCTAGAATATAGTTGCGCCAACCTCCTTTTTCAATTCGTTTTACTTCATCTAGAGAAAAAGTATAATGCTCATCTTTATCAATAGCAAAAGCGGTAGAATTTTCATCTTCTGTTTTTGCTATGGCTAGGGCAATTCCTTTATCTATGGCTGCAGGAAATGTATAACCATCATTATAATCGGTATGCTCTCCAATTAAATTGATTCTTCCTGGAGAAAAAACCACTAAGGTTGAAGCTCCAAAATTTTCTAAAAATTTATTTTTAACTAGTTGAATTAATTTCTCTTTCATAACTAAATACGTTTAGATTCAAGTTTAAGTAGTATTTACGACCAAAACATAGCATACAACACGACTAAAATGATCATGATTGCAAAGGCTCCAATATTAAAAAGTGGTGAAGTTTTAAACAGCTCTTTGGTAATTGGTATTCCATTAGCATCATCTTTTCCTTTATGCTGAATAATACTGTAAACTGCAATAATCAGCATGGTTAAAACCAAGGTATATCCCATTTGGTCTAAAAAAGGAACGTTCACAAAAACAGGATGAGACGACCATTCTTTAGGTGCAACTTTAAAATACATTGCAATTGGGATAGAACTCAAAACTCCAACAATGGCTGCCTTGTTGGTTGTTTTTTTCCAAAATAAGCCGAGTAAAAAAACAGCCAATATTCCTGGACTTACAACACCTGTGTATTCTTGGATAAATTGAAATGCTTGGTCTATTCCTCCCAAAAGTGGAGCTACAATACAACTGATTAATAAAGCTCCTGCAGCAGATAATCTACCTACATTAACCGTGGTTTTGTCATTCGCATTTTGGTTAATGTATGGCTTATAAATATCCATGGTAAATATTGTTGAAGTAGAATTTAGCA
>CBFIGU010000181.1:0-3075 GCA_965662165.1 Psychroflexus sp.
TTAATTGGCACTAATCAAGAAGAGCAAGCAAAACAAGTTCTTTTCAATTATTCATCAAAGATAAAAACTGAAAATCATGAAAATTAGATTTAAATTCATGTTCATTTTAATGGTGTTGAATGCTGCAACATTATGGGCTCAGACTGAAATTACAACGGAAGAGCTTGAGTTAAAGAACGATAGTATTTTGTTACCAGGAACTTTGTCTTATCAAAAAAACCTTGACAAACAAGCTTTGGTAATTTTCGTACATGGTTCTGGAAATGTAGATCGAAACGGAAATCAAGCAGGAGCTGTGAAAGCGAACTATATACAGCAACTTTCTGAAGCTTTAACCCAAAATGAAATTGCTTTTTATCGGTATGATAAACGTACGGCAACGCCAGAAAATATGAAGTTTTTAATGCAGGGCGTTACCTTCACCGATTTTGTTGAAGATGCTAAAATTGCCATAAAACATTTTAAAAATGATGATCGTTTTTCGAGTATTACTTTAATTGGTCATAGCCAAGGAAGTTTGGTGGCTATGTTAGCTGTTTCAGAACATGTAGATAAGTATATTTCTATAGCAGGTCCAGCATCTAGCATAGATAAGACAATTATAGCTCAACTTAGAAAACAAAACGGAGATTCTGTAGCAGGGATAGCCGCTTCACATTTTGAAGAACTTAAAGAAACAGGAAAAATTGAAAAAGTGAATCCTATGCTATTTTCATTATTTAATCCCCAAAATCAGCCTTTTTTCAAATCTTGGATGATGTACAGTCCGGTAGAAGAAATAGTTAAACTGGATTTACCAATTCTAATTATCGGCGGAGAAAAAGATCTTCAAGTACCCATTGAAGATGCAAAGGCTTTGCATCAAGTAAGTTCAAATTCAGAGTTGGTTATATTATCTAAAATGAATCATGTTTTAAAATCGATTACAAAAGACGAAAATAATTTAAAATCCTACAATTCTTCAGATTTCCCAATCGCACAACAATTAGTCACTGAAATTTCAAAATTTGTAAAACAATAATTTATGCCCAAAAAGAAAGCATTCGCCCTACGAGTTAATGAAGATATGATGAAAGCTATTGAAAAATGGGCTGCAGATGAGTTTCGCAGTACCAATGGTCAGTTAGAATGGATGCTTATGCAACAATTAAAAGAACATAATAGAGAACCAAAGAAAAAGTAATTAATATTGAAACTTACTCAAACTTATTTTCAGCAAACTGACGTAGTTCATCTAGCAAAAGATTTAATAGGAAAAGTAATTTACACGCATATTGATCAAAAACTTTGCAGCGGAATTATCTCTGAAACTGAAGCTTACGCTGGTGTTGGCGATAAAGCCTGCCATGCGCATTTAGGGCGTTTTACCAAACGTACAAAAGTAATGTACGAACCTGGAGGAATAGCCTATGTGTATTTATGTTACGGGATACATCATTTATTTAATATAGTTTGTAACCAAAAAGGAATTGCTGATGCCGTGTTGATTCGTGGAGTGATTCCTATTGAAGGACTTGAAGTCATGCTTAAAAGAAGAAATATGAAAAAACCGAGTCCTAATTTAAGCGTAGGTCCCGGTAATTTTACCAAAGCTTTTGGGATTTCAAAAACTCATAACGAAACCTCTGTTTGCAATCAAAGCATTTGGTTAGAAAACCAAAACAAGCAATCCAAAAGTATAGAATCCACACCACGAATAGGCATAGATTATGCTGAAGAAGACGCTTTACTTCCTTGGCGATTTGTGGGTAAATTTTAAATTATAATTCCTAAGAAAATTCACCTTAATCTAGTTATATTAAAGTCTTAACTCTTATATCTAACTACTAAGCAATCTAATTTCTTACAATATATAATCTGTACTAATAAAGCTCGATTGTTTGTGTTCTAGCAAATCTTCTAAGATTTTTAAATTCTCAGGATTATCTTTAGAAGCAACAAATGTTCTAATTGAGAAAGAGCGCAATGCATCATGAACACTCAAAGTTGCTTTAGCAGAATCTTTTCTTCCTGTGAATGGATATACATCGGGTCCACGTTGACAAGAACTGTTTAAATTTACACGACAAACTAAATTCACTAAAGTATCAATTAAAGGAGAAAGTACTTCAACATCTTTTCCAAATAAGCTTACTTGTTGTCCATAATTAGAGTCGGCCATATCATCTAAGGGTTTGTTAATATCAGTAAATGAAATCACAGGAATAATGGGGCCAAATTGTTCTTCCTGGTAAACTCGCATATCTTTAGTTACGGGATACATTACTGCTGGCCAAATGTAATTATCAAAATGTTTTCCACCTTTTTTATTAAGGACTTTTGCTCCTTTTGCCGTGGCATCATCAATTAATTCTTGTATGTATGCTGGTTTATCGGGTTCGGGTAGGGGTGTGAGAAAAGTTTTTTCATCCCAAGGATTTCCAAATTTTAACGCATCTACAGCAGTGGTAAATCGCTTCATAAATTCATCCTTAATATCTTCATGCACATAAATAATTTTAAGCGCTGTACAACGTTGACCATTAAAAGATAAACTCCCTGAAATACATTCTTTAACCGCAAGGTCTAAATCAGAATGAGGTAATACAATAGCAGGATTTTTAGCTTCTAAACCTAAGATTAATCGTAGTCTATTACTTTTAGGATGCTGATCTATTAAAGCATTGGCAGATTTACTATTTCCAATTAAAGCCAACACATCTACTTTTCCAGTTTGCATAACTGGACTTGCTAAAACGCGACCTCTTCCAAAAACAATATTGACTACTCCATTCGGAAAACTCTCTTGAAAAGCTTCTAATAAAGGAGTAATTAATAATACACCAAATTTAGCGGGTTTAAAGATGGCAGTATTTCCCATCATTAATGCAGGAATTAGTAAAGCAAAAGTTTCATTTAATGGGTAATTGTAAGGTCCTAAACACAACACTACACCTAAAGGTCCACGGCGAATGTGTGCATAAACGCCATCATGCTTTTCAAATTTAGCCGCATTCCGATCCATTTGCTTGTAATCTTCAATGGTATCATAGACATACTTTACGGTTCGATCAAATTCTTTTTCGGCATCAGGAA
>CBFIGU010000182.1:0-3071 GCA_965662165.1 Psychroflexus sp.
AATGCATTTACGTTATTACTAAAATCGTTAACCAATAATGTAGCTTGATTAACCCCTAGTTGCGAGCAGTCAAAAATATTATCATAAGTATCAATTAAATTTATGCCACAGTTATCAGTAGAACCAGTATCTATTTCATTAGGATCAACTGTTGCAACACCAAATTCATCTATGGCGATGGTAATATCCTGTCCAACCACAGTTGGTGCAATTAAGTCTAGTACTGTAACAATTGCGGTAGCTGTAGCACTATTTCCAGCTTCATCTTCTACGGTGAGTGTTACAATAGGATCTACACCTAGATCATCACAATCAAAATTTGAGATATCTAAACTCAATACTAAATCGTTTTGGGCTGTAACATCATCAGTAGAACCATTATCAATTTCACTTGGTGTGATTGTAGCATTACCATTTGCGTCTAGTGAAACAGTGATGTCTTGCGTAATAACGGTTGGAGCTGTAACATCTGCCACTGAGCCAGAAAATTCATAAGCACCAATATCAACAGTAGTGTTTTCAATTCTATTATTTCCTTCTAAATCTTCCGTCAATTCTGTAGGAACAACAGAATTGTCTCCAGCATCTATCGCAGCAGAATTGGAAGCCAAGCTAAAATCTTCGGCCTGTTCGTCTGCAAAAGAAGGATTGACATCTAAATTATTAGATGTGGTTAAATTAGTAGCTCTTGCAGCTAAACTTGATTCATTAGCCGTTAAATTGTGTGAAAAATCTAAATTGTTGATTAGATTAGAAGTTTGATTCATCAAACCAATATCATTTGTATTTAATACATTTCCGTTGGTGGTGTAGTTATTGAAAAATACATTGTTGTGGACGTTTGCGTCTAAAGAAGGAGTAGGCTGCCCTGAAACCCCAAATCTTCTTAAAATAACAGTTCCTTTATCTACAGAAGAATTTAAGGTGCCAGTGTCATAATTATTAACAAAAGTGTTGTTGATAAGGTTGGCTGTTATGGTTGAAGAGTTAGAAAAAATAGCCATAGAACTACCAGAAAGAGAAGCGCCACTTCCAATATCTTCAGCTCTATTCTCGTAAAATAAGTTACCGTAAATATTTGCAACTACGTTTGATTGTTGTAAACCTAAAACTTCCAGGCCACTTGCGTATCTTGATAGATTATATCTAAAAATGTTGTTTTGAACTTTTATGGTGGAAGTTTGACCATTAAAAGTTTGCAAGTTTACATTTCCTTCTCTGTTGCTCACATTGTTAGCAATGATGCAATTTTCAAGCGTAAAATTCAGGGCTACACCATCTTTAAATATAGCGCCACCTCTGTTTTGAGATGGTGATCCAGAAGCATTGTTGGCATGACCACCTGTAAGAGTAAACCCATCAATTGTAACATTATCAGAACCTAAAACGCGCACGACGTTATAGTTATTTTCAGCTCTTGTTGTGTTTGTGTAAGTTAAATTAGCGTCATCATTACCATTAACATCGCCGGTTAAAATAGTTGGGTTATTCCGCCAATCTCTGTCTGTTAAATTTGTTTCCGAACCATCAAAACCACCATAAAGCTTAATGTCATCTCCGACTAAATTAAAATCAATTTCAAAAGAGTCACTACGATTGCTACCCGGATTGTATGTGCCTTGTGCTACCCAAACTGCTTTTTCAATGGTATTCCCTGCAGCGTTTATAGCGGTTTGTAAATCAGTGAATGCATCAGCCCAACTACTGCCATCATTTGCACCAGTTGCGTTAGCATCTACGTAAATTCTTGTAAGTTGGAAGTTAGGGAGGTATTCTCTTGTCGTAAGACTATTTCCGTCTTTGTAAGTAATAAAGACTTCACCTGTATTAGAAACAGTAAGGTCAGCTACAGTCTCATCAGGACCAATGTTTAAGGTGCCGCTATAAATAGTACTAATCCCACCAAAAGGATTGGTTGGCGAGCTTAAACTTTCATCATTTTTGACCACGATAACTTCACCATTTGCCTTAATAAAACTGACATAATCAATTAAACTATTAGGTTGGCGCTCAAGTTGTAATGTTTCAAACATAATTTGCTGTCCAGCTTGTTCTGCTAATACAAGCGGGTTATAACTATTTGTAAATTTGCTCCACAGCAAATTATCACTATCCTGAAAAGTAATGAGTTTAAAGTTTGTGTTTACTCCATTTGAAGTTGCACCGAAACCTTTTGCGTTACTATCTGCCATAGAAGGAAATGAAGAATAGGTGTTTGCCCAACTCCCGTTGGGTTGATCTATATATGCAATACTAGTATTACCAGAAATTCTTGCATAAAAAATTCTGTCCCAAGAGTCGTAGTCTAAGCCATAAGGAATTACGTTACTCGTTGCCGCAACGTGTTCTGTTGTCCAAGAACCTGTTTTGTTGGTTACGATAGCTACACTATTTGAAGAACTTCCTTCATAAATTGCAGCTACGTAAGCTTCGCCATTTCCAAAATTTTCAAAATGGATTTGGATACGTTCTGTAGGTTCATTACCGTTATAACCAATGTTATTTCCTTCTTCAATCCAATTTGTCCCATCAAAACGTTTTACCATGAGTTGACCTGTGCCAGAAATATCTTCTCGATAAGCTACCCAAGGTTCGTTAGTAAATAGGTTGAAGTTAATATCAGGAAATGAGACATTTCCACTCGTAGAAACGGTTGACCCAACTGCAACCCAATTGTTGCCATCGTATTGCATCACCTTTAGGTGATTTTGATCTGAAGCATCTACATAAGCTACGTACAAATTGCCGTTTATTGGAGAAACTTCGGTTTCTACAAAGCTAGCGTCATTAGAGAATTGGGTGTTTCCTAAAGGAGCCCAAGTTTGAGATTCTGCAAACTGAAAGCCGAAAAACAAAACTGTTGAAAGTAAAAGTATTTTAAATTTCATAATTAAGGATTTAATTTGAAATCAAATTTACTTTCAACTAAAGCCTTAATTTCGTTTCAATTTCTGAAACCTAAATTTTAACTTCTAAAAAATTAAGTATAAAAATCAACAAAATAATTTTAGATACTCTGCATTATTTCTATAAACTCATCGGTTTTATTCTTAGAAAGAGAAACCGATTTA
>CBFIGU010000183.1:0-3062 GCA_965662165.1 Psychroflexus sp.
TTGGACTTACTGGAAGATTTAAAAATTGATATGTGTTTTGACCGCCAATTTGTGCATTGATAAAGTGGGTAATACAACAAAAAAGAAAAACAAACCTAAATCTCATCAAAATAAAGTCTTGTATGATTAGCGGTAATATAAAACTAAAATAAAAAACTGGATGTAAATTTAAACATCCAGTTTTCAAACATATTACTTTTTATTGAATTATAGTTGTTTTGCTTTCGCAACTTTTTGTTTTAAAAGAGCGATTTCAAGTACTTCAGACATATCTGTTACAAAGTGAAATTGTAAGCCTTTTAAATAATCTTCCTTAATTTCATTAATATCTCTTCTATTTTCTTCACATAAAATGATTTCTTTGATTTTAGCTCGTTTTGCTGCTAAAATTTTCTCTTTAATTCCGCCGACAGGTAATACTTTTCCACGTAAAGTAATTTCTCCTGTCATAGCTAAATTCTTTTTCACTTTGCGTTGTGTAAATAAAGAAACTAAAGAAGTAAGCATTGTTATTCCCGCACTCGGACCATCTTTTGGAGTTGCTCCTTCTGGAACATGAATGTGAACATTATATTTAGAAAACAGTTCAGTATCCAGATTAAAATCATCTGCATTAGCTTTGATGTATTCCATTGCTAAAGTAGCAGATTCTTTCATCACTTTACCTAAATTACCAGTAATGTTTAAATTTCCTTTTCCTTTAGATAAAGTTGATTCTATAAATAAGATATCACCACCAACACTTGTCCAAGCCAGACCTGTAACTACACCAGCAACATCATTATTTTCATAAGTACTTAGATTAACTTTAGGACTACCTAAAATATCTTCTATTGCTTTTTTTGAAATCTTAGTATCATACTCTTCTTCCATAGCAATATGTTTCGCCACATTTCTAACTACTTTTGCAAGCTGCTTTTCTAAGCCGCGAACACCAGACTCTCTTGTATAACCTTCAATGATTTTTTCTAATTCTCGTTTACCCAGTTTTACATCAGTTTTTTTCAATCCATGTTCTTTAATTTGCTTAGCTAGTAAATGTCTTTTAGCAATTTCAACTTTTTCTTCAATGGTATAACCTGTAACATTAATGATTTCCATTCGGTCTCTAAGAGCAGGTTGAATAGTGCCTAAATTATTAGAAGTGGCAACAAACATCACTTTAGATAAATCGTAACCTAATTCTAAGAAATTATCGTGAAACTCAGAATTTTGCTCAGGATCTAAAACTTCTAATAAAGCAGATGAAGGATCACCTTGGTGCGAGTTACCAATCTTATCAATTTCGTCTAAAACAAATACTGGATTGCTTGTTCCTGCTTTCTTTAAACTCTGAATAATTCTTCCTGGCATAGCTCCAATATACGTTTTTCTATGTCCCCTAATTTCAGCTTCATCTCTTAAGCCACCTAAAGAAACACGAACGTATTCTCTACCAAGCGCTTCGGCAATAGATTTCCCCAAGGATGTTTTACCAACACCTGGAGGACCGTAAAGACATAAGATTGGAGATTTCATATCGTTCCTTAGCTTTAAAACAGCTAGATATTCAATTATTCTTCGTTTTACATCTTCTAAGCCGTAATGGTCTCGATCAAGAATTTTTTGTGCACGTTTTAAATCAAATTTATCCTTACTAAACTCATTCCAAGGTAAATCTAGGAATAAATCTAAGTAATTGCGTTGTATAGAGAATTCAGCTACTTGCGGATTCATTCGCTGAAGTTTGCTAATTTCTTTATCAAAATGAGTTTTTACTTCCTTATTCCATTTTTTCTTTTTAGCTCGAGCACGCATTTCTTCAATTTCTCCTTCATGTGAAGCTCCACCTAATTCTTCTTGAATGGTTTTCATTTGTTGTTGAAGGAAATATTCACGCTGTTGCTGATTCATATCACTATGAACTTTATTTTGAATATCATTTCGAAGTTCTAACTTCTGATATTCTAAATTCATGTGCTTTAAAGTGGTAAGTGCTCTAATTTTTAAATCTGAAATTTCTAACAATTCCTGTTTTTGTTCAACTTCTAGACTCATGTTCGAAGAAATGAAATTGACTAAAAAAGAAGAACTTTCAATATTTTTTATTGCAAATGAAGCTTCAGTAGGAATGTTAGGACTTTCTTTAATGATTTTTAAAGACAATTCTTTTATTGTATCTAAAATCGCTGGAAACTCAGTATCTTCAGCAGGAGGTTTAATTTCATTAAAGCTTTCAACTTTACTAATTAAATAAGGCTCTTCTGCTACTGGCCCAGTAAGTTTGAAACGTTTTTTACCCTGAATGATTACAGTGGTATTGCCATCAGGCATTTTTAAAACACGAAGAATTTTAGCTACAACGCCAATATTGTTTACACCATCAAAATTAGGATCTTCATCTTCATCTTCCTTTTGAGATACAACGCCAATTACTTTGCTATTTTTATTAGCATCGTTAATTAACTTGATAGATTTATCCCTTCCAGCAGTTATTGGAATAACTACACCTGGAAATAATACTGTATTTCTTAGCGATAAAATAGGCAACTCTTCTGGTAGCTTTTCTCTATTAATAGCTTCTTCATCTTCAGGCGTCATTAAAGGGATTAATTCTGCATCTTCATCTAATGCTTGAGAAGACAAATTGTCAAGGCTAAATATTTTTGATCTAGACATATTCTATTTTTAAGACAGCTTGTCAGTATATCAATTCAAACTGCTCAGATTTATAATAATTTTCTTAGTTTACTATCTGCTAATAAGCTAAATAATAACTATACTCTTTTATAATTCAATTCTTGTGCCAATTAAGCCAAATAGCTAATACAGAAGATTTGTTTAACGATTTTTCACATTCGTAATGAAGTTCACCCAAATATTACATTAATCATCAAAATCCATTTGCTTAATTCATTAAAATTAATGTTAAATGAAGTTTTATTTACTTTCAAAAAAATAAGGCTAACAAATATATTTGTTAGCCTTATTTGTACTTATAAATTCTTATCTATCTCTTCAGTGTAAAATTCGCTTTAAACTCTTGCATCGTTCCTGTTGATGGCTCTTCGTATTCTACACTA
>CBFIGU010000184.1:0-3029 GCA_965662165.1 Psychroflexus sp.
ATATTTAGTGTTACTGTACCAATTAGTTCTACATCGGTTGCTAAGTTGGGAGCTGCATTATTATTTTGATAAACTTCAATAACGGCTTGAGTTGTAGCCGATGTATTTCCGCGAAACTCAACTTCAAGTTTCGTTAAAAACCCATTTCTAAGAGACTTAAAGGTTTGAACATTTCCGGCACCAAGTGTGTTTGATGCACCATTTCCATAGCGTACCGAGTTTTGTAATATGGCAATATTATTACAGTCAAATTGGCTTACTGAAGATGTTAGCGATACGCTGTCTCCATCTGCATCATCTGTCGTGACATTAAAATCATTCAAATCTAAGCTTTGTGGAATAGAATTTAATGTAATTAAACTTGGTTGACTTTCAATAGATGGTGGATTATTCTGTGCATTTATAATCAATGCACAAAAAGTAAGAATTAAAAAAAAGAAATTTCTCATGGTTAAATATTTTTTCACCAAAACTATTTAAAAACCACTCAACAACTATTTTTAACAGTCTACAATTGGTCTACAACACTCAAAAAAGCCCGTATGCTTCAATTATAAACTACACAAGCATTCAAAAAAGCCTATATTTGATGTATGAAAAGAAGACTTTTTCTTGTGTTTTTTTGGGTTATAATCTGTAGCAAACAAGGCTTTAGTTATCCTGATTGTTCGTCGATAATTTCTGTTGAAGAATATCAAGCTAAGTCTGCAGTAGAAAAAAATGAACTAATAAATCCATACTTGCTTTCTGCTTTTTGCGAAACAGAAAGGGAAGATTATTATTTGGACTTGTACTTTAACAATTTTAAAACTTCAGAAGATGTAAATCGGTTATTAGAAGAACTCTACAATTATTCACATAATGCCAACATTAATAAAAATAGTACAGATTTTTTTGACTTTATAAATCGGGTATTAGATCGAGCTAAGGTACATTTTAAGATAAAGAGTAACAATATCACTTTTGCAGTAATTAAGTATAATTACTTGTTGTATAGAATAGGATTTAATGAAGCTTGCAATTACCTGACTCATGAAGTCAATGTTAGTATAACTAACCTACCTGGAGATATTTATTCCTTTTTTTATTTAATTAACAGCTCTAAATGTGCTGAAAGCGCGAATAATTTTAATGAAAGTATTTTCTTTTTAATGAAGGCTTCAGAAGTGGCTAAAAAATTACCCGCACCAGAAAATATTCTGCGTAAAGGTCATGTATATAAATTTTTAAGTGCACGCTATTACAGTCTTAAAGATTATGAAAATGCCTTATATTATGCCAACCTATGCATAAATACTTTTTTACCAGCATTCGAAAATACAATAGGTGCTGGAGTTGGCTATGAGTTTAAAGGTTTATCTACTTACAGGCTAACTAAAAATAGAGAAGAAGCATTAACCTATTTTGAAAAAGCACAAGATATTTATTCGGTAAGAAATAATATTTCTCGATTTCATTTTGTTGAAAAACTAAAAGCTGAACTCTATTTAGAAAAAGAACCTGATTTAGCTTTACTACATATTTTCAATTTTTTAGATTATTTTGAAGCCAACAATCGAAAGGTACATTTTACGCCTGGTTGGCTTATTGTAAATGAAATTATGCAAAAACATAATTTAAGCAAGGTAAAAGCGTCAAAGAATAGATTAATCACACACAAGCAAGTAATTCAAAAATTGACCAATTACTTAGCTAATGAAGAATTAAAAAATCAACTATTAATTTCTGGAGTTTTAATAGATTACTACAGTAATGCTAACCAAAATGATAGTTTATTAAAATACAATCAACTTCAAAATAGATTTGAACAAGAAAGAAGTTTAATTAACGAACGGCAAACCCAACAAAATGTAAAACTCTATTTAAGCAATTACAAAAAAGAACAAGAGTTAGCCAATTTAAACCTATTAAACCAAAAGCAATCTTACCAAAATAGACTTTTAAGTATTTTAATTTGTTTTGCCTTAATTAGCCTTGTTTTTTACTATTTATATAAACGCAAGCAAAAGCGAATTTTGCAAACTAAATTGCTTTTAAAGGAAACCCAAAATGAAAAACTAACAGCAGAGCAAAAATTAAAAGAAGAACTCATTTTGCGAAAAGAGCAAGATGAAAAAATACTAAAATTAGCTTACGATAATGAGTTGAAAAGAAAAGAATTGCTTCAATTGCAATTATTAAAAAAGCAGAGTGAAGTTGAAGCAGCTCAATTAGAAAAACAATCGAGTATTAATTTATTAAATGAAGTTTTTTCGGCTTTAAAGGATGAGCAGGTTAACGATGCAAGCCACTTAATTAAAAAGCTTCAAACCGATCAAATTATTAAAAACCATAACAACAGTTTAAAACAAGTTTTTGAAGCTATATCGCCAAATTTTATGCAAAGACTTAATCAGGTTAATCCAAATTTAACTGAACAAGATATTTTATATTGCGCCTTAATTCGGCAAAAATATTCCACAAAACAAATTGCGTATTTTCTAAATATTTCACCTAAATCGGTTAATCAGCATAAATACCGACTTAAAAAGAAATTAGCAATTCCGAAAGAAGTAACAATTAATACTTTTATTGAAAACTTAAAAGAGTAATTAAACTCATCATTTTTTCAGTTTATAAACACTTTCAAAACCTTCATAATTAGTTAAAAATTCTAACCAAAAAAACCAGCATCATCGAGATACTGGTTTTAATTTTTAGGTTTTATTGCAAATTATTTCAGTTTTTTAATTCCTAAATAAGTTCCTACAAAGAGCAGAATTGGAATTAATAAATGGATTGGAGCTTCGGGCACATCGTTTACAGTTTCGGTAAAACCTAAAGCGTCTTCTAAACTTTGCGCATTAACGTGGAAACTTGCTAAAAAAATAGCAACTAAACTCGAAACAACTTTTTTTAGATTGAATGTTTTCTTTTTCATGGCTTTACTTTTTAATGAGTTTTTGAGTGAAGTTAATTTCTTCACCTTCTACTTTTACAAGATAAATCCCAGCTTCTAGTTGATGTGAATCAATCGCTTCTTCTGCATT
>CBFIGU010000185.1:0-3019 GCA_965662165.1 Psychroflexus sp.
CCGCAACGCGAACCGTTTCACTAGCGCATTGCTCCCAAGCCCTTGCGGCGCATCTTTATTGTTTTTGAATAAACATGAAAAGTAGGCCGAATCTTTAAATTTAAAATTCTGAATTATAAATTTTGAATTACTCTTATCCCTGCTAAGAAGTTTGTCATAGCTCAACTCAACGGAAATGAATTATGAAAGTAAATGACTAATTTCAAGAAATACCTGTGGCTTTCGCGGAAGTGCTTGACGTAGTCATAAGCATGTAGCGAAAAAGACAGCAGGGATTTTGCGTAGAGCAACGAAGCAAAAATTTCCTAAAATTAGTCTAGTCCCGAAGCTTCGGGATTGTTTCGTTTTTTCATCAATGGAAAAAATGAAAGGACATTCATAGTCTGTGTTCTGTTGTCAGTTAACCGTGAGTCGTGAAGCATGATTCGATTATTAGTGTATTCACAAATTTTCGTATTCACGTACTTGTGTTGTTGGCTATAAGCTTAAAGCATACGGCGTATAGCAGTTTTCGGTCCTCGGTTACCAGTTATTGGATGCCAATCGTTATTTATTATAAATTAAGGTGAAAGGATATTTTAGAAAAACACAACAAAGTCTTGGTTATTAATGCTTCATGATTTTAATATTACTGTAGACTTTGATATTAAATACTTAAAATTTTCTCTCAAAAACTCTTTCGCTCGATAAGTGTCTTTAAAAAAATTATGTCTTTTTAAGTAGTTTTTATTAACACTCAATACCTCATGGAATTCTAGTTTTTCTAAGTTTCTTATTAAAATTCTATATGTGTTTGTTATTTTAATATTAAAATAATCCCTTAAATTAGTTTCGTTTTTGTGCAATTCTCTTAATGCATATAACAGCTGCAACCTATTACGCCATACGAAAACAGAATTGTTCTTTTTCATGCTCCAAATACCACCTGAATGAACTCGATAAACAGCAGGTTGTATATTATCCATATAATAGCCCTTACCGTGTTTACCTAGTAAACTTATTAAATATGTATCACCATTTAAGACTTTAAACATACCTTCTGGATAGCTTTTAAAAAAATTTAAATTTCTAAATACCAAAGATAAAGTCAATAAAAAAGCGCCTTTCTTTAAAGCTGTCTTAGAATAAATTTCATCATCATGAAGATCAGGTAGTTTTTTCTCTTGTATTAATACACCGTCTTGATCTACAATTTTGGCATTATGACAAGCCACCACAAAATCCTCATTCGCCTCCAAAAAATTCACTTGTTTTTGCAATTTTAAGGGATCGGTCCAGTAGTCGTCACCTTCGCAAAGCGCGATGTATTTCCCTTGGGCTGAATATAAGTTATATAAAAAATTAAAACGACCTGTAGGCTGTCCTCCAATCTTAATGTTGTTTTCTCGATGGTGAAGAAACAATCTAATCTTATCTGGATACCTCTCGGCGTATGCTTTACAAATCTTTCGAGTCCCGTCTATAGAAGCATCGTCGCCTAATAAAATTTCGAACTCAAAATTTGTTTGTTGTGTTAATATACTATCTAAACACTGTTTGATATAATTGACATGTTGGTAAGTTTGAACACAAACTGAAACTACAGGTTGCTGGGTTACTTGATTATCATTTTCAACAACCTTTTTATGCTCGTAAGTCTTCTTAAACTCGTTTATATCCATTTGAATTCTTTGTTCAAAGTCTTAAATTCTTCGTCAGCCATAATTTCATCTTTAATAAAATTAGGCAATGTTTTTTTCCAACCCATATCATCTTTTTTCTGTTTAAAAACAGCATAAGGGTCGTTGGACTGAAACGATGTTGATTCTTTTATAAATGTATCTGTTTGCTCTGAATAATCAAGATCACAAAAATCAAAAAGCTGTTTCACTTCCGAAATCGGATTTGATAATAGATCGTCATAATTAATAAGATAGAATTGATCTGGATACTTTTTTTTCAATTTCAAAAACAAAAAGCAAACTTCTTTCCATTTATTATAACCATTAAATTCTTCAGGTTTACGCATATTTTTTTTAGGTGCATTAAACCATTCATCTGCTATATTCCAACCTAATTCTTTTTTAAATTCTTTAGGTGCCTTAAACCATGAATTGATTACTGCAAATGGATTCCTGATTAGACCTACTAATATAATATTTGAATCTTTCTCTAATAAATTTTGCAAAATATAATGATATCTAACTTCCTTGTAAGCAATATGAGTTGGATTACTTTTATTAAAGCTTGGTACTACACCTTTTTCTTTTTGATTTTTTTGAAGAACAAAATCATCATCAGTTTTTATTAAATCATTGAAGAAATTACCTATAACTTCTATAGTTGAATTTATTTTTAGTTGTCCTTTATGTGCATAGGAGAATAATGGCTGATAACGGTAAATTACTTTTGGCGAAGAATCAAAAATACTACCTAACCATGAAGAACCTGATCTTGGCACACTATGTATAGCTACTTTTTGTTTCATACCAGCTCGTAATCTTCAATTAATACTTTTGAATCTTCCTTAGAATTAAACATCAATACATCGATTATTGACAGGCCTGGAACAAATTCATTTGAAAATTGACTGTAAGATTTCATCTCTGCTTTTAGGAATTTTAAATCTATACCGTGCTTTAAGAAATCGTTTTTATTATAGAGTTCATGACCACCTAAAGCATTAATATATTTAGTAGCTCCAAGTTCTTTGCAAATATGTAAAAGTCTATCTGTTCTATCGCCTTCTTTTGAATTGGGATACTTAACCGATGAAATATTAAATTTTGTTTTTATACCTAGATGATGTGTGACATTTTCAATACTTAAAGAAGCTAATTCTGAAATCGTTTTATTTTCACCTCCATCAAGTGATTTTTTTATGAGCTTATAAGTACTTTTAAAATATGGTGCTTTAGTGTAGTTCTGCTCTAAACTCTTAAAAAACTTTTTTTTCCATTTTAGATATAATGAAGCGTTTACTTCGACCTCATTAATTTGTTTAAAAGAGCTTATTTTCTTTAAAGGAATCGTAAACAGT
>CBFIGU010000186.1:0-2949 GCA_965662165.1 Psychroflexus sp.
CCTAATTGTTTAGTAAAAGCCGAAGTAAATTGCCCTGTAGAAGACTTAGGGAAAACACCTGAAGCTGGATTAGCTTACGCTGAAAAATTTGTGCGTGCTATTCATATTGCAGAAGTAGAACCTTATCGTGCGGTTACGCACAACAAAGGCATCATGAATGGTATTGATGCAGTAGTTCTAGCCACAGGAAACGATTTTAGAGCTATTGAAGCGGGTGTTCATGCCTATGCCGCAAGAAATGGAAAGTATAGTAGTTTAACGCATGCTAAAGTGGAAAACGGCATATTTAAATATTGGATTGAAGTTCCCTTAGCTTTAGGAACGGTTGGTGGTCTTACTAGTTTACATCCGCTTGTAAAATTAGCTTTGGCACTCTTACAACATCCCACCGCAGAAGAATTAATGCAGATTGTAGCGGTTGCTGGTTTGGCACAAAATTTTGGTGCGGTTAATTCTTTAGTGACAACCGGTATTCAGGAAGGCCACATGAAAATGCATTTAATGAACATTCTTAATCAGTTTGAAGCTAACGCAACCGAACGTAAAGAAGCGGTAGAATTCTTTAAACACAATACAGTTTCGCATTCGGCTGTAGTGAATTTTTTAAACGAAATCCGAAATTAATTCTCAATGCCAACTGAAACCTATTACAGTCATGGAAAATTACTGCTTACCGCAGAATATGTAGTTTTAGATACTGCTGAAGCATTAGGTTTACCTACAAAATTTGGACAAAAATTAGAAGTTGAAACTACAACAGAAGCAAGCGCCATCAACTGGAAAAGCTATTTGCATAATCAAGAAATATGGTTAGATTTTCAATTTAAATGGGATGAAAATTTTAAATTTAGTTGCAGTTCTACTTTACCTGAAGCCAAGAAATTGGTAGAAATTTTTAATTGGCTGGCACAACAAAATTCAGCTTTATTTGTTAAAGAACAAGGATACAGTTTCATTTCAACACTAGAATTTCCTAAAAATTGGGGTTTGGGTTCTTCTTCTACCTTAATTAATAATTTGGCGCAATGGGCAAAAGTTAATGCTTTTGCTTTACAAGATTTTGCTTTTGGTGGAAGTGGTTACGATGTAGCCTGTGCGCAAAATATAACGCCTATTTTATTTCAAAAGAAACAGCTTCAACCCAAAATTCAAAAAGTACAATTTAATCCTAGTTTTAAAGATGATTTATTTTTTGTGTATCTAAATCAGAAGCAAAACAGTCGTGATGCCATTCAGCATTATCGCAGTCAATTACCTGAAAATGTTGAATTGGCAGTAGATCGCATCAATGCCATTACACATCAAATTCTAGAAGTGAAGCAAATAGAAGATTTTGAAGCTTTATTAAAATCACATGAAAAAATAGTTGCTTCTTTGTTAGGGCAGTTTTCAATTCAAAAACAACGCTTTGCTGATTATCCAAGAACTATAAAAAGTTTAGGCGCTTGGGGTGGTGATTTTATCTTAGTGGTTGGTGATTTACAAGATCGAAAATACTTTCAACAAAAAGGCTTTGAAACCATTTTGAGTTATGAAGAGATGATTTTGTAATCAAGTTTAGTTATTGTCATTTTCATTTATTGCTCCGAAGTTGCAAACTTCGGAGAGCAGTATTTGTTGTTATTCGTGTTCATTCGTGCATTCGTGGCATTTTTAAAAATAGCATTTTATGAATGTTGGCCACTAACATGCAAAGGCTTCAATAAATCCTTAACCGATTTTACAGGGCAAAACGTGCTGGACGGAACCTCTACAAAAAGCGTGTTCCAATATTCCATAGCGCCATTCCATAAACCTGGAAGTTCTAAAGCTTTTAAGGCTTTTCCTTCTACCGATTTTTCAGTGATGAATCCACGGTTGGGATTTACATAGTCCAATAAATTGAATTTCTTGCCTTGGTAATTCTTTACTCCACACACCAAATCGACTGGATTAAAATGGGTGGCATCGGTAAGTATGCTTGCTTGTTCAGGATTTTTTAAATCTATTTGGGACTTTTCTACAATTTGTAAAGAAGTGTTTCCTTTTCCGTTCACCATCCAATATGGACCGCCACCGGGTTCACCTTCATTTTTCACCATTCCACAAACGCGAATGGGTTTATTTAAATGATGAATCATTTTTTGTACATCATGCAAATCTTGGTCAACATTTAAAGCATGTTTTAGAAAATCGGCAGCCTTTCCTACTGTTTCTGGACTCGGATTATTTTTCAAAGCTTTAATGAATTCAAAGGTTTGTTCTTGAATTTTAAACAAATATCCAGCTAAAGCTTTTTTGTAAAATGCATTGCTTTCTAAGTTGTTTCGATGCGAAATATTATCGATGTTTTTAATGAAAATTACATCGGCATCTACATCATTTAAATTCTCAATTAAAGCACCATGACCGCCAGGACGAAATAATAATTTTCCATTGGCTAAGCGAAAAGGCTGATTTTGCATATCTACCGCCAAGGTATCGGTAGCTTTTTTCTGAAAGGAAAACGAAACATCAAACTCTACTTGGGTTTCTTTCGAAATTCTGTTTTTTATGCTTTTGAATTCTGCTTCAAACTTAGTGAGGTGTTCTTCTGAAATGGTAAAATGTAAATAAGCTTTTCCCTTTTTTGAAGCGTAGGCAGCAGCTTCATAAAAATGTTCTTCAAAAGCAGAAGCGGTAGTTTTATGGTATTGGTGAAACGGAATTAATCCCTTGGGTAAGGCATCCAATCCTAAGCCGTTTTCATTTAATATCAATTGAAAAGCTTGGTAAGCTTGCTCTGTTGGATTTAAATTTTCAAAATTTTCGATTGCCTTTTCAATAGCATCATAAAAAGGAAGTTGTTCTAACTGATTGGCCATTATTTGCAAACCTGCAAATTTTTCTTTTTGGAGTAATTTGCTAAACTCTTCAACCGAATTGGCTTGTTCCATTAATTGGTGCATGGCTTTAAACATGCGAGTGGCC
>CBFIGU010000187.1:0-2936 GCA_965662165.1 Psychroflexus sp.
TGTATGTAATCCTTCCGTTTGAAAAAGATTTTTATGAGAAAAAGCATCATTTCCCTGTACATTTTGTGGGTCATCCTTTACTAGATGCTATTGAAAACAAAACTGAATTAGACGAAGCTGCATTCAGAAAAAAACATCAACTAAGTGATTTACCGATCATTGCATTATTGCCAGGAAGCCGAAAGCAAGAAATTTCAAAAATGTTGGAGAATATGCTTGCTATGTTGAAGCATTTCCCCAACTATCAATTTGTTATTGCTGGTGCACCAAGTCAAGAAGATGAGTTTTATATGCAGTTTATTAAAAATACCAATGTAGTTTTAGTAAAAAATGAAACTTATAATTTGTTAAGTTTAGCGCACGCAGCGCTTGTTACATCTGGGACAGCTACTTTAGAAACTGCCTTATTTAACGTACCTGAAGTGGTTTGCTATAAAGGAAACTTTATTTCTTACCACATTGCAAAACAGATTGTACAATTAAAATTTATTTCACTGGTCAATTTAATAATGGACCGAGAAGTAGTAACCGAATTAATACAAAACGACTTCAATAAAAAACGTTTAAAAAGTGAACTCGATTTAATTTTGACTGCTAAAAATAGAGAACGACTACTTGAAGATTATCAACTGCTTAAAAAACGATTGGGTGGCGTTGGAGCAAGCCAAAGAACAGCAGAATTAATTTACAAAGCCACCCAAGAGAATAATTAATTTAGACTTACAGCCAGTCTTGTTTTAGTGATTCTGAAAATTGATTTTATGAAAAAACTTTTAGTCTTAGGTATGGTTTGGCCAGAGCCAACATCTTCTGCTGCTGGGAGTAGAATGCTTCAACTTATTGATGCTTTTCTGGAATGGAATTTTGAAGTTACTTTTGCTTGTGCAGCACAAAAAACCGGACATAGTGAAACTTTAGAAAGTAGAAAAGTTGAAGAAGTGGATATTCAAATTAACGATGAAAGCTTCAATCATTTTTTAAAAGAGCTCCAACCTACTCACGTACTATTCGATCGGTTTATTATGGAAGAGCAATTAGGTTGGCGTGTCCATAAAGTGTGTCCTAATGCTATTAAAATTCTCGATACAGAAGATTTACATTTTTTAAGAAAAGCTAGACATCAAGCCATAAAAGACAATGTAAGCTTTAAACCTAGCTTATTGTTTACAGAAGAAGCCAAACGCGAAATTGCTTCCATATTAAGATGCGATTTAAGCTTAATGATCTCTGAAGCTGAAATACATATCCTGAAAAAACACTTTCGTATTCAAGATTCGCAATTAATTTACATTCCATTTCTTTTGGCAGAAAATAATGTACCGCAACTTTCAAAATTAAATCCATTTTCGAATCGTAAACATTTTGTGAGTATTGGTAACTTTTTACATGCTCCAAATTGGGACCAGGTGCTGTATTTGAAAGAAGAAATATGGCCATTGATAAAACAAGAATTACCTGAAGCCGAATTGCATATTTATGGAGCATATACTCAACAAAAAGTAAATCAATTACACAATGCAAAGCAAGGTTTTTTAATAAAAGGAAGGGCCAAAAATGCTTTGGATGTTATACAACAGGCTAAATTACTTTTAGCTCCTTTGCGTTTTGGTGCTGGATTAAAAGGTAAACTTTTTGATGCATTACAAACCGGAACACCAAGTATTACAACAAGTATTGGAGTAGAAGGCATGTCGGGCGATTTACCTTGGGCAGGTGAAATTGCAAATACACCAAAGGAAATTGCTAAACAAGCCGTTTTGATTTACAAGTTGGAGAAAAGATGGAATTTAGCTCAGCAGAATGCTTTAGCAATTTTAAAAAAGCGGTTTTTAAGAGCATCATTTTTAGCATCTTTTAAGTCAAAGCTAATTCAAGTCGAAACTAACTTAGAAAAACACAGACAAGAACACTTTTTAGGACAAATCTTATATCATAACCAAATGCAGAGTTCAAAATATATGTCGCTTTGGATTGAAGAGAAAAATAAACAAGATTAGCTTAAAAAAAAGCTCCTTTACCAAATTGATAAAGGAGCCAGTTGTTTTGTTTGAATGTTTGATTTATAGTGATTTCCTTATTTTGGATCTAGGATATCATCAACTCTTGCAATTGCGTCTTCAATATGATATCTAGACATTTTATCGCTTGTACGATTTAAGCCTCGCTGTAAATCTCTTTTAAGTTGTTTCAACTCAGCTCTAACGAGTGGTCTGATGTCACTTTTTTCAACGTCAATATTACTTCTATTGATGTATCTTCTGTAACGTGCAGGAATGCTAGATTGTTCTTCTGTCATTAAATGGTGCATTCTAGAAATATAAACTCTTTGTAAGTTTCTTCTTATTCTAGAGATTTCGTTGCCACGTCTTAACTCGCTAAATAAGCCTTGACGTAAATCTGCCATCATCTCATCTATAGCGTAAGCTTCGTTTCCGTTTAGCTCTTCATTTTCCATCATTCTTGCAAATCTTCCAAAATCTAAAAGATTGTTGAGCGTTCGTTCTTGATAGCTACGAATGCGTTCTAAATATCCATCGAATTCAAATTTATTCAGAATTTCTTCATCAATCATCCATTCTGGAGTTGAGAATAATTGCTCTTGAATAAAATTCATAGCTTTAACTTGATGAGCTTTATTTACATGTACGTAATTAGCTTTGTCTTGGTCGTAAGTATGATAGTATTCGTAAACCCCACCAATATTTGCAGTTACATGCCCCATGTAACGATTAAATTGACCTAAAACTTGTTTATACAACTCTTCTAAATCGTCATAATCTTTCCCGCTTTCTTCTGTCCAATTAATCAAATTAGGAACAATTCTTTTCAGATTTTTAATTCCATATTCTGAAGCTAACATGGCATCGTCTCCTAAATCTTCAGTTTGTGCAGAAGGATCTATAACTCCACCGCTTTGTTGTTTCCCGAAACGATAA
>CBFIGU010000188.1:0-2867 GCA_965662165.1 Psychroflexus sp.
ATTAGTGGAAGAAAAGTAGCTGAGTATCAAAAAAATTCAGCTGAAGATATCCAAATCAATATTGAAGATTTAACTTCTGGTGTTTATTTAGTTAAAATCACTACAGGAGATTCATCTTTTACCAAAAAGTTACTTGTAGAATAAAATAAAATAAGCATTCAATAAAATGAAGCTGCTTTCTATATTATTAGGAGGCAGCTTTTTTTTGCTAAAGTAATCTTACTTTTAAAGCAGTTAAATTTCATTTGGCATACATTTGAGATCACCTATGCTATGGAAAAAGAAGTAATTCAGCAAAAAATTGAAAACTGGTTTAAAGAACAAGGTTGGACCGCTTTTCAATTTCAAAGAGAAACCTGGGAAGCTTACCTAAAAGGGAAAAATGGTTTGCTTAACGCACCAACAGGTAGTGGTAAGACTTACGCACTGTGGGTTCCTATTTTAATAGAATTACTCTCAAATGCAGATCAAGCTTCTTCACAAAAAGGATTAAAAGCCATTTGGATTACTCCTTTGCGAGCACTCTCTTTAGAAATTAAGCAATCTATAGAGCGGCTTGTAACCGATTTAGAACTCCCTTTTAAAGTTGGTATTAGAACAGGCGATACAACACAAAGTGAACGGGCAAAACAAAAACGGAATATGCCCGACTTTTTAATTACTACTCCTGAAAGTTTGCAGCTTTTATTAGCCAGTAAAAACTACCCTAAAACTTTTAAAAATTGTAAAGCTATTGTAGTAGACGAATGGCACGAATTGCTTGGCACCAAGCGAGGTGTACAAATGGAATTGGCACTTTCTCGGATAAAGAACATCTCACAAAATTTACGTATTTGGGGAATTTCAGCAACCATAGGCAACTTAAATCAAGCTTTAGATGTCTTGCTTGGTGCTTCAGCTTCAAATAAAAAAGAAACCACTCTAATTAAAGCCAACCTGAAAAAGAAAATAGTGGTTGAAAGTATCATTCCTAAAGAAATGGAGAAATTTCCATGGCGTGGACATTTAGGAATTCATTTGTTGAAGCAAATTATTCCTATCATTAAACATTCTAAAACTACTCTAATTTTCACCAATACACGTTCACAATGCGAAATTTGGTTTCAGAAAATTCTTGAAAATTATCCAGAATTTGCTGGAGAATTGGCCATGCATCATGGAAGTATCAATAAAGAAACCCGAATTTGGGTTGAGCAAGCTATACGGAATGAAAGTCTAAAGGCTGTGGTTTGTACTTCTAGCTTAGACTTAGGAGTAGATTTTGCTCCTGTAGAAACCATTATTCAAATTGGTGGACCCAAAGGGGTTGCACGATTTTTACAGCGTGCAGGTAGAAGCGGACATCAACCGGGAAAAACTAGTAAAATCTACTTTTTACCTACGCACGCTATCGAATTGGTGGAAGCTTCAGCTTTACAAAAAGCAGTAGAGCAAGAAGCCGTAGAAGATCGGTTGCCATACTTAAACTCTTTTGATGTGTTAGTTCAATATTTAACTACATTGGCGGTTTCTGATGGATTTTACCCCAATGAGATTTATCCTGAAATTCAATCTACTTTTTGTTTTCAAGCGCTAACAGAAGAGCAATGGAACTGGGCTTTAAATTTTATAGTTTACGGGGGAGATTCGCTTCAAAATTACGCTGAATATAAAAAAGTAGAAATTGAAGAAGATGGTAAGTTTAAAGTAAATCACCGAGGAATTGCCATGCGACACCGACTTCAAATCGGAACTATTGTGAGCGATGCCGTATTAACAGTTAAATACATCAGTGGCGGTTTTTTAGGCTCTATTGAAGAGTGGTTTATTTCCAAATTAAAACCTGGCGATGTTTTCACCTTTGCAGGTAGAAATTTAGAATTGGTTCGCATTAAAAGCATGCAGGTTTTAGTTAGAAAGTCCAAACAAAAAACAGCTAAAGTACCCAGTTGGATGGGTGGTAGATTGAGCTTATCATCGCAAATGTCAGAATTGCTTAGGGCTGAATTGTATGCAGCTCATCAGCCCAATAAATCCAAAGAATTAGAAGCTTTGACCCCCGTTTTCGATCGGCAAGAACTAGAATCCATCATCCCAACAAATAAAGAATTTCTAATTGAAACTTTTTCAACTAGAGAAGGAAATCATCATGTATTTTACCCTTTTGAAGGCCGTTTTGTTCATGAAGCTTTAGCAAGTTTATTGGCATACCGTATTAGTCTTTTACAGCCTATTTCTTTTTCTATTGCTTTTAATGATTATGGTTTTGAATTACTTTCTGACCAAAAAGTAGATATGCAACAAGTTTTAGATAACGATTTATTTTCTTCGGCATATTTAATGGACGATTTGCAAAAAAGCCTAAACGCTACTGAAATGGCTAGAAGAAAATTTAGAGATATTGCAGTTATTGCGGGTTTAGTTTTTACAGGCTATCCCAATAAAAGCGTTCAGAACAAACATTTACAATCCAGTTCTCAACTTATTTTTGATGTGTTTAAAGATTTTGATTCGGGCAACTTACTTTTTCAGCAGGCTTTTGTTGAAACTTTTGAACACAGTTTAGAGCAAGGAAGGTTACAATTGGCTTTAGAGCGAATTCAAACACAAGATATTATTTGGAAAGACTGTAAGTATGCTACACCGTTTTCATTTCCGATTATTACAGATCGATTACGAGAAAAATTATCATCAGAAAAATTGAAAGATCGCATTCAAAAAATGATTAAAAAGCTTCAATCTAAATAGCTTGTTATTTAAGGTATAATTTCTTCTACGTTGGGATCAAATTTTTCAGTCTGTTCAGGAAAAATTCCTCTAAAAATCAAAACCACACCAAATACAATTATAATAATGCTTATCAATTTTTTACTCATGGCTACTCGAGC
>CBFIGU010000189.1:0-2850 GCA_965662165.1 Psychroflexus sp.
TAAAAATGGAACGAGTAATGAATGAAAAAAAATTTAAAGAATGGGAAGCTTTTGTGAGTAAACAGAATTAGCGTTCTTTTACAAGCTGCATTATTTCTTCTGGAGACAGGTAATATTTCTGTATCCTATTTTTATATGTTTGATCTATATCTGCGTGGTTTAAAATGAAGTTTTTGGTCTTGATAATATATTCTTCCATTCCTTGATGAACCGCATAAGTATCTGCGGCTCTCTCTGCTTCTACAATATGTTTTTCTACAAGAAGATATTTTATACCAAACCAAATTAAATTAAAATTACCCCGATTTTGATAATCTAGAATATGGCCTAATTCGTGGCCAAGCCATCCAATCATAATGTCTTTAGGAATATCTACTGTTTTAAAAGTCTTTCCAGAAATTTTAAAAGTTTCACTGATAAATATGTAATAAGACCTTTTACTTCTAGACTTCAACAAGCTCCAAAAACTAGGTTGGGCTTGCATGGTAGATTTTTTGATGTCTTTTTTAAATTTAATTGTAATTTCTACATCTTGTAACTGTGGATAATAACTAAATGCTGTTTGTGCTTCATCTGCAATTATTTTTGGGTAGGTATGAGTTTGCGCCATAATGCTAAATGTAGAATTTATAAAACACCATAATAGAAAGTATTTATAAATCATTTTTTCTAATGTAAAAACTAATTAGTGTGATTTATAAATATATAAATTGAAGGACAAGCTCAGCGCTTCTTAAAATAAGATTAGCAAATTAGGGTTTAAGTTTCCAAATTTTATCATGCGTCTTTAAATAAGTAAAAAGTGCAGCTGAACCATAGTATGGAATATATTCTGCATTTAAATATTCATTTTGAATGGCTAGGTCTGCTGCCAAAAATTGTTTAGCTTCTTCAACACTTGTAGTATTGAGAATGAAAATACCACGGTAATTAGAATCATTTTTACCAAAAGGTCCAGCTAATATGAGTTTACCTTCTTCAGTTAGATTATTCATATTTTGCATATGAGTGGCAAAAGCATTCTTTCTTAAATCAGATTCGTCTTTATTAATACCAGTGGTGAGCAAAACCAGCGTGTACATTTTCATTCCATATGCATCTGCCCCCAATTTATCAGCTAATTTAGCATCGTAATTAGGATTTTGTTGTTGCGCTGATATACCACAAGTAAACAAAGCTAGAACAAGTAAAAGTTGTATTTTAAAGGTTTTCATCAGAATAAGTTTTATTGATTAAATCGATGCTGTTTTTTGAAATTTGTGCTAAAACATTCATGTCAATATCAGCTAAGTTTTTAATATTGATACAAGATTTGCCCATTTTAAATTTCCCTAGTTTCTCTAATAGTTTTTTATTTTCTGCTGTATTTTGATAAACGTACAGCGATGTATATGATTTTCTGGGCGAAAAGCCTAAATGAAACCAATCACCTTCTCTCCCACTTTTATAAACATAGTGGTAATCTCCATAACCAATAATAGATGTGCCCCAGAGTTTTGGGTTTTCTGAAGTAAGCGCTTTAAAAAATTCATTTAATTTGATGCAATCTTGTTTTTGATTTTCTTTTTCTATTCTAGAAAGAAAATGGTCTACAGATGCATTGGTTGCTTGTGTTTTATTAGCCATGTATTGATATTTAATTAATTATCTTTTACCAAAATCTATCACTTCTAAATTTTCAATTTTAGCTTGATTAATTTCGAAACGCAACATAGTTCTTTTTTGGTGAAATCCATGTATTCCAATCGCACCAGGATTCATATGTAGTAAATCTAAATCTTTATCATTCATAACCTTCAAAATGTGCGAATGTCCACTAATAAATAATTTTGGAGGATGATGGTAAATTTTCTGTTTTACTTTAGGTGAGTATCTTTTAGGGTAGCCGCCAATATGAGTGATCCATACGTCAACGCCTTCAACTACAAATCGTTGGTTTTCGGGAAATTGATTTCGTATTTGATAATTATCTATATTGCCATAAACTGCTCTTAAAGGTTTTAATGCTTCAATAGCATCAGTAACTTTTAAATCTCCAATATCACCAGCGTGCCATACTTCATCAGCTTGATTTACGTATTTTAAAATCTTTTCATCAATGTGTGAATGGGTATCACTCAATAAAAGAATTTTCATTTTTTAATTTTCATCAAAAGTAAGAAATTGTAAGGGATGATTATTCTAAATGTCAAATAGTATATGTAGGTTAATTTGTAGATATTTGCACAAAATCTAAGTATGTCTAAAGTAATTTTGATTACTGGCGCTTCATCTGGTATAGGTAAAACTACAGCTGAATTTCTTGCTAAAAACAAGTACAAAGTCTACGGAACAAGTCGTAAGCCAAAAACTAATTTTGTAAATGGAGTTCATTTTATTCCACTTGATTTAAATGATGAAAATAGCATCAAAGATGCAGCAAAAAGCATCGTCAAAAAAGAAGGTAAATTAGACATTTTAATAAATAATGCAGGTGTAGGTATAACTGGGCCTGTAGAAGAAACTCCTATTAAAGCTGCTAAAGAACATTTTCAAACCAATTTTTTTGGAGTATTGCAATTAATACAAGAAATTTTACCTTTTATGCAAAAGCAAAAAGCTGGACATATTATTAATATTACTTCAATTGCTGGCTACATGGGATTACCCTTTCGTGGATACTATTCAGCTAGTAAATCAGCTTTAATTACCTTAACGGAAGCGCTACGGTTAGAATTAAAACATACACCAATAAAAGTTTCTTGCTTGGCACCTGGCGATTTTGCAACCAATATTGCTTCAGGAAGATTTACGGTAAAACCACAAGCAGCATCCCCTTATTACCAAACCTATTCATCTTCACTAAAATTA
>CBFIGU010000190.1:0-2849 GCA_965662165.1 Psychroflexus sp.
TGCTAGGTTTAGTAATGGTGTTTTAGATCATCATATCGTATACTCAAACTTAAATGAAATAGAAGTTAATAACACTAATAATGAAGTCAGGATTAATAATACTATAACTAGAGAGTTTATGATATTTAAAAATATCGTAAATGTAGATTCTAAGACAATTGTTTTTGATGTACAAACAAGCGAAGGTATTTATTATGAAAATATTAAATATCAGTCGAATACCACAATTGCTAAATGCCCATGGTGCTGGATAGTGCCTGTTATAACAAAAGCTGTTACAGACATATTAGAAGATGATTATGATAGTAATTGTGCTAGTGCTATTGAAGCTTGTGGGAGTGCCGGTATAGATTCTGTTGAAATTATTGATGGGGGTTGGTTTGGAGAATCTAGTTGTACAGTTACATGCAAATAAGGTTCTTATTTATTAACAAAAAGGCTAATTGGCTATTTTATTTAGGGGGAGTTTTGCTCCCTCTATCATTAATTTATACCATATTAGCTTATCAAGGTCAACATCAAATAAGTAGTAGAGAAATTGTTAATACTAGCTTTGAGTTATATATAGTTTCGACTATATTAATTGCTCCTTTACTTGAAGAGTTAGTTTTTAGAAGTTTTTTTAGCAAAAAGCTTGCTTTCAAAATTTTTTCATTGCTCTCTACTTTAATTTTCACAATTTTAGTTGCTCAAAATTCATTTTCTTATTTCATATTGCCCATCTACTTAGGTTTAGGTGTTTTTAGTTTTTCAAAAAATAGCACAAGGTTAATGCATGTTTTATTTTTTTTAATGCTCTTTTATTTTCAATTGTTCATTATGAAACATCAGATTTTTCTAACTTTACGACAATTGTTCCCCTTTTGATACATTTTTCAGGTGGGCTTTTGTTGATTTGGATTGTGCTAAACTTTAATATACTAAGAGCTATTTTATTTCATTTTTCTTGGAATTTGATTCTTATGTGTTTTTTTGTTGCCTCGGTTCAATTTGTAGACTCTGAAACTAAAACTTATGAAAGAGAAGAGTATGTTCTTTTAGTACAAGAAGTACCCAGAATACCTTCATGTAAGTCTACTCTTGTGTATCATAAGAATGAAATTAAAATACAATGTATGGAACTCAGGAAAATTTATAGTTTAACCAAAAACAAAGTAGATGCTGTAGATGATTATTTTTCAACATCGTTTAAGAAGTATAATATTCAAATTCAATTTAAAGAAAACTATAATCAAAAAAAGATGAATAGAATTTTGATAGAGAGTTTAAATAAAGAAGGATTTCTAAAAGCTAAAAATTAATACTATGTTTAAATTACCAAAAGCCATCGCTTTTATTTTATTAGTTATAGTTACAGTATTACTAGCTGTCACTTTTACAAATATAGATTGGAGCATGTTGAGTGCTAATAATGACTTTGCTCTTAAATTTAAAGAAGTACGTGAGCCCTTGATTTTTTTAATTTTGACTGTTTTTTATGTCAAATATTATGTGGCGAGATTAAAGGAAGACCAATAATATTATTAATTAAACTAAAAAGTTAACCCCGTTCAAAAAAATTGTGCGGGGTTTTGCTTTAAAGTGAAACAGAGCTCTTAATTTAAATAATATTTTCTTTAGTCACGCCGAAAAATGTCAAAACATGAGTGTAGAAGGATTTAACATATCGCTGTAACTGCATGGTTAACAATAATTAAAGCCAAATGTTAATTGTAGATTTTCTGCAATGTAGATAGAAATAAAGCTTTTATGTTAGTAACATGAAATTTACTTTTATGTTTAACTTTACAGACACACATGCTCAAAACGCTGATTAATTCTTACAATATGAAAATAGTTTACAAAAGTTTATTAGTGTTGATAATCTTCGGTTTCAGTGTTGAAGTTTTTGCTCAGAAGACGGCAACAGAAACACCGAGTTTATTAGAAAAGAAAATATTTAGATTGAATGTCTTAAGCCCTGGAGTAGGATTGGAATTGAGAACGGGTAAATTTTCAAGTTTGAGTTTTTCTACTGGCGTTACTTATAATGGAAGTGTTAATGGAATGAACGTACGAAGAAAATCTGGGCCAACAGGCTGGAATTATTCTTTTGAGCCTTTTCTAAATATAGAGCAAAAGTTTTTTTATAATTTGCAAAAACGCTCTAATCAAGGAAAGAATACTTCCTTTAATTCTGGAAATTTCATTGCTTTACGCTCTTTAACCTTAGGTAAGCCTATTGAAGGTAACTTAATTAGACAAAGTGATATCGATTTTATGTTTTTAGCCTCTTGGGGTTTTCAGCGTAGTTATAATCGCATTCACTTTTTATTTGATACAGGACCATTGTTTGTTTTTGATGCAAAAGGAAACAGCGGTTTCTTTCCCATCTTTTTTAGAATCAACTTGGGCTATAATTTTTAATACATACTTTTATCAAATGAAACTACCCAGAAAAATACACATCGCTTTAATTTTAGTTCTAGCAGTTGTATTGCTATTTTCTACATTTCAAATTGAATGGAATCAGCTATTTGATGAACCTTTTGAGTGGAATTCATTACAAGGTTTTTCGGTCTCTTTGTTAGTTTTATTCGTGTTGATTTTTCAGTATACATCAACAGCTGCTAGACCAAAACAGAAGGACGAGCAATAAGTATTTACTTCATTAATTGAGATAAAAAATCCCGCTTTAAGAAGCGGGATTATATTTTTAATTAGCTACTTCACTTATGAATTTTAGTCGGTAGAGTCGGAGTTCTTCTTCTTCATAATCGCCATCAAATTCGTCTATTGCGTCGTTTATGCTGTCGCTTTCGGCTTCTAAAAAGTATTCGTGAATTTCTTCTTGTTGTTCTTCATCTAAA
>CBFIGU010000191.1:0-2836 GCA_965662165.1 Psychroflexus sp.
GCCAGTAAATCCTAAAGTTCCATCAAAAAGTACACGATTCATATTTTTAATAAAAAATACAGCAGATGCACCAACTGCGGTTAGTAGCCATGTAAATAAAGTAGCATAAAGTGCAGCAAGAATTGGGTTAAGTTCACTAAAATACTCAATTACTTCATTCATAAGTCTTGTTTAATGTAAAGGTTTTCAGTAACTTGTTTAGATATATTTACTAATTCATTATTTTCTAGCTGAATTTGCATTGATCCATCAAAGGCTTCTTTTTCAATTACTTTTATTTTTTCACCGAGCGCTATTTTGTTTTTATCTAAGTATTGAAGAAATTCAGTTGAAGAATTTTTAACACCTATAAAAACGCCAAGTTCTCCTTTTTCTACATCTTTCAAAATGGTCTTTTTCATGATTGAAAAATTGCCATTTTCATCAGGAATCGGATCGCCGTGTGGGTCAAGTTTTGGGCATCCTAAAAATTGATCTAATTCTGCTATGAGCTTTTTAGATTTAATATGCTCAAGCTGTTCTGCTACATCGTGTACTTCGTCCCAAGAAAAATTTAGTTTTTCAACTAAAAAGACTTCCCATAAACGATGCTTTCTAATAATTTCTATAGCTGTTTTTTTTCCGAGATTACTTAGTCTTACACCCTGATATTTTTTGTAGATCACCAAATCCTTATCTGCCATTTTCTTAAGCATATCGGTTACAGAAGATGCCTTGGTTTCCATTTCTTCTGCAAGTGAATTGGTACTTACTTCTGCATTGCTTTTTCTCTCAAGATGAAAAATAGCCTTCAAATAATTCTCTTCAGATAAGCTGAACATGGATCAATTTTTTTGCAAATATAATATTTTTATATATCTAAAATTACATTTTCATATAAACACAAAATAATTTAGGCTAGTCTAAAAAATATATAAATGCTAAATTTTAAAGTATTAGGTCTTTATTTTTAATAAATGAATATTGTTTAAAGCTTCAGTTGAAACCCTATGTCCTAAATTGAGTTGAATTTATATTTTTTTAATTATCCTCAATTCAGGTTTTAATTTGGTGTCTTTAAAATCTGATAGAATATTATCAGTATTCAGTTGAAATATTTTAATTTTAGCAAATCAATAATTCATTTTTGAACTAAAATTAAAGAATACGCAATGGATGCATTTATCATAGATGGAATACGAACTCCAATAGGAAACTACAAAGGCACACTTTCACCCGTAAGAACCGACGATTTAGGCGCTTTGGTAATCAAGGAAATTGTAAGTAGAAACCCTAATATTCCTAAAGAAGCTTTTGATGATGTGATTTTAGGTTGTGCTAATCAAGCTGGAGAAGACAACCGAAATGTAGCCAGAATGTGTTCTTTGCTTGCAGGAATGCCGCATACGGTTCCTGGCGAAACTGTAAATCGATTGTGTAGCAGTGGACTTTCAGCGATTATTCATGCTAATCGTGCCATTAAAGCTGGCGATGGCGATGTATTTATAGCCGGTGGAGTTGAGCACATGACGCGTGGCCCATATGCTATTTCAAAAACATCTTCAGCTTTTGGAAACGATGCCAAAATGTACGATACCAGTTTTGGTTGGCGTTTTGTGAATCCTAAGATGCACGAAATCTACGGAACAGATGGTATGGGAATGACTGCAGAAAATTTAGTAGAAATTCATAAAATAAGTCGAGAAGATCAAGATCAATTTGCATATCTATCTCAACAGAAAGCTGCAAAAGCAATGGAGAATGGTAGACTTGCAAAAGAAATTATTGCAGTTTCCATTCCTAGAAGAAAGCAAGACGATTTGGTTTTTGCTCAAGATGAATTTGTCAAGCCACAAACTAAACTTGAAATTCTTGGAAAATTAAGACCAGCTTTCAAAAAAGATGGAAGCGTAACCGCTGGAAATTCTTCTGGCTTAAATGATGGTGCTGCCGCAACGATTATTGCTTCAGAGAATGCTGTGAGCCAATATGGTTTGAAGCCAATGGCTAAAATTTTATCTTCAGCAGTTGTGGGTGTTGAACCAAGAATCATGGGAATTGGTCCAGTTGAAGCTTCCAATAAAGCTTTAGCAAAAGCAGGTTTAAAAATGGAAGATATGGATGTTATTGAGCTGAATGAAGCATTTGCTGCTCAAGCTTTAGCATGTATTCGCTCTTGGGGATTAAAAGATGATGACCCTAGAATTAATCCCAACGGTGGCGCCATTGCAATTGGTCATCCACTTGGTGTAACTGGAGCAAGATTAGCACATACAGCAGCTTTACAACTTCAACTCACCAATAAAAAGTATGCATTAATCACAATGTGCGTCGGCGTGGGACAAGGTTATGCAGCTGTGATTGAAAGAGTTTAGTTGGGAAGTCTAGATTGGTTTCATGCTAACTATCTAAAGTAAGTTGGTTAGTGTTATGACAGCGATATTTTCGATAGCTAAGTGTATTTTGTTTTTCTCAAATTTTGAAACTTTTTTTGCTGAAGGCTTGTAAAATTAGAGCCTAACAAATAAGTTAATGTTTGATGTTTTCATTTGATAAATATCAAACGTAAATAATTTGTATATTTGAAATAAATATTTAAAAATGGCAACCTATACATCAACATTACCTGATGAACTTCTAAAAGAACTTGCAGATGCTTCAAAAAATTTGAAAATGCCTAAAAATAAAATAATTGAAAGGGCTGTTAAAGTATATTTGGAAGAATTAGATAAAGCTGCTTTTAGAAAGTCTTTTCAAAGAGCATCTAAGGACGAAGAAATGTTAGCTATGGCTGAAGAAGGAATGGCAGATTATTTTCAGATGTTGTTAGATTATGAAAATGTAGATTAGACAAAAA
>CBFIGU010000192.1:0-2826 GCA_965662165.1 Psychroflexus sp.
TTTATATTGCCTTCTTAACGTGTCAATACAAATATATATCATTATTGATATATAAACAAATAATTTTTATCAAAAATGATAGATTTTTTTGAAAGACTAGATAAATACATGATTTACAAAGGTTTAAATGATAATAAATTATCTAAAGAAACTGGTATATCTAATGGTCTTATTGGTAAAGCAAGAAAAAGAGGATCGCTTTCAGGTCAAAATATATCAAAATTGATAAATACTTATCAAGATCTGTCAGCCGACTGGTTATTTCGTGGCGAAGGAGAAATGATTAAGGCAAACCAAAAAAGCGACGACCACATAGAAGATAAAGACTATGTAATAAAATTACAAAAGAAAACTATTGAAGCCTTAGAAGATCAAATTAAACGATTGGAAGAAGGTAAGAAATAGAAAACCATTAACGTGTCATGTCAAAAATAAAATTAAAAAAAGCTGAAGAAATTATTGATGAAATAATTGATCAGTATGCTTATAGTGGCGATTCTAATAGGCCATGGATTATAGGATTTAGTGGCGGCAAAGACTCTACCGTTTTATTGACCTTAGTTTGGACAGCCTTAAAACGGTTCAAAGAGCAAGCACCAATGCCATTTCAATTAAAAAGGCCTGTGCATGTGGTTTGTAATGACACCATGGTAGAGAATCCTATTATTTCTAATTACGTTGATGATGTTTTATCAAAAATAGATCATGAAGCTCGTGAACAAGGACTCCCTATTTTTGTTCAAAAAACAACGCCTAAATTAGAAGAATCCTTTTGGATCAATGTTTTAGGAAAAGGTTATCCCGTCCCAAATAATACCTTTAGATGGTGTACCGATCGATTAAAAATTAAGCCTACTTCAAACTTTCTTTTAGAGCAAATTGATAAAATGGGTGAGGCTATTGTTTTACTCGGGACACGATATGAAGAAAGCGCCACGCGTGAGCGCTCTATGAAAAAGCATGAAGTAGAAGGAAGTCGTTTATCTAAGCACGGAACCACACCAAACACCTATGTTTACGCACCAATAAAAAGCTTAATGCTTGAAGAAGTTTGGTATATCATTAATGCTGTGCCTTCGCCTTGGGGTTTTGATAATTCAATTTTATTTCAAATTTATGCGGACGCTAGTGCTGATGATTATGAATGTCCAACCGTAGTGACTAACAAAAAGCATTCTTCTTGCGGCCAGTCTCGTTTTGGTTGTTGGACATGTACCGTTGTAAAACAAGACAAATCTATGTCTGCTTTAATTGAAAACGGACAAGAATGGATGGCACCACTATTAGAGTTTAGAAATAATTTGGTTGAAAACAGAAATATAGGTGAAAACCGAATGCCTGAAAGAAGAAACGGTGCTCCTGCAGTAGATGATGATGGAAGAAACTTTGGCCCTTATACTCCAAAATATCGTGCAGATACTTTAAAAGAACTTTTAGAAACACAAAAAGAAGTACAAAAAGACCGACCACATATTACATTAATCAATAACCAAGAGTTAATCGCAATCCAAGTGATTTGGAATCGTGATATGATTTTTGAGCATAGCGTTAGTGAAATTTATAAAGACGTGTACGGTAAAAATATAAGCACAAACAACATTAAATCTTTAGATGATACTGAGCGTAGAATCCTAAAAGAAACTTGTGAAGATGATGCCAATTACTATCATTTGATTGATAATTTAATTTCCCTGCAAGAATCAAAAACTTTAATGCTTTCTAAATACGGATTGCATAATGATGTAGAACGAAGAATCGAAGAGTTTGTAAACAAAAGCTTATAATGCGAATTGACCAGATTAAAATAAAAAACTTTAGGATTTACAAAGGGAGCAATCTTATAGATTTTAAGAAAAAAAAGAAATCAAATATTTACTTGATTGCAGGTAAGAATGGCTTTGGTAAAACCAGTTTTTTAACTTCCTTAGTCTGGGTTTTTTACGGTAAGCTAATCGCTCAAGTAGAAGATAAATACCGCAAAGACATCAAAAAAGCAGGTGGTTATCAAGATTACCTTGATACACAGTTCAATAATGAAATAAAGCTAAGTTCAGCGCCTAAAATCATGGAAGTGAATGTCACTTTAAGTGATGTACTTATACCGTCTGTACCCTGCAAAAAGGTTGAAATAAAAAGAACTTACAATTTTGAAACTAAGGAAGAAACTTTACAATTGCTTATAGATGGTAGCGAAAATGAATTAACAAAAGATGTGGGTTATGAAGTTTTTATCAATGATTTTCTTCTACCTAGAGAAATTGCTAAGTTTTTCTTTTTCGATGCCGAAAAAATTGTTTCGTTAGCAGAAGCCAAATCTAAAGCCGAATTAAGAAGTTTAAGTAGAGCTTATTCTGAGGTACTTGGTATCAAAAAATACGAAGAGCTCAAACGCAACTTAGAAGTGCTTCTTTCTAACTTAAGAAGACGTGGTGTTTCTGAACAAGAAAAAGAGAAACTCAACCAACTTATTGCTAAAGATCAAGAGCTTAGTAAGCTCATTGATTACAACCAGGAACAGCAAGATGAACTTGACATTAGAGCGTCTAATTTAAAAGCAAAATCTGATGCACTTCAAGAAAAATTAATTAGAGAAGGAAACGCTATTACTTTAGAAGAGCTCAAAGCTTTAAAAAAGGAACGTGAAGACCTAAAAAAAACAATTGAAGGCACTAAACAAAAGCTTAAAAAACATTACGAACTTTTACCATTCTTAATCGCAAGTGAACAAGTAGAACAACTTAAAAATCAATTAGAGCTTGAAAGTAAGGTACAGAACCACCATTTTAGTTTAAGTATTTATAAGTCTAAACTGGAAACATTCAGCCA
>CBFIGU010000193.1:0-2799 GCA_965662165.1 Psychroflexus sp.
AACACACTCAGCTTTAGGAGGCAAACTTGTAACAGGAATTAGTAGCAACCCAACTATGGGAATGCTAAATCCTGCAAATATAAATAATGAGATGGCTGGTCAAGTTTCGGCTAATTACATGAATTATATTTCTGATATAGGTTATGGTACAGCAGCTTATGCTCACAAAATCAATGAGAAATATGGAGTGGTTCAGGCTGGCGTAACCTACATTGATTATGGAAGTTTTGAAGGTTTTGATGAGTTTGGAAATGCTACTGAAGATTTTGGTGGTAATGAAGTAGCATTTAGCCTAGGCTATGCATATAAGTTGCCAGACACTCGATTTTCATTTGGGATTAACTTAAAAACAATTACTTCTAGGCTTGAGCAATATTCATCTTTAGGTGTTGCGGCAGATATTGGTGCTACTTATTATAATCCAGAAACTCAATGGATTTTTTCTGGCGTGATAAGAAATGCTGGTGGACAATTAAAGGCTTTTGATGAAGTAAACGAGAGTTTACCTTTTGAAATTATTCTGGGTGCTTCTAAAGAATTAGAAAATGTACCCATACGCTGGCATGTTAGTTTAGAGAATTTACAAGAATGGAGTTTAGCTTTTAGAAATCCAGCAAGGGACGAAACTGATTTAGAAGGTAATGTTACCGAAGACGACCCAAGCTTCATAAATAACGTTTTTAGGCACACTGTCTTTGGAGTAGAATTATTCCCAGATGGCGGTTTTTCTGTTCGTTTAGGTTACAGTTTCAGAAGAGCTGAAGAATTACGTATTGTAGACCAACGCTCATTCGCTGGTTTAAGTGGTGGATTCCAAGTAAAATTTGGTAGATTCAAATTTAGTTACGCTTACATGCGTTTTAATCAAGCTGCTAGTTCTAGCTTTTTCGGGGTAGATGTAGACCTTCAATAATCAAGTACATTCGCCTACTGTGTCATTTCCCATATTTAATCAATCAATTTTTTTATATATACTTGTGAATTTTTCAAAACGCTTGTTAATCTTTTAATAAACAAATTTTTTTTGTTTTATATTCATCTAATTTCGTTAAACAATTTTAAATGAAATATTATGAAGTCTAAAATTACGCAAATATGTATTCCGTTAGTATTAATTCTTGTTGCTGTTTCTTTTTTTAGCTTCAAGCCTGAAAATAAAGAATTTAAAGGAAGAGCTATATATTTTGCTAAATCTAAAATGGAATTAGGTAGATGGGGAGCCAGAATGAGTGAAGCACAGAAAAAGCAAATTAAAGAAAGACTTAAAAACAGACTCGAAAAAACCTACATATTAGATTTTAATAAAGAAGCTTCGTTGTTTGAAGAGAAAGACAAATTAGACGCTATATCTGGCGCTACAGACAGTTGGGGAGACAACTTCTCAAGAGGATTACAATACAAAAATGTAAAGGAAAATAAATTAGTACAAAGTCAGGAATTCTATGGTAAGAAGTTTCTTGTGGTAGATGAGCTTGAACCTTTAAATTGGCAATTAGGGAAGGAGACAAAACAAATTGGTAATTATACTTGTTTTAAAGCCGTTGCATCTGCACCTACTAAAAATCTTGAATGGTATAATTTTTCATGGGCTGAATTAAGAAAACCAGAACCTAAGGAAGGAGAAGAGCCTGAAATAGAAATGACTACCATAGAAGCTTGGTACACCCCGCAAATTCCTGTAAGTCATGGTCCTGCAGAATACTGGGGATTACCAGGGCTTATTTTGGAAGTGAGTTATGGCAACACTGTAATGTTGTGTTCAGAAATTCAACTTAATCCTGAAGATGATGTTGAAATTATTGCGCCAGATAAAGGCAAAAAAATAAACAAGAAAGACTATAAAGAAGTTATTGTAGGTAAAATGACTGAAATGAGAAACAATAGAGGTAGAAGAAGGGGCTAATATTTAGTTTTTATTCTCTATACATTCATCATTAAAACAACTCCATGAAAAACATTTTTAGTGTACTACTTTTCTTAGTAGTAAGCATTACTTCAGCTCAAATTAAGTTTGAAGGTAAAGTTGTAGACAGTTTAGATACTCCTTTAGAGTTAGCTAATGTAGTAGCGATTGATAAAGAAACTAGTGCTTTAGAATCTTACGGAATTACCAATGAAAAAGGGCAATTTAACTTGAAGCTTTCCAAATTCAAAACTTACAAAATTCAAATTAGCTATTTAGGTTTAAAAACTTTAAATGATAGTTTAACTACTGAAGACCAAGATATTTTTAAGAGATATCAACTTCAATCTGAAGAAATGTTAGATGAAGTAATGCTGAATTATAAGATTCCAGTAAAAATTCAGGGGGACACCTTAATTTACGATGCAGATTCCTTTTCTAACGGAACAGAACGTAAACTAGAAGATATTATTAAAAACTTACCAGGAGTAGAAATTAACGAAGATGGCCAGATTGAAGTAGAAGGTAAAGTGGTAACGAAGTTGATGGTAAACGGAAAAGATTTTTTTGATGGCGATACCAAATTAGGAACTAAAAATATTCCATCTAAAGCAGTAGATAAAATCCAAGTGCTACGTAATTATTCAGAAGTAAATCAACTTCGTGGTGTACGAAACAATCAGGATAACGTCGCAATGAACATCAAACTCAAAGAAGGCAAAGAGAATTTCTGGTTTGGTGATATTACAGCTGGTGGTGGTGTTTCTCCAGATGATGGTTTATATTTATTTCAGCCTAAGTTGTTTTATTATAGTCCAGAATATACCGTCAATTTTATTGGCGATTTAAATAATATTGGAGAATTGGCTCTAACCAGGCGAGACATTAGAAATTTT
>CBFIGU010000194.1:0-2791 GCA_965662165.1 Psychroflexus sp.
GTAGCTTCTACCCATTCTTTACCAAGTGATTTTGGACTTTTAGTAAAGTAGAATGGCAATTGATTTAACTCTTCTAGAAGTGCTTGATGAATTTGATTTGCTTTTGCAATGGCTCCATTTGCATCGTATGGAAGATGAAGTTTTTCGGCAAAATGATTCAAGACCATATTTACTGGACAAATATCATAGGCTATGCGTTTTTTATTTTTTTGAAACGAAATATTTGCAAAACCACCTAAGTTTAGGCAAGCATCAAACTCGTTAAAAAGTAACTGATCTCCTATGGGAACTAAAGGCGCGCCTTGGCCACCAAGTTGAACATCTTGAACTCGAAAATCACAAATTACAGGAACTTGAAGTTGGGAAGTAATTTGAGCTAAATTTCCTATTTGAAGCGTAATTCCTTTTTGGGGTTGATGCAAAATAGTATGTCCATGAGAAGCTACAAAATCTAAATCTTGAATGTTATATTTTGAAATGAATTCAGCAATCTTTGCGCTCAAAAATATAGAGTAATCTAGGTTTAATTGATGCAGTTCGTTTTTTGAGTACGAATGAGCTTTTCTTAGCTTAACCATCCAATCTTGATGATATGAAATGGTTTCTGCTGCTTTAATTTGAAATTTCCAATTTTCACTTTCAGTAAATTCCACCCAACAAAAATCGATGCCATCTAGAGAAGTTCCAGACATGACGCCAATTACCGAGTAAGATTTTATTGATTTCATATTAGAAACGCCTAATTAACTATATCGATTGAATAATTCGTAAAAATAGCTAAAAACCACTGAAAATTAAGCAGTTTAAAGTATATTTGTGCACAAATTTTAAGGATTAAGAAATTAGATATGGATTTTAAATTAACTGAAGAGCATGAAATGATACGCCAAGCAGCTCGTGATTTTGCGAAAAACGAGTTACTTCCAGGCGTTATAGAGCGTGATAACAAGCAAGAGTTTCCTAAAGAACAAATTAAAAGTTTAGGAGAATTAGGCTTTATGGGAATGATGGCAGACCCCGAATATGGCGGTGGCGGTATGGATACGGTTTCTTATGTTCTCGCTATGGAAGAACTTTCTAAGATTGATGCATCTGCTTCTGTAGTAGTTTCTGTAAATAATTCATTAGTATGCTGGGGTTTAGACACCTATGGTACTAAGGAGCAAAAAGAAAAATATTTAACCAAACTAACTTCTGGAGAATCTATTGGTGCGTTTTGTTTAAGTGAACCAGAAGCTGGAAGTGATGCTACTTCGCAAAAGACAACTGCTATAGACAAAGGTGATTACTACATTTTAAATGGTACTAAAAACTGGATAACCAACGGAAATTCTGCAGATTACTATTTAGTAATTGCACAAACCGATCGCGAAAAGAAACATCGTGGAATTAATGCATTTATCGTAGAAAAAGGATGGGAAGGTTTCGAAATTGGACCAAAAGAAGATAAAATGGGTATTCGTGGTAGCGATACACATTCTTTAATTTTTAACGATGTTAAAGTGCCTAAAGAAAACCGAATTGGAGAAGATGGATTTGGTTTTAAATTTGCTATGAAAACCCTTTCTGGTGGTAGAATTGGAATTGCAGCTCAAGCTTTAGGAATTGCAGCTGTCGCTTACGAACTTGCTTTAGAATATTCTAAGACAAGAAAAGCTTTTGGTACAGAAATTAAAAATCACCAAGCTATTGCCTTTAAACTAGCCGATATGCACACGCAAATTGAAGCAGCTAGACATTTGGTTATGAAAGCAGCTGTAGATAAAGATAATGGTGAAAATTACGATTTATCTGGTGCCATGGCTAAATTATATGCTTCTCAAGTAGCGATGGATGTAACTACAGAAGCTGTGCAAGTTCACGGTGGAAATGGTTACGTAAAAGAATACCATGTTGAGCGTTTAATGCGCGATGCAAAAATTACTCAAATTTATGAAGGAACTTCCGAAATTCAGAAAATTGTAATTTCGAGAACTATATTGAGTGACTAAATTTTCCCTATAATCTTAAAAGCTTGCTGAATTTCAGCAAGCTTTTTTTTGGACTATATATTTGGTTTAAATTCAATAGCTGAGCTACTTACCGACTCTTTCTCAATCCAATTTTTACAGCTTGAACATCGCCACCTAGTGGTGGGTTAATTTTAGCTACGACAATATGAAGATGTTGTACACTCGGTAATTCATCTAGAATTCGGTTGGCAATTCGTTCTGCAACATGCTCTAATAATTTAGAAGGAATATCCATTTCTTCTTTAACAATTTTGTTGAGGTGAACATAATCTACCGTATCTTTTAATTCATCACTTTTAGCAGAGATACTTAAATCGGCTTCTACCTTTAAATCTACTCGGTAATCGCTTCCTATTTTAGTTTCTTGTGGCAAACAGCCATGGTGGGAAAAACAGCGAATATTTTCTAATTCAATATAATCTAAATTCATTTATTGTGCTTTAAATTCTAATTTTAAAATGTTCTTTTACTTGTTCTTTTCTAAAGAAAATCATGCCCCAAAAAAAGCTATCAATACTAACTTTTACCTTTTCATTTTGCTTAATTTCTTCCCAAGCTTCCTGCATACCACGGCTCCAATGTATATCATCAAAAATAATAATGGAATCGTTGTGTACATGTTTTAATAAGCTATTAAAGTAGTCTAAAGTAGCTTGTTTTTGGTGGTTACCATCTACAAAAATTAAATCGAATTGCGTAGAATTAGAAATTTGGTTTAAATAACCTTCAAACTTAGCATTTACAAACTTAATGTTATGTAAGCCAAGGCTTGCAGCCGA
>CBFIGU010000195.1:0-2768 GCA_965662165.1 Psychroflexus sp.
TTTACTTCTAGAGCTTCTTTACCTAAAACGTCATACACCTGAACAGAAATTCCTTTATCTGTAATTGAATTTGCTAATGAAATATTCATCACATCACTTACAGGGTTTGGATAAACTTGTATCTGGCTAGCTAAAGTAAAGTTATCATTACTTAATGTTACATTTCCAAATACTAATTCAAACCTTAGTATATCTGTACTTTCTTGAATTGAAGCATCAGCTGTGAATTCAATTTCACTATTACCAAGTTGAATCGGAATCAACTCACCAGTATAATGATCTTTTAAAAATAATTCATCATCAGTATTGAAATTCTGCACATTAAAAGTGAAGGTATACGATGCTGTTGAAAGATTATTTAGCAAAAATGGAATGTTCTCTCCTATTTCTGGCAAGGCTCTATGTTCTATTGAAAATAATTGATTAGAATTAACACTTGCTAGATTAATTCCTGGGTTCCCCATTTTAGATGAATCCATTTCATCAACTTCACTATTTCCAGATGCTAAAAATCGTAATCCTAAAGCATCTTCTTCAGTGAAACCATTGTTTAATTTATCCGTCTTATAAATACGCATATTCACAAAGGCAGGATTTTCTCCTACTGAAAAAACTTGATTTTGACTTCCAGAAGTAGCTTTATCAGCTTCATTAAATTCTATACTAAAGTCTGCACCTGAAGCATTATTTTGGATAAATACAGCTTGTCCTGGACGTAAGAATTCATTTGCATTAGAACTACTTGGGTTAGGCACACCACCTGGAAGTGCTATCGTAACAAACCCTCCAGCAGTACCTAAAGAAGGATCCCAATAGTAGGCAGCGTTTGTATTTACATCTGCTCCATAAGTTAGATTGTTTAGGTCTACTACTGCTTGATAAGGATTTCCTACATAAGTATAATTGCTTATAAAGTTAGAAGTAGTAACTGAATAACTACCCGTGTTTAAAGTTCCTGTTGCGCTTAAAGTAACATCGGTTGCTGCTGCATCATTATCACTTAAACTTACACTACGGTCTCCGCGAACATATAAACGATATGGCTGTCCAGCTACAATATCCTGAGTAGTTGAAGTTACAGGTGCCCAAGCATCATTATTAATTTGGTCTGATAAAGTGTGATCATATGTAAACATAGATGGATTGTTAGTTGATGTTGCATCAAAACCATTTGAAGCTCCACCTGCACCTGTAATATGCGTATCTAGTTGCCAAGCATCTGCTATATTTACATTGCCAACTGGAGATGCTAAAAAGCGGAATGCTCGTGCATCGTCACTTCGTTTTGGAATAAAACGCTCAGTAGTGATATCTCCAGTGATAGTTACACCAGTAGCTTCGGCTAATTGAGCTGAACCTGATGCATCACTCTTGAAAGTTAAGTTGCCATTATTATAAATACCTGAATTTACAGTCAAAATATCAGAAGAACTGATATTTACCGAAGCATCTCCTAAAACTGATAAAGAATTAACTGATATATTAGATGATGTAGTATACGTTCCATCCTGAACTAAAACATCATTTGCTCCAGTAGTTCCCGATGGTGCACTAGGTGACCAAGTACCACCTGAGTATACTAAATCTCCATCGTAATTACCTTCAAGTCTGAAGTTGTCAAAGCCAGAGTAACCATCTGCACCGTTATTTCTTACAGAAACCAACAAACTAATTGTAGAAGTTGCTGCTGGAACATTATAAGTAACAGTTCCTGAACCATCTGTAGGATCTACTCCGCCATCTACCAAAAATACTTCTCCACTAGAAACACCATCTACAATAATTTCATATTTAGCATCATCTGCATTTGCATTATACTCTATCACTTCCCAATCAAAACTTAACACCACATTTGAAAAGTTTTCAACAGAAATTTCTTCAAAAGTAACAGTTGCAAAACCTGTAGTTCCATTTTCACCTTCATCATCTAAATCATTTTCAAACAGAACATTTCCTGAAAAATTTGTATTAGTCAATGGAGCAGCATTTGCAAATATACCATAAGAGCCATCTGAACCATTATCAAAAAACGGAACGTCATTGCTATAAGACCAACTAGGAGTTGAGCCATCAAAATCTTCTTGAGCGATGATTATTGGGGCTACAATAACATCAAAACTTGAACTTGTATCTGTGGTTAGTGCTCCACTTGATGCTTCTAAAGTTGCACCAGTGGCAGTAGCATCAAAAACTAAATTTGAAAATGTGGCTACACCCGCAACTGCTGCAACTGTTGTAGTTGCTGCAGCATCAAAAGTAACTCCTGTTGGAGCTAAACTTAAATTAGCTGTAAAATCTAAATCTAAGTTCAAATTAGTATCGTAAGCTTCAACCGTTGGTGAAGGAGACATGACGTTTCCTACGCCAACATCTGTAACATCTTGATTAAATAATAAATCGGTTGCTGTAACTTCTATTTTATTGTCATCCCCTGTAATGCTAGTCACAGCACCTCCAGCATCTACATCAGCAAATAAGGAGCCTGTAATATCTGCAGTTGCAGAAGAAATAGTGTATTGAAGTTGAGCATTATCTACTACTGATGAATCAAAGGTTGCATAGATGTCAAATGTTTTATTTGCATCATCTGCAGCCTCAAGATTTAAACTTGAAAAGCTATTAGATGCGGTAACCGATGTTATTTCAGAAACATTAGTTGTGCCATCGAACAAGGCAATTGCTGCTAAATTGTTAAAGTTGGTAATATCTATACTCACTTCAGTTAAGGTTGTACTTTGACTATCAGAATCTGAATTTGTTGCACCACC
>CBFIGU010000196.1:0-2768 GCA_965662165.1 Psychroflexus sp.
TTAACCACTAATTTATCGAGTCTAACAGCTAATACAGATTATGATGTGTATGTGCGTTCAGATTGTGGAGGCGATGGAGAAAGTGCTTGGTCTAGTGCGGTAAGTTTTATAACGCTTTGTGCTGTAGAATCTTTACCATGGTCTGAAGATTTTGAGAATGCTGGCAATACACCAGATTGTTGGACAGAGTCTGGTGGCGAAAGCTGGAATTACGATACCTCTGGTGCTGGTGAAAATATTGGTGATGGTGGAACTATTACAGGCTCCACTGATAGTGGAAACTATTTTGCGTGGATTGATAACTCTGGTACGCAGGGACCAAGCACACTAACAAGTCCTTTTGTAGATTTAAGCACTCTAACTACGCCCCAAGTTGCATTTTATGTAATAAGTGACAGCGGTACAGATCCAAACGCTACTTTAGATGTAGAAGTTTATGATGGTAGTACTTGGAATAATGTAGGTAGCTACAGTGCTGATACCAGTGGTTGGGAAAGAAAAGAAATTGTACTTTCATCAATCACATTTACTGGGAATGCTCAAGTAAGATTTACAATAACGGATGAAGGTGGATTTAGAGACGACATTGCCATAGATGATGTTACTTTTGAAGAAGCACCTTCTTGTATAACTCCAACCAATTTAGCAGTAAGTAATGTATCAGCTACCACAGCAACTATTTCTTGGGATACAGAAGCAACTGCAACTGGTGGTTACGATTATTTTGTAACATCAGCTGGGACCGTTCCAGATGGGACAACTACACCAACGGGAAGTGTAGCATCAGGAACTTTAACGGCGAATTTAACAGGTCTAACAGCCGATACTGATTATGATGTTTACGTTCGTTCAGATTGTGGTGGCGGAGATGAAAGTGATTGGTCAAGTGCAGTTAGTTTTACTACACTTTGCGAAACAGTAACTAATTTTCCTTACACCGAAAGTTTTGACACATTTCTAAATAATTGTTGGGAAGAAGCTACGGGAACAGCATCCAATATAACTTCTACTGGCTCTTCATCTTGGTCAAGTGATTCATTTAACGGTGATGATAGTGCATACTATAACATGTATACGAATACCACAGCACAATGGTTAGTGACCGAAGATTTTGATTTAGGTACGACCACAGATTATCGTTTAGCTTTAGGTATTGCTGCTTCAGATTATAATGATTTATCTACTCCAGCAAACTTTAGTGCGGATGATGAAGTAGGTTTAGTAATTTCTACAGACGGAGGTATAACATGGTCGAGTATAGCAACTTATACAGATGGCTCTGAACCATCTAACACAGGACAAACTGATACTTATGATTTATCAAGCTATACAGGAACTGTAAAATTTGGCATTTATGCTGTAGCAAGTAGTGGTTTTAGTGACCATGATTTATACATTACAGAATTTACAATAGAAGAAATTCCAAGTTGTTTAACCCCATCCAATTTAGCAGTAAGTAATATTACAGCCACAACAGCAGATATTGCTTGGGATGCATCTGCAACAGAAACAGGCGGTTACGAATGGGTGATCATGGCTGATGGTGATACTCCAGATACAGTAACAGCTGAATTTACAGGAACGGTAGCTACAGGTATAACTACAATAAGTCTGTCAAGTTTATCAAACGACACAACTTATGACGCTTATGTGCGAACAGATTGCGGAAGTGAAGATAGCGCTTGGTCAAGTGTAGCGAGTTTCACAACACCATTTTTAGCTAGTGTACCATTTACAGAAAACTTTAATGCAGCAATATCAGAATGGAATGTGTCTGGTTGGACAACCGGTGATGTATCATCTCGAAACGTTGAAGGTAGAGACGGTTCAGATGTGCTTTACAGAAATTTATGGAGTTCTGCCGCATCAGGTAACTTTTCAACCCCTAACGTAGGGCCGATTGTTAGCGGTAATTATTTGAGCTTTGAATTTAAATCTTCATATTATAGTTCTCCATATGGTTCAGTAGATGCTGGTGATTTAGAATTTGCAGTAGATGTTACCGATTCTAATGGAACTACCGAAGAGTTTAGTTATACCAGTAATGGGACAGCTGGATGGGAAAAAGTGTATATAGACTTAAGTGATTATGTAGGAGAAAACATTGGTATTGAAATTAATGCTACTCGTAATGCAGATGATTTTTTCTTGTTTTTCGATAACTTTAAAGTAGGTAGTATAGATGGTTATGTTTATCTTAATGATACAGATACTTGGGTGCCTTCTACACCAGTTGGGAATAGTACAAGCACAGATAAAATAACCATAGCTTCTAATTCAAGTAGTCCTAGTTTAGCAGGTTTAACCACAGCAGATAATTTAGAAGTTTATGCTAATTCTGTTTTAAGTGTAGAAGATGTTCTTGATCTTGATGGAGATATATTTAACGATGGGCAAATTGTATTTAAAAGTACAGCTACTAAAACAGCTCAATTGGATGTATTCTCAGGAACAATTTCAGGAGATCATGGAACAGTGCAAACAGAACGCTTTATACAAGCAGGAAATGCAGACAATAGAGCTTACCGCTTGGTGACATCAGCTGTAGATGCAGGCAGTATTTATGATAATTGGCAAGAAGCAGGTACAAGTCCAGCTGGATTTGGAACTCATATTACCGGTTCAGATACTGGAGCTAATGGTTTCGATCAAACTTCTACAGGAAATGTGTCTATGTTTACCTTTGATCATACCGTAACCAATCAAGCTGGCGGTGCAGCATGGACAGAAGTTGCCAATACAAATGCAACCAACTTAAGCGCTGGGGT
>CBFIGU010000197.1:0-2722 GCA_965662165.1 Psychroflexus sp.
CAGTGCTATTTGATGGCGATGCAGCCGGGTTAAGAGCTTCTTTACGAGGTGTAGATTTGATTCTTGAACAAGGTATGAATGTAAAGGTTTGTACTTTTCCAGAAGGCGAAGATCCTGATAGTTTTGCAAAAGCAAATAATGAAATTGAAGTAAAAGCTTATTTAGAAGAAAACGCAACTGATTTTATTCAGTTTAAAGCTTCATTATTAGCTAATTCTGCTAAAAATGATCCTATTAAAAAAGCTGAAGTTACTCGAGAAATTGTAAATAGTATTTCGCTAATCCCGAATGAAATTCAACAGGAAATTTACATTAAAGAGTGTTCCAGAATCATGGATGTTTCAGAAGAAGTTTTGTTCAGTTCTCTTGCTCAAATAGCGGCTAAGAAACAACGAGATGAATCTAGGAGCAAATACTCGCCCAACAAACCTATGGCGGTTGTTAAACCAGAAGAGCCGCAAGTAAAACCAGAAGAAGTTGACCAAAAATATATTTTAGAACGTAAAATTATATCACTATTGCTTAAACACGGACATGAACAAAGTGTGTTTACAGATGCAGTAATTGATGTAGACGAATCTGGAGAAATTATTTACGATCATGTAAATGTAGAATGTAGCGTCTACGATAAAATTTATAAAGACTTACAAGACGATGAGACTGAATTTAGCAACCCTGTTTTTGCTAAAATTCACAAAAAGATTGAAGTAGAATTAGCTTCTAAAGGTAAAATTGACCTTAATGATTTTCTAGCATCTTTAACGCAAGAGGAGTCGACAGAAATTACACATATTCTCATGGAAGACGAAAAGGAAAAACTGCATAGGTGGGAAGATGCTAACATTTTTGTGACCGATAAATCTGTTTTAGATCCAAAAGAAGTAGTACAAACAATTTTAACAATGCGAAGGCTACTTATTAAGGAGAAGGTGAATCAATTTAGCGAAAAGATTAAAGAAAATCCAAATGAAGATGTTGTCCAGATTTTAACTGAAATTAAAGATTACAAACAACTTGAAGTTATTATTTCTAAACGTTTAGATCGGGTTTTATAAACAGAGCTAAATTTGAGCTTTACTTATAAAGTCCCATAAGCAAACTCCAACACTTACTGAAATGTTTAGTGAATGCTTAGTGCCTAATTGTGGAATTTCAATTACACCATCACATTGGTCTACAACTTTTTGTTGAACACCTTTTACCTCATTGCCAAAAATAAATGCATAGTGATGATTTTTTTCAACTTCAAAATCATTTAAAAGTGTAGCATTTTCAGCTTGCTCAATTGCAAAAACTTTAACCTTTTGTTTTTGCAATTCATTTACTAAATCTTCTGTTTTTTCTCTGTATTCCCAATCTACACTTTCGGTGGCTCCAAGTGCAGTTTTATGAATGTCTTTGTGTGGTGGAGTTGCTGTAATACCACATAAATAAATTTTCTCAATAAGGAAGGCATCTGCTGTTCTAAATACAGAGCCAATATTGTTTAAGCTTCTAATGGAATCTAAAATTACAATAAGTTTTGTCTTTTTTGAAGCCTTAAACTCATTAATGCTTTTGCGGTTTAATTCTGCATTTTTCAATTTACGCATGCTAGTCTTTTTTGGGTGGGTCATAACGCATAAAAACCATGGTGTCACCACTTGGGTGTTGCCATTCTTTTAATTTTTTAAAACCATAACGTTGGTATGCAAGAGCAACTCTTCTAATTCGAGTTTCAGCATAAATTGGAATTTGTAATTGATAAGCTTGCTCATAAAACTCATCTTTCATTTTAAAAGCGGTCATTTTATCGGTCACGCCACGTGCATCAGCTAAAATGCCCCAAAACCAACAATAAAGATAAGTTCCTTCATTAGGTCTTTGTTTTCTAACCACTTTTTGTGTTTGTAAAGCTTTTAGTCCTTTTCTTAAACCCGTAACGTGAAATGCTAACTTCAAGTCTTCCCAAAGCTCAAGCCAGAAATTATTTTGATTACCATCCATTTTAAACAAGATGGCAATTCCTTTTAGGTCATCGCTAACAATTAAAGCATCTTCTCTAATTGCTTTTTCAACCATATGTTTCGCTAGGTAAAGAAAACGTTTCTCCTTTTTTTGATCATCTTTTACAATTTCTAAAGAGCTTGGGACTTCTTGCAAAAGTTGAGCAACATTTTCAATAATTTTCTCTTTGTTATGTTTCAATTTAGATTTCATTAAAGCGAATTAAACTGCGCAATATACAACATTCTTTAATTTAATTTTTGCAGATTTTCTGCAAAAATTAAATCGAATAATTAGTTGTTTAGCAGTGTAAATAAAACAAATATTTAATAATCAAAAAAACACAAAAACCATGAAAAATTTATTAGTAATTGCAGGAATTGTATTAGCATCTTTAAGTTTCTCTTGTTCATCTGATGAGCTGTACGAAGAAAACGAATTGATTTACGATAACGTACAAATGAATGATAGCGATATTAGATTAGATCCACCAAGAAAGGATGATGATTAATATATTTATTTAATAAGTCGTTGTAGTTTTACAGCTACTTATGAAATTTAATAAACTTACTATATTTTCTTTCTTTATACTGCATAGCATAATATATGGCCAAAATTCGTCTAAGAGTCAATATGACTTTTTATTTGACTCCATTGATAATTTGAGCAATATTAAAAAGAGGACAGATTTAATGGTAAAAGCTTTTACAGAACTTAAAGAAACTCCTGATACCAA
>CBFIGU010000198.1:0-2665 GCA_965662165.1 Psychroflexus sp.
ACATGCTAGTTATCCATTAACAATACAAAAAGTATTCTGGCAAACAACTTGGTTTTTAGTATTCGTTATTGTTTTGGTAATGCTTATTATTTATGGGCTGATTTCTCTTCGTTTAAGAAAAAAAAGTTTGAAGCAACAAGATGAACTCAACAAAGCAATTTTAGAATCGAGAGTGAATTTATTAAAATTAGAGAATTTACGTTCTCAAATGAACCCACACTTTATTTTTAATGCTTTAAATTCTATTCAAGATTATATCTTGGCTAATGAAAAAAAATTAGCAAGTAAGTATTTAATTAAATTCTCAAGATTGGTACGTATTTACTTAAATCATAGTCAAAAAAATACTATTAGTCTTCAAGAAGAACTTCAAGCATTAGAGCTCTATTTGTCATTAGAAAAACTTAGATTTGAAGACACTTTAAATTTCGATATTATTGTTGACCAAGCACTTCAACAGGAGAAAATTAAAGTTCCATCATTGTTTATTCAACCTTATGTTGAAAATGCAATTAAACATGGTTTATTACATAAAAAGGACAATCGTTTTTTACAAATCAATTTTAAATCAATAATAGATAATATTTTAGTTTGTGAAATTATTGATAATGGAATTGGCAGAAATGAGTCTATAAAAATCAATAAAAGACAAAAAAATAAGCCAGAATCGTTCGCCATGACTGCTAATACAGAACGCGTTAATTTATATAATAAAATTAATACCGCTAAGATTAAGCTCTATGTGGAAGATGTGATTGAAAAAGCAAAGGTGAGCGGTACTAAAGTAATTATACATATTCCATATTAAAATGAAAATACTTATTGTAGATGATGAAGTAAAAGCGCAAAGCTTATTAAAACAACTTATTACAGATTTAGGTGTAGAATTAGAACAATTATTTACTGCCAGTAATCTCTTAGAAGGAATTGATATAATACAAAAAGAAAATCCACAAATTGTTTTTTTAGATATCGAGATGCCTGAATATTCAGGATTAGAAATACTAGATCATATTGACTTAGAACAATATCCTTTTAAAATCATTTTCACAACGGCATACCAGCAATATGCTACAGAGGCTTTTAAACTTTCTGCTGTCGATTATTTATTAAAACCTATTGATCCCGACGAACTTGAAATTGCTTTAAATAAAGCAATTAAAATAATTGAACAAAATAAGCTTGCTTCTCAGATTAAAAGTCTACAAAATGCTCTTAATGAATTAAAAGTAAAAAAAATTGCACTTGAAGTTCCACACGGAATCATTTTCACTAATCCAGATGAAGTAATCTATTTTGAAGCTGACGGTATGTACACACATGTCATCTTAAAAGGCCAGAAAAAAAGATTAATTTGTAAGCCCTTGAAGCATTTTGTGGAGCAATTATCTCAAAATAAATTTTTCTTTAAGCCGCATCGTTCGTACTTAATTAACCTGAATTATATGACAGAATTTATTAAGAAAGATGGAGACTATATTCTTCTAGACAATACCATACATATTCCTATATCTAGGTCACGAAAGGATGATTTTACAGCCTTACTAAGAGAGACTTTTTTATAAAAATCATCCTCAGAATTAAAAACAAATAAAAAGGCTCACTAAATTTAGTGAGCCTTTTTCATTACAAAAAAGTTTGTTTATTGCTTAATAAACTTTTTTACAGCTGTTCCTGAAGAAGTTTTAACTTTTATAATATATATTCCTGTTGGCAAGTTTGAAACATTTAAACTGTTATGGTTTTTAGTTTCTTTTAAAACTGTACCGTTTAATGCGTAAATTTTTAAAGATTCAATACGCTCATCAGACTTCACATTTATATTATGTGTTGTTGGGTTTGGATATAAGCTGAACTGAAACTTATTAATAGAATTCAAGCTTAAAGGCGCATCATATTCATAAGCACCTAGATCTATTGTACTGTTAAATATTCTATCGTTACCTGCTAAATCTAAATCACCAAATAAAGCCACATCGTAAAATGAATTATCCCCATTATCTATAATATAAGTAGAGATCGCTGTTGGTTTATAGTCGCTATCTAAATTTAAATTATCAGTTGCAGGATTTAAAGTGTTTACATTTGTAGCATTAAAAGTTCCGTTAGTTCCCGCGTTTGAGGCTACATTTGCAATAGAATTTCTAATAAACACATCGTAAGTAGAATTCATTCCGTCGGAAATATCTCTAGTGGCTGCTGCACCATTAACAGTATTTTGCCAAAAGATAGAATTATTAACATTTAGATTTACACTTCCATTGCCTGATGCGATTATAGAATTACCATAAGTACCACTATAATCATTATTAACAAACGTACTATTGTTAATTACAACATCTAAAGTATTTCCATTGTTAAAATCTTCTCTAAAAATGTTTAATGCTGAAAGATTAATATCATTATCTGCTACCAAAACGTTTGCCCAACGTGTAAAAATATAGCCGTTTGTACTATCTGATTGTACATAAACCAATCCCATATTGATAATGGTGTTATTTATAAACTTGGTATTTTCAATTAGTAATCCTTGATTAAACTTTCTAATTTTTAGTAAATACCCATTAGAATAGTTATTTCTAAATACCGAATTTTTAATTTTTAAGTTATTAACATTTAAATTATTTGGTATAAATATGACACCGTTTTCTTCAACACCTCCAGA
>CBFIGU010000199.1:0-2637 GCA_965662165.1 Psychroflexus sp.
AATTGTATTCTTTTTTGTTTTTTAAAATTTTAGTGGCAGCTTCAATTTCATCTCCACGAAGAATATCGTATTGATAGACGCCTTCTTCATAAAAATAGCGAGCTACAATTTCACGACTTAGTTGCTTCATAATTTGTTCTTTTTGTTGTTGAAGTGCTTCTTCTTTTGCTTTTTTTAAAGCTTCTTGCATAGCTTTAATTTCCTTTTTAAGTAACTCTTTTAAAGCTTCATCTTCTGCTGCATTTAGCATTTCTTCAAAACGTTTTTCAGTTTCATTTTTAAATTCGAAGTTTTGCTTTTCAGCAAACTCTACAAAGTCTTCAAAATCTTGATTGGTTAACTCGAAGTCTGCTAAATTTTTTATTTCATTCTCGTAGCTATATTGAGTTGCAAAATCAAAAATGATGAATTGTTCTAAAAGCGCTTCAGTAATACCTTTGGTAGCTGTATTTTCAATTTTTATATCAGGCATAATTCCACCACCATCAAAAACTTTTCTTCCGTTTTTGGTGGTAAATTCATTATACGCATCTGCTGTATTTCTTATGGCTTCTCCGTCTTTATATTTTAAAGCTTGAATACATCTCCCGCTTGGCGTATAATAGCGGGAAATGGTTATTTTAGCTGAAGTTCCGTAGCTTAAATTCTTAGGACGCTGAACCAAACCTTTACCAAAACTTCTTGCTCCAATAATGATTCCGCGGTCTAAATCTTGAATGCTTCCTGAAACAATTTCTGAAGCAGAAGCGCTTCTGCCATTTATTAATACAGCTAAAGGAATTTCTGTGTCAACGGGACGGTTTCTGGTAACATAATTAGCATTGTACTTTTCTATAGCCGATTTAGTAAAGGTAATTTGCACATCTTTTGGCACAAAAATATTAGTTACATTAACTGCTTCGCCTAACAAACCACCAGGATTGCCACGCAAGTCTAAAATAATCTGCTCAGCTCCTTTACTTTTAAGTTCTTTTACGGCAGCTTCAACTTCTTGAGATGCAGTTCTAGAAAATCGGGATAATACTATATAACCTGTATTTTCTTCAAGTAGTTCATAAAAAGGAACGGCTTTATCTTCATTATTAACTCGGGTTAATTTTACCTTGTTGGTTGAACCTTGTCTAGAAAATTTTATTTCTAATTCACTTCCAGGCGAACCATTTAATAAGTTTTCGGCTTCTTCAGGATTTCCGCTAAGTGCCACTCCTTCAATTTGTGTAAGCTGGTCACCAACTTTTAAACCTGCCAAATCTGCGGGACCATCTTTAGTAATCTGGGTAATTACCATTTTATCTTTTTGCATTTGTAAACTTGCTCCAATACTAGAAAAATTTGCAGATTGCATTATTCTTGCATCTTGTACATCTTGCTCATTATAAAACTTGGTGTAGGGATCTAAGTCATTTAACATGGCTGTGATGGCGGTGTTCATTAACTCAGGGGTATTGATTTCATCTACATAATTCATGTTGACTTCCTTAAATAACATGGTGAAGATTTCAATTTGTTTAGCTATTTCGAAAAAATCTGTTTTTATGGTTGTAAATCCCACGCTTGCTATACAAACTAGCCCCAGTATGCTTACGTAAATTTTCTTCTTCATATTTTTTATCTTGAAAGTGTACAATATTGTACCTTTTGGTTATTAATTTTTGTCTTGAGTGCCTTTTTCATTTATTTTTTCGATTAGGTGTAAGAATTTATATTCTACCAAGTTAAAATTTGGAAGCTCCTTTCCGGTGAAAATAAATAGGATATCGAAATGATTTGGATTTGCTTTGAGCTGATGTTGATTCAACCTAAAAATTTCTCTCATTACACGCTTAATTCGATTCCGATTACTAGCGAGTGGTATATTACGTTTAGGAACCCCAATGAGTATGCGGTGATAGGCTAACGAATTGGTTAAAAACTTTAATCGAAAAGGAAAAGCTTTTACAGAAACTCCATCTGCAAACAACTCAGCGATTCTTTTTTTGTGTGTTAATCGCTGATGCTTTGGAAATTGCAAATCGGTTTTATTTTGTGAAACTAGCATGCTACGAAATTACATAATAATCTCTATCTCATTCTCTAATTTATTAGCTAATTGATTTATAAAGATGACAAATCTGCCACAAATAAATGTTAAATTTTAGTACTACAACGATGTCGTAAAACTTGATACTTAAACGATTAAGTAAACTTTTTATAAATTAGCTTATTAAAATTTTTTGATATGAAAAAATCTTTACTAAATATAAGTTTTGTATTCGCTTTTGTTTTATTTGGATATGGGCAAAACGCTGGTTTTTTTGGAACCCCACTTTCTTTTGTAGAATATAACAATAACTTAGTCGAAGCTAATGTTTTTGATGGATCAGATCTTGGTGTGACTACTACTTTAATTTTAAATGGTGCAGAAATAAGAACTTTTAAAAATGGAGGAGCTGACGTGACAGGTGCTTTCATTAATTATCGCATATATAAAGTAGGTGCTACACCTGGAGGCTTCACAGAACAAAGTATTACTTTTGGTAGTAATTTGGGTGTTGGTGGTAATCAGTTATGGGAGACATCAGCTCTAAATATTAATCTGATATCTGGATTAGCACCAGGTGATTATAAGTTTGAAGTTTTTTTTAGAATATCGACAAC
>CBFIGU010000200.1:0-2392 GCA_965662165.1 Psychroflexus sp.
ATTTATTCTGAAATCTTTACAAATAAGAAAAAAGATGATTTAGTTGAATTATTTCAATTTATTGAAGATTACAAGCTTTGGCAAAACCCTTTAATGAAAGCTCCTGGTGGAATGGATGCTGCCAATAAAGGAAACATGTATTATTTTGTAGATGCTTTTGAGTTGAGCACCAAAAACTTTGAAATTGCATTAGAAGAATTAGATAGTACTGTAGAACCAGCTGTATATTTTGGAAATCTTCAAAGAGGCATTCGTTCTTTTAAAGCTACAAAAAATTACAACGGATTAATGACTTTGCTTTTGGATACTAAAGCGTATTTAAATGCAAAGAATTCATTATCTGAAAAAAAGATCAAATCAAATTTACTATTCATTAATTATGAAATTGCAAAACTTTCAAAAGAACAAAATATTTATATCCAAAAAGGCAAAGAAGCCTTGAATTATTGTAAGAACAACTATATAAAAAATAGGAATTTCACTTTTAAAGAATTTGAAGAGATTCAATAAAAATGAACAACTAGTAAAACACATTAGAATTAGTTGCTTGTTTTTATAATGAGGCTGGAGATTGTTCTCTGGCCATACTTTTTAATTTGGTTCTGACAGAATTGTAATATTCAATTTAAAATTGAACGAGAAAAAGCAATTTAAATAGAACTAATTTATAACCATTATTTACATCATGCTACAAACCAACACTACCCCAACCAACCATCGCGATCTAAACTTCTGTACTGAATGGCTTCTGTGATATGGTTAGGTTGTATTTGCTCTTGTTTTTCTAAATCGGCTATGGTTCTAGCTACTTTTAAAATTCGGTCATAAGCACGAGCCGAAAGATTCAATCGTTCCATGGCTGTTTTAAGTAAAGTCTTAGATGTTTCATCTAAAGCACAAAATTCTCTTATTTGCTTCACTCCCATTTGTGCGTTATAATGAATGTTAGCAAAATCAACAAAACGTTCAGTCTGAATATTTCTAGCTTCGGTTACTCGCTTTCTGATGTCTACACTACTTTCTCCCCTACGCTCTTCGCTCAACTTATCAAATGGAACCGGAGTTACTTCTATATGAATATCGATTCGGTCTAATAAAGGTCCTGAGATTTTACTTAAGTAACGTTGCATCTCGGCTGGTGATGAACTTACAGGTGCATCAGGATCGTTGAAATAACCACCAGGACTTGGATTCATGCTCGCCACCAACATAAAACTAGACGGATAGGTAATGGTAAATCTAGCTCTAGAAATAGTGACTTCTCGATCTTCTAATGGTTGACGCATCACTTCTAAAACGGTTCGCTTAAATTCGGGTAATTCATCTAAAAACAAGACGCCGTTGTGCGAAAGTGAAATTTCGCCAGGCTGCGGATAGCTTCCGCCACCAACCAAAGCTACATCAGAAATGGTATGGTGTGGACTTCTAAACGGACGTTCGGCTATTAATCCTTGATTGTCTTTTATGCGTCCAACAATAGAATGAATTTTAGTTGTTTCTAAGGCTTCTTGTAGAGACATTGGTGGCAATATGCTAGGCAAACGCTTAGCCAACATGGTTTTTCCAGAACCTGGCGGGCCAATCATAATAATATTATGTCCACCAGCAGCGGCAATTTCCATACAGCGTTTTATAGATTCTTGTCCTTTTACATCGGCAAAATCAAATTCGGGTTTACTCAGGCAGTCATAAAAAGTTTGCTGTGTATCTACCACACATTGTTCTAAAGCTTTGCCATCGTTAAAAAAATCGATGACTTGTTCAATATTATCAATCCCATAGACTTTAAGTCCATCTACAATTGCGGCTTCCTTTTCATTTTGTTTAGGCAAAATAAAACCTTTAAAACCTTCTTCTTTTGCTTTAATAGCGATGGGCAAAGCTCCTTTAATGGGTTGTAAAGTTCCATCTAAGGACAATTCGCCCATGATGATGTAATCTTGTAAATCTTTAGAAATAATTTGAGATGAAGCAGCTAAAATGCCAACAGCTAAACTCAAATCATAAGCCGAACCTTCTTTTCTTAAGTCGGCTGGCGCCATATTAATGGTTATTTTTTTACCTGGAAAATGATAACCGGTATTTTTTAAAGCAGCTTGTATGCGATAGCTACTTTCTTGTATGGCTTTATCGGGTAAACCGACTAAGTGGTAACCGATTCCTTTTGCTATATTAACTTCAATGGTAATAGTTTGGGCTTCAACTCCAAACACAGCACTTCCGTAGATTTTTACAAGCATAGCTATATAAATTAGTGAATAGTCAACTAATTTAATACTATTTTTTAAAATTGAAAATATAATGCTTTAAGCAGTTAAAAACTGTTCTACAGCAGATGGAAAAATGGCAGAATGTGATGAATGATGAACCACTTCTTCATGTTGAAGAATAA
>CBFIGU010000200.1:2402-2637 GCA_965662165.1 Psychroflexus sp.
TGAAATTCTTGAGCAATAGCATCTGATATATCTCGATAAGACAATAAATCTAGATAAAATAGTTCAACTTGATCTTTTGGAAAATCGGCACTCGCTTGAAACTGATTCCATACCATTCGGCTAATTCCACAGCGAGTGGAGTGCTTAAAAATGAGTACCAATTTTTCATTAGAAATCTCTTTTAAACTTGCTAACTGCTCAACCTTGGTAAGTTTATACACATTCAATCCACTAG
>CBFIGU010000201.1:0-2627 GCA_965662165.1 Psychroflexus sp.
ATTACCAAAGGTAAAATGGCCAATTTAATAGTTACTGAACCTATTAATTCTTACGCATTTCTCCCCTATTCTTTTGGTTGCAACCATATAGAAGAAGTTTATATAAAAGGTTCACCACAAATCTGCAAGCATGAATAATTTAAAAATTTACAACCAACAAGATGTTCTACAAATGGTTAACCTTAGAGAGGGTGAAACTAAATTTGGTGAAGAAGTTCAATTAGTGTCAACTATAAACGAATTAGCAGAAAATACATCTAAATATGTTTTACTAGGCATACCCGAAGATATTGGCGTAAGAGCAAATCAAGGTAAAGCTGGAACTGCAAAAGCTTGGAGTGCGTTTTTATTTTCATTTTTAAATATTCAGTCAAACGAGTATAACCATCCAAGCCATATAACGCTGCTTGGTGAAATAGATTGTAAAGACTGGTTGCTTAAAGCAGACAGTATTTCTAAGTCCGACCCAAATTATTACCAAAAATTAGGAGAAGTTGTTTCAGAAATAGATGAAGCAGTTTCAGGTGTAATTGAAGCTATTGTATCTTCAGGTAAAATACCTATTGTAATTGGCGGCGGCCATAACAATGCCTACGGAATAATTAAAGGATGTGCTATAGCTTTAGAAAAACCCATACATGTAGCTAATATTGATGCACATACCGACTTAAGACCAATGGATTTTAGACATAGCGGAAATGGTTTCAGCTATGCTAAAGCAGAAAATTACTTAGAAAGATATAGCGTTTTCGGTTTACATAAAAATTATACATCTCAAGCTGTTTTTGAATTGATGAATGCAGACAAAGACATTAAATTCCATTTTTTTGAAGATTGCTTACACCTGACGAGCTTAGATAAATTGATAAAAATGAAATCTTCTTTAGATTTTTTAAAAGGAAAGTTTGGGGTTGAATTAGACTGCGATGTAATACATAGTTTTAATGCTAGTGCCATTACGCCATCAGGTTTTTCATTAAATGTAATTCGGTCTTTTATGAAATTAATTAGAAAGCACGATATACACTACTTACATATATGTGAAGCTATACCAGATGACAAAGGCTTAGTTGGTAAATCCATTAGCTTTTTAGTTTCAGATTATATTCGCAAAGAAGATCTGGATTAAATTATTTTCAAATAGCTCAGATGGCTTCAAACTGTCTTTAAGCTTGTAGACTTGCTTTATTTAAGGTATATTTACGACAAAAACGAAATGAAAATCTCCTACCTACTTTTGTTATTTATTTTAGTAACAAGTTGTGAGCATAAAACCAATTCTAAGGCGACCGAAAAAGAACAAACTCCAACTGCTGTAAATGAAGTTAAAAAAGAAATAAGCATCATAGAAAAACTAGCAAACGCTAATGGATTTAAAAATTGGGATGATGTAAAAGAGCTTAAATTCACTTTTAATGTAAATAATAACGGAAAAGAATTTAAAAGAGATTGGCATTGGAAAGTGAATGAAGAAATGGTTTACATGACTTTAGAAGACAAAGCCATGGGAACAAGTTTAACCAACAATCCAAACAAACAAGTTCATTCAGCATTTATAAATGATTCCTATTGGTTGCTTTTTCCTTTTCAACTCATGTGGACTGATGGCTATGATGTAAAAGTAAATGAAAAAAGCCTTTCTCCTTTTAATGAAAAAGAGCTCACAGAGTTAACTATTAACTTTTATGATGAAGGTGGTTACACCCCTGGAGATACCTATAAGCTTTATATTAATAGTGATTACAAAATTGAAGAGTGGAGTTTTTACCCAGCAGGTAGTGAAGAACCTAGAATAATTAATGCTTGGGAGAATTACAAAGACTTTAATGGAATATCAATCAGTACAGACCGAAGAAATCAAGATGGAAGTTTCAGAATATATTTTACAGATATAGACGTAATAAAATGATAGATAATTTTCAAAATACATTGGAGTTTGCTAAATCTTTAGATGAAAAAGATTCACTTCAAAAATACAGAGCAGAATTTCATATCCCTCAACAAAAAAACGGTGAAGAGCATATTTATTTATGTGGTAATTCCTTAGGATTACAGCCTAAAATAACCCAAGACTACATTCAACAAGAATTGAATGATTGGGCAAACTTAGGCGTTGAAGGTCATACCCAAGCAAAACATCCTTGGATGCCTTATCACGAATTTTTAAGTGAATCTATGGCTAAGGTAGTTGGGGCAAAACCACAAGAAGTTGTGGTCATGAATACGCTAACTACAAACCTTCATTTAATGATGGTTTCATTTTATCAGCCTACTTCTAAGCGTTATAAAATAGTAATTGAAGCAGATGCATTTCCTTCAGATAAATATGCAGTAGAATCGCAATTGAAGTTTCATGACATCGATCCGAAAGACGGGTTAATCTTATGGAAACCTAGAGAAGAAGATCATTTATGCCATATTGAAGATTTAGAAAAAATTGTTGAAGAACAAGGAGATGAAATTGCCCTTTTTTTAATAGGGAATACAAATTATTATTCTGGGCAATTTTACGATATGGAGAAAATAACCAAACTAGGTCATGCTAATCATAGCATTGTTGGTTTTGACTTAGCACATGGCGCAGGTAACATTCAGCCGAATCTACATGATGTGGGAGCCGATTTTGC
>CBFIGU010000202.1:0-2596 GCA_965662165.1 Psychroflexus sp.
TAATTAAGCAGTATCATTTTAATAATTTCATATCTCTTCATCAGTATAGAATATGAATAAAGCTTATTTTCGTTTAAAAAAAGATGAATATTGCTATTGAAGCTTCTTGGAAAGCATTACTGCAGTCTGAATTTGAAAAAGATTATTTTGTAAAGCTCACTGAACAAGTTCGAGAAGAATATCAAAATTATACCTGTTATCCTAAAGGCAGTTCTATTTTTAAGGCTTTTGATGCTTGCCCATTTCATGATACAAAAGTGGTAATTATTGGCCAGGATCCATATCACGGACCAAATCAAGCTAATGGTTTGTGTTTTTCTGTGCAAAAGGGAATTGCTATTCCACCGTCATTAGTCAATATTTTTAAGGAATTAGAACAAGAAAAACTTATTCAATTTCCTAATCATGGCGATTTATCTTCTTGGGCAAAACAAGGCGTTTTACTTCTAAATGCTGTTTTGAGTGTAAGAGCGCATCAAGCGGCAAGTCACCAAGGTTTGGGTTGGGAAAATTTTACCAATGCGGTAATACAGAAAATTTCAGCAGAAAAAGAAGGCGTCATTTTTTTACTTTGGGGTGGTTTTGCTAAAAAGAAAGCCAAGTTAATCGATGCTAACCAACATCACATTTTAACTTCAGGTCATCCATCGCCCTTGAGTGCTAATCGTGGTTATTGGTTTGGCAACAAGCATTTTAGTAAAACAAATGAATTGCTTCAGCAACAAGGTGAAACTAAAATTGACTGGCAGGTTTAATTCATCTTCAAAATTAAATCAATAATTCGGCTGCTATAACCACGTTCATTATCGTACCAACCGATTAATTTTACTAAGTGTCCACCAATTACCGATGTCATTTGCGCATCAAAAATGCAAGAGTGAGAATTGCCTTTAATATCGATGGAAACTATGGGATCTTCCGTATATTCTAAAATTCCTTTATACTTATGTTCTGAAGCAGTTTTAAACAATTGATTTACTTCTTCAATGGAAGTTTTCTGCTTTACATTTAAGGTCATATCGGTTAATGAACCATTAGGAACCGGAACCCGAATTCCGCAACCGCCAATGACTTCACTTAAATCTGGAAAAATTTTAGTTAATGCTTTTGCCGCTCCAGTTGTAGTAGGAACTATAGATTGCCCTGCTGCTCGAGCACGTCTTAAATCGCGATGGGGTTGATCGTGTAAACTCTGGTCGCTGGTGTAAGAGTGAACAGTAGAAATATAAGCTTGTTCTACTTGAAATGCATCATGAATCACTTTTAGCATTGGAGCAGCATTGTTGGTGGTACAAGACGCGTTAGAAATCATAAGGTCTGAAGGAAGTAAAACTTCATCATTCACTCCCAAAACAATCATTTTTACCGAATCATCTGAAGAAGGAACGCTTAAAATAACTTTTCTAGCCCCATTTTTTAAGTGATGCTGAATTTCATCTTTAGTTTTAAATTTTCCGGTTGATTCAATTACAAAATCTACATCGTATTGATGCCAAGGAATATTTTCAATTGATTTATGATTTATGACTGGAAACTCTTGGTTTTCAATCACAATAGAATTTCCTTCAGCTTTTACTTCTTTACCAAAATTACCATGAATAGAATCGTACTTTACCAAATGGGCTAGGGTAGTTGCATCAGATAAGTCATTAATGGCAACCACTTCTATTTGCGGATGAATATAAGCCAAACGAAAAAGGCTTCGACCAATGCGGCCAAAGCCATTAATTCCAATCCGTATTGTATTCGACATGAATTACAATATTATATTAATGAATATGTTTTTGTGCTTTATAAGAAGAACGAACTAAGGCAGAACTTTCTACATGTCTAAAACCTAAATCCAATCCAATTTCTTCATATTTCTTAAATTGATCTGGAGTAATAAATTCTTGAACAGGTAAATGTTGTTTACTAGGTTGCAAGTATTGCCCGATGGTCACCACATCACAATCAACAGAGCGTAAATCTTTTAAAGTTTGTATTACTTCATCTTCTTTTTCACCTAAACCAAGCATAATTCCAGATTTAGTTCTGTTGATGCCTTGTTTTTTCAGGTAATCTAAAACACCTAAACTTCTATCGTATTTGGCTTGAATTCTAACTTCTCTAGTTAATCTTCTTACCGTTTCCATATTATGTGAAACCACTTCTGGGGCCACTTCAATAATTCTATCGATGTGTCTTTCAATTCCTTGAAAATCTGGAATTAAAGTTTCTAAAGTCGTTTCAGGATTCATTCTTCTAATAGCTTTTACGGTTTCAGCCCAAATAATAGAACCCATATCTTTTAAATCATCACGATCTACCGAAGTAACTACGGCATGTTTGATGCCCATAATTTTAATAGAACGCGCTACTTTTTCGGGTTCGTCCCATTCTACGGTTTCAGGTCTTCCTGTTTTTACTCCACAAAATCCACAAGAACGTGTACACACATTCCCAAGAATCATAAAAGTGGCGGTACCTTCACCCCAACATTCACCCATATTTGGACAACTACCCGAAGTACAAATGGTATGTAAATCGTATTTATCTACTAATTTCCTTAAGTTTCTATATTTTTCACCAGTAGGTAATTTTACGCGAAGCCATT
>CBFIGU010000203.1:0-2565 GCA_965662165.1 Psychroflexus sp.
TTTTTGAACTCCATGGTCAAAAATATGCTGTACTAAGTCGTGATATTGTTTCATTGTAAAGCTTTGAGAATTCAAAAATAATCAGAGAGTTTTATTTATGGAATTTAACAGCTACATTTTATTCAAACTTATTAACCAAAAAAAATTAATTTTTTTGATAACATTAATTTTACCTGTGACTTAATAGAATAATTAAATTTACATTATGAAAAAGATAATATTTTTATTTGTCGCAACTACCTTAATGCAGGGTTGTGTCAAAATATACGATTTAGAAGAGAGACTTACCATAGATGTAAGTTTAGAAAACGAAAACAATCAAGCCTTAAGCAATGCTAACGTAGATGTTTATGCAGATAATTATAATTTTATCATTTTTCCAGATGGAGTGCAAAATCGTTTAGCTAAGTTTCAACCACCAGAATATGTAGATGATTTAATAAGTTTTAATGAAACTAACCTTGAAGGCAAAGCAAGAATGCATTTTCCTAGAGATGGAGGTTCAAGTAATAATGATGATTACCAAGTTGTTTTTTCGTACAACGAAGAAGGAATGAAACCCCTCAGCGTATATCTTACTATTGAAGATTTCGAGAATTTTTATTACGAAATTCCAACTCAAACATTATATAAGCAGAATAACTTAGTAAGCTTGTTTATTACTGAAGACTTAGGACCTAACTTTAGTTTAGTAGAATACGAGATTTCAGGAAATATAGCGTATGATTTTATTATAACTGAAGATTTTGAAACTCCACGAAAATATAATTTTCCTGATTTTTTTGAGGTGCAAAAGCAGCAAACAATCCTACTTAATTACACATTGATTGAGAGTATTGATGATGGTAGTTTTAATTTAATTGATAATGAAGTTTTTATTGAAGTTGGCGATAACCCTACTGAGTACATAATTCAAAATCCCTAAAATGAAAAACATACTTTGCCTTTTAGTATTAGTCGGTTTTGTTTGTATTACTCAAGCCCAAGAAGAAAAAAACACTTATAAAGATCAAATTAAAATTGAAAAGAACGAAAATCCTGTTTATGAATTGGGTTACATCGAGCTACGCGCCATTTCTCCTTTTGTTCTTGGTAATCATTTTTTGAATGAAGCTTACAGCCAAGATGTTGCAGGATTTGAGATGTACGTAAATATCTATAAAATCCATGATTTTAGGATTGGTTTTGGTTTAACTCGTTTTGGCTCATCCTTAACCGATGCATCTTTAGCAGGTAATTTTAAACGTGCAAATTATAGAAGCTATTATGCGCAGATTGGATACGTGGCTTATCAAAATAAAGTTTTTGAGGCTGGATTTAGTTTAGGATATGGATATAATTTTTTCCGCCAGCAAACCAGAGGCGAAAGAAGAGGCAGTTACAACACCGGAGAATTAAGAGCTGGAGTATTTAGCCGGCATCAATTCGGAAGGAATTTTGGCTTAAGCTTTGGCGCCAATTATTTAACAAGTAACAAAGACGTTAAAAATTCTGGTTTAAACAGCGAGCTTTACGACCGTATTCACGTAATTAATGTATTTCTTGGTTTTTATATTAACTTCGAATAAGTTTGAGAATTAAATTTTATATTTGCCTTAATTAAATAGGCAATGGTGTCTGCCTTAAACCGCCTTAGTGCTGATGACGTCTACTGAACTAACTGCTTTTAGTAGATATGATGAGTAGACTATTTTCAAATCTCAATTTCCAAAAAAGTTTCAACTATTTTTTAAAGTGGACTGTTTTGAGTCTGCTTATTGGCATTCTTGTTGGCAGCGCATCTGCTTTTTTCTTAGTTGCTTTAAGATGGGCAACCCAATATCGTGAACTAAATGTTTGGGTGATTTTACTTTTACCCTTAGGTGGTTTGTTGATTGGATTTATTTATTACTGGCTGGGTAAAAGCGTTGAAAAAGGAAATAACTTAGTATTGGAAGAATATTATAAACCCAAAAAAGTAATTCCTTTTAAAATGGCTCCATTAGTTTTATATGGAACCATCGCTACACATTTTTTTGGAGGTTCTGCGGGTCGAGAAGGCACAGCTATACAAATGGGAGCAGCCATTGCAGATCAATTTTCAATACTGTTGAAGCAATTAAAGATAGATAGAAAGATTCTACTCATTATGGGAATTAGCGCTGGATTTGCTTCTGTATTTGGGACACCATTTGCTGGATTTATATTTTCACTAGAAGTCTTAGTATTACGTAAATTAAATTATAAGGCTATTTATCCTAGCTTACTAGTCGCTTTGGTAGCAGATGTATGCTGTGCTAAAATCTGGCAAGTACCACATACGCATTATTACATTACTGAAATTGCAGATTACCGTTTAGTCAATCTACTTTGGGCTGTATTGGCAGGAATTACATTTGGTTTAACTGCACTGGCTTTTTCTATATTAAAAATATTTTTTAAAAATCTATTTTCGAAAATAAGCTATACACCGTTCCGTCCTTTTCTAGGTGGCATTGCAATTGCTGCTTTTGTTTTTGCAATGGGCACGACAAAACATATTGGCTTAGGCATTCCTATAATTGAAGCCGCGTTTTCAAGTCCGTT
>CBFIGU010000204.1:0-2515 GCA_965662165.1 Psychroflexus sp.
ATCTAGACTTTCTATTGGAGCCAAATTGAAGTCATCATTACCACCACGCTCTAAAATTACAAATCCTACTTCTTCTGGATTGTTAGGCACTTCAATACCTCTTTCAAAAATAAAATCTATTCGCTCGATATTATTAATGTTTGTTCCGCCAGCATTAGCAAATACATTATCAGAACCACGGTTTATACATTGACAGAGTAAAGCTTCTTCCATTCTTGGAATATAAGGCCCTGAAAAATCTGTACCTGAACCTCCAGCTAATTGCTCGAAAAATAGAATATGACGGTTCCCTGTAGTACCTGCATTATCATTTCTACGTAAAACAATACGATCAGCTAAAGATTCAAAAGCTAAATTAAATTCTCCTTGGGTTGGATCATTTACAGTAAAAGCATCTAATCTAAGGTCATTATCTGTTCCTAAGCTAAATGAGTAATTATCCGAACCAATTGTGTAAAGGTTTGTTTGTGTAGGCCGCTCCCTGTAAGTTGCTAATAAATTAGTTACGGGAGTTTGTTTAGTGGTTGGCTCAGGACATGTTCCTGTAAAAATGCAATCTTGTTCTGCATCTGCAAGAATTTCAGAAGCTGTAAACGAAGTTGAGCTACTGTAAACAAATGCATCTAATAATCCTATGTAATTTAATGGAGTACCACCTATAGATGAAGACCCTCCCAATTCACCACCTAAACCACCAGAATCTCCATGATTATTAATACTTGTGTATCCAGCGGTTGTAGCATCTTCAAACCCATTTAAATATATTCTTAGGTTTCCGTTATCAAAAACAGCAGCAATATGCTGCCAAACATCCAATTGAAGACTAGCTGAAGCTTCTAAATCAACTTGACTACCTGCACCACCATTTCTGGTTGACAGTGTTAAGATGTCGTTATTCATCCAAACTACAAATCCATTGGTAGCACCACCTTCATCAAAAATAATGCGTTGACCAGTTAAATTAGTTGGTCTTATCCAACCCGCGATACTAATAACACTTGTGGGGTCATTTAAAAATGAACCGTTACTGTATTGTATGGTTGCAGTCCCATCGAAAGATGCAGATTCTGTACCTTCTAAAAAATCACTGGAATAACTAGTCGGCGCTCCGTTCTGTGCGTTAAAACTATTTTGAGAATCATTTGTATTACCATCGAATCGCCAATTAGCTTGAATAGTACCATAATTAGTAGTTTCAGAAACAAGTGAATTAGCGCATGAAATAGGCAAGGTTAAACTCACTTGATTATTACTTGTATCTGAGTCTGATTCATTACCGCTAATATCTGCTATAAAACTTGAAGACCCTGCAACAATAGCATTTGCATTTATTGTAAGAGTTGCTAAACTTCCTGAATTAAAATTACCAAGATTCCAAATACCTGTGGTTGGATTGTATACACCTCCAGTTGCTGTAGCGTTTACAAATTCGAAACCTCCTGGCACAAATAAATTAGATGTAACTCCTGACATATTTAAACTCCCTATATTTTCAGCTGTTACTGTAAAAGTGACTTGATCGTTAATTTCGGGAGTTGCATTGTTTGCTAATAAAGAAATAGACAAATCGCTACTTACAAATGTAATTTCAAAGTTTATTAAGACTCCATCATCTTCAGGTGTAAAGCGGTCTTCAAGTTCTAAAGTCCAATTTCCATTAACATTCTCACCATTAAAAGCCGAAGAAAAAGTTCCGCCCGTTGGGGCAAAAGTACCTGTAAATGGTGCTGTTGCAGTGTCTAAATTTGAACCACCATCTTGAATTACAGTATTGGTAAAATTATCACCATTATTAAGATTGTCACTCAGAGTGATTAAAACTAATTCAGACACGCCTGATGGTGAAGTTAACCTAGCAATTACATCTCCAACCCAAGTATGATTAATATTTAGTAGAACATTATCTATTTGGTAATTAGTGCCAATAGTTCCCGTTAAGTTAACATTAGCCGATGATGTAATTGTTGGCGGCGTTCCGTTTTGACCACCAAATGCAGTATTTAGATTATTACCAGTAAATGTTTGAGAGTATGTTATTACTGTACAAAATAAAATGGTTACTAATAAAAAATTTTTCACTTCATAATTTATTTTATATATGATGCAAAAATAATTATTAAAACTTAATAACGGATTAAATAAAGTAGAATAAATACTAAGTCAAGTATGAGAATACTATTTATTTCACAAATAGTTACTTTAATTAAATTGTATAAAAATTTATCATCCTATTTTAATATTTAGTGAATTTTAGTGATTCAATAAAATGATCACTCTTCACCTTCAAAAAGTAAACTCCACTTGATAGATTTATTTTTTCAACTTTTAATAACCTAGTGTTTAGACTTTTAAATACTTTGGAAATGATCTTTTTTCCTTGAGCATTAAATATTTCAACTTGCACATTACCACTAAGGTTATTTGAAACCTGCAAAGTCAAGGAATTGCTAATCACTGGATTTGGATATACCATTAATTTGTTTTGTTCTAAATAATTCGGTGTACTTAAGGTAAC
>CBFIGU010000205.1:0-2458 GCA_965662165.1 Psychroflexus sp.
ATGATTGTTGTGATGATGAAGTAGAATTAATTGAAGGCCAAAATCAACTTAAGGTGCAGTCTTCAGAATTTGAATTACCACATCCCATCTTTGTTGAAGCCTTTGTGTTTTCATTTTTAGTTCAAATTCCTTTTGAAGCTCATCATCAAATTGACTACTTCGAGAATCCGCCACCTTTACCTTTAAAGGATTTTCACGCTTTATTTCAAACCTATTTGATTTAAAATTTAATCACGATTCGTAATTCTTTACCCTTCAATTGGGTTGAGACATCATTACTGTGTTTATCTTTTAATCTCAAATTTTATGTTGAATAAAATCATTCAATTTTTTCTGAATCAACGATTGGTGTCGTTCATTCTACTGTCAGCAATAATTATAGGTGGTTTAATCGTTTCTCCATTTCAATGGGCAGATTCTTTTTTGCCTAAGAATCCAATTCCAGTTGATGCCATTCCCAATACTGGTGCCAATCAACAAATTGTATTTACGGAATGGCCAGGTCGTTCTCCACAAGATATTGACGACCAAATTACCTATCCTTTAACTACCTATTTACTAGGATTACCTGGTGTAGAATCAGTACGAAGCAATTCTATGTTTGGATTTTCTAGCATTTACATCATTTTTGATGACGATGTAGAGTTTTATTGGTCGCGTTCACGTATTTTGGAAAAGCTGAGTTCCATTCCGCAAGGACTTCTACCTGCAAAAGCTAAACCCACTCTTGGCCCAGATGCCACAGCACTAGGCCAAGTTTTTTGGTACACACTTGAACCTAGAGATGAAAACAACAAACCGACTGGCGGTTGGAGTCTCGATGAAATAAGAAGCGTACAAGACTTCTATGTAAAATTCGGTTTAAGCAGTGCAAAAGGAATTTCAGAAGTGGCTTCCATTGGTGGTTTTGTAAAGGAATATCAAATTGATGTAAATCCAGATGCGCTAAAGTCTTACGGAATTTCCTTAATGCAAGTAGCCAAGGCGGTAAAAGAAAGCAATCGCGATGTGGGCGCCAAAACTTTAGAAATAAATCAAGTAGAATACATTGTTCGCGGTTTAGGCTACATAAACAATCTTCAAGATTTTGAATCCATAGTGGTTGATGAAAATCAAAATGTGCCAATTTACCTAAAAGATGTTGCCCATATTAAAACCGGTCCAGCTCAGCGTCGTGGTATTCTTGACAAAGCTGGTGCTGATGTAGTTGGTGGTGTTGTGGTGGCTCGTGATGGTTTTAACCCGATGGAAGCCATAACCAATATAAAAGAAAAGATTGAAGAAATATCTCCGGGCTTACCGAGCAAAACCTTAGCAGATGGTACCGAAAGTCAGTTAAAAATTGTCCCGTTTTACGATCGCTCAGAATTGATTAATGAAACCATTGGGACCCTAGAAGAAGCCATTAGCTTGCAGTTAATTATCGCACTTTTAGAGGTGATTATTATTGTGTTTAATTTACGTACATCGCTTGTAATTTCAGCAGTTTTACCGATTTCTGTTTTGCTGGTTTTTATCGCGATGAAGCTTTTCAATATTCAAGCCAATATTGTGGCTTTGTCGGGAATTGCTATTGCCATTGGAACGATGATAGATTTGGCGATTATCCTTTCTGAAAATGTATTGAAGAAACTTGAAGAATCCCCAAAAAATTCCTTAGTCAAAAATATTTATAAAGGTTCAGCTGAAGTCAGTTCAGCCATTTTGACTGCAGTTTTAACCACCGTAGTCAGTTTTATTCCTGTTTTTGCATTAGAAGCTGCTGAAGGCAAGCTTTTTATGCCGTTGGCTTATACCAAAACTTTTGCACTGATTGCCGCATTTTTAATCACGGTTTTAATTTTACCAAGCTTGATGCATATTGTGTTTAAAATTAAAATTAATAAAACCAAAACTTCATACATCTTGAATGCTTTGCTTTTTATCATTGGTGTTTGGACTATTTTTAATGTTTTTTGGTTAGGCTTATTTGTATTGCTTTATGCTACCAGTTATGGGTTGTCGCATCAATATTTTAGTAAAAGATTTCGCATAAAAAATCTCCATTTCTATGTTTTAATCGCAGGAGTTTTAGTCTTATTATCAAAGTTTTGGTTACCGCTTGGCGCTCAGCAATCTATGGGTTCTAATATTATTTTTGTTGGACTTTTAGTAGGTGTGTTGTTAGCATTTTACCTGATTCTTCAAAAGTATTATGCTCAACTATTGACTTTCTTTTTAAAACACATTAAAGGGTTTCTAATCCTGCCTTTATTATCAATTTTGATAGGAATTATGATTTGGCTTGGGTTTTCTAAGGTTTTTCATTATCCAAAACAAGCGTCAAATGCATTAGGATTCTCTATTGAAAATACCCGATTTTGGAATTCTATGAATGGTTTTTTTCCTGGAATAGGAAAAGAATTTATGCCCAGTTTAGCTGAAGGTAGTTTCATTTTAATGCCAACGAGTATGACAC
>CBFIGU010000206.1:0-2457 GCA_965662165.1 Psychroflexus sp.
GCAGATTCTCAAGTAATTTTGGTAACAACTTCGGCTAATTTAGTAAGTGATGTACAAAATGAAATTATAAGACAATTAGATGCATTATCACGCAAAGAAATTGCATCTAAAGCTATTGAGAATTCAAAAATAATCCTGCTATCTAATCATCACGAAGCCGTAGATTTAATTAATGAATATGCTCCAGAACATTTTATTTTATGTACACATCAAAATGATTTTTTTATTGAGCACATTGAAAATGCGGGTTCTGTTTTTATTGGAAATTACACACCAGAAAGCGCGGGTGATTACGCATCGGGAACTAACCACACATTACCTACAAACGGCTATGCAAAACAATACAGTGGCGTAAATTTAGATGCATTTACCAAGAGCATAACTTATCAAGAAATTCAGCCAAAAGGGATTGCAAATATTGGTAAAGCTGTTGAAGTTATGGCTGCTGCTGAAGGTTTAGATGCTCACAAAAATGCGATGACTTTAAGAATCCAATCCTTAAAAAAGTAAATATGAATTGGTCAAAATTAGCCAGAAATTGTGTTGTAGAAATGAAACCATACTCATCTGCAAGGGATGAATTTTCAAACACAGACCAAGAGCTTTGTTTTTTAGATGCAAACGAAAATCCTTTTAATTCGGGTTATAATCGGTATCCAGATCCCTACGCTAAAAAGGCTAAAGAAAAGCTAGCCAAACTAAAAGGGGTGCCTTCAGACAATATTATTTTAGGCAATGGAAGCGATGAAGTTTTAGATTTATTATTTCGTGTTTTTTGCGAACCAAAACAAGACGAAGTAATCATTACTCCACCTACTTATGGAATGTATAAAGTCTTAGCCGAAGTTAATCAAGTACAGTTGAAGGAAGTCCCGCTCACACCAAATTTTCAATTACAAGTTGATGAAATTTTGAATGCCATTTCTAAAAATACTAAACTTATTTTTTTGTGTTCACCTAATAATCCAAGTGGTAATTTAATGAATACAAAAGCAATAAAGACTATTCTTGACCAATTTAATGGCTTAGTAATTTTAGATGAAGCTTATATCGATTTTGCATCACAAAGTTCGTTTGTAAGTGAATTAAATCATTATCCTAACTTGGTTATTTTGCAAACATTTTCTAAAGCTTATGCACATGCTGGCATACGCTTAGGAATGGGATTTGCGCAAAAGGAAATTATACAGTTACTGCATAAAGTTAAACCACCCTACAACATAAATCAGCTTACCCAAGATAAAATGATAGAAGTTATTTCTTCTTCAGCTACTTATAAACATCAAGTTGAAATGTTAATTTCTGAACGTGAACTGCTTCAAAATAAACTCAACGAATTTAATTTTGTTGAAAAAGTGTTTCCATCAGAAGCTAATTTTTTACTGGTAAAAGTAGATAATGCTATTTTGCGTTACCATCAACTCATTGAAAAGGGAATTGTAGTGCGTAACCGAACCGATCAAATGCATTGCGAAAATACTTTACGCATTAGTATAGGAACACCTAAAGAAAATAAAACTTTGCTTAGTGCCTTAAAGGCTTTAAATTCATAATTATGTCAAATTCTCCTAAAAAAGTATTATTTATAGATCGGGATGGAACTTTAATCACAGAACCAGCCGATTATCAGATTGATGCTTTCGAAAAACTTAACTTTTATCCGCAAGCTCTTTTTTACTTAGGTAAAATTGCAAAAGAGTTAAATTATGAATTGGTTATGATTACCAATCAGGATGGCTTAGGAACTGAGTCACATCCTGAAGAAAATTTTTGGCCCGTACATCATTTCATTTTAAAAGCCTTCGAAAATGAAGGAGTTTCATTCAAAGAAGTATTAATTGATAAAACTTTTCCAGAAGAAAATGCAGCTACCAGAAAGCCTAACACAGGTTTACTAACTCATTATTTTTCAGATGAATATAGTTTGCAGAAATCCTATGTAATTGGTGACCGAATTACCGATGTAGCTTTAGCTAAAAACTTAGAAGCAAAAGCTATTTTTCTGAACAATGAAACAGACTTAGGCAGTAAAGAAGTTTCTTCTGAAGTTGATTTACAAGATTACATAGCTTTGGAAACGCAATCTTGGGAAGAGATTTATCGTTTCTTAAAATATGGAAATCGAGTTTCAAAAATAGCAAGGATGACTTCAGAAACGGAGATTCAAATTTCTTTAAATTTAGATGGAAATGGTAAAAGCAGAATTTCTACAGGAATAGCTTTTTTTGACCACATGCTAACGCAAATCGCTAAGCATGGTCAGGTAGATCTAGAAATTGAAGTAAAAGGAGATTTAGAAGTAGACGAGCATCATACTATAGAAGACACGGCTATTGTTTTAGGGGAAGTTTTTCATGAAGCTTTAGGCGATAAATTAGGAATACAACGCTATGGTTTTTGTTTGCCCATGGACGATTGTGAAGCCAAAGTTAGTATTGATTTTGGAGGGAGAAGCTG
>CBFIGU010000207.1:0-2170 GCA_965662165.1 Psychroflexus sp.
ACAAGGGGAAAGCGTAATATACAAAGTAGCATCTTTACAAGATTGGGTTGAAGCAGCAACTTTTAAAATGGCGTTAGCTTCTGCATGTAACACATACCATTTAGTAATGCCATCTTCATCTTCGCAGTGATTTTCAAAACCGCTTGGCGTACCATTGTATCCATCAGAAATAATCATTCTATCTTTTACAATAATGGCTCCAACTTGCTTGCGTTGGCAGTGAGAAAGCTTTCCCCACTCATTTGCCATGCGTAAGTAAGCTTTATCAAATTTTAATTGTTTCTCTTGTGTTCTCATCTTTTACCAAAGCCAGTTATCTCTTAAAATAGGTGATGTTATTCCTATAATTAGGGAAGAAATAATCAATATCCAATCGCGTTTAGCGAATTTAAATAGGTTTTGAAAAATAAAGGTTAAGATTAACACAACCAAAACAACTAAGAGTTGAGCAACTTCTATTCCCAAAGCAAATTCAATAAGTAGTAAACTTTTATGCTGTGCACTTTCAGAAATCATTTTAAAATAAGTTGAAAAGCCAAAACCATGTACCAAACCAAAAAACAAGGTAATGAAGTATAATAAGTTTACCTTATGAGAAGCAATAGGTTTACCAGCTGTAAAAATATTGTATAGGGCTGCAAAAATAATGGAGACTGGAATTAAAAATTCTACAATGTTAATATTAACTTGTACTACATTGTAAGCCGCTAAAGTTAAGGATAACATATGGCCAATTGTAAAGATACTCGCTAACCAAAAAACCCGTTTCCAAGTGGTAAAACTATAAGCTGCTACCAGTGCTGTTAAGTATAAAATATGGTCGTAGGCATTCCAATCTAATACATGGGTAAGTCCTAATTTAAAATATAACCAAAAGGCTTCCATAAATGCTTGTTATATGATGAATTTAATGAATTTCAAAGGTGCAAAAAAAGAAGCTGAAGTTGAAATTTTATGTCCCTTAAATTTACGCTCTTTAATTCCATGCTGAAATTAACGCAATTAACTAAGTAGATTACTTACTTTTGCAAGCGCTTAAACGAAATCGATATTCTGCTAAGCGATTTAAATTTTTAGTATTTATGAAGTTTTATTTTTCCTTTTTTGTTTTCATTTCTGTATGGCTTTCAGCTTCAGCTCAAGCCCCCGCGGGCTATTATAGCTCAGCTGATGGACTCACCGGCTTCGAATTGAAAACTGCACTTAACCAAATTATAGACGATATTGACGATGGAAATGGTTTTCCATTTCACATAGACCAAGGTTACGGTGCTTTGTACGATGCCTATGCCAATCCAAACAGTGGCGACAGTGATGATTATTTTGAAAATGACGGAACGGTTTTAGACATGTATTCTGAAAAACCTAATGCCACCGATGCTTATAATTACAATCATTTTCAAAATCAATGTGGAAATTACAATGGAGAAGGCATTTGCTATAATCGAGAACATTTAGTGCCACAATCTACTTTTAACAGTGCTTCCCCTATGAAAAACGATTATTTTCATGTGGTGCCTAGTGATGGATCGGTCAACGGCGCTCGTGGAAGTTTCCCATTTGGCGAAGTAGGCAATAATCCAGATTATACATCTACCAACGGTTCAAAACGTGGTAGCAATACTTTTCCGGGTTACAACGGCGTGGTATTTGAACCTATCGACGAATTTAAAGGTGATATTGCTCGTTCTGTGTTATATTTTGCCATTCGTTATGAGCAAGAATTCAGTTCGAGTTGGGATGCAAACGAAGTCTTAACCAGCAACGATGCTTCTCAATTTTACGTGCAATGGTATATTGATTTATTGATTACCTGGCATTTGCAAGACCCAGTTTCTCAACGCGAAATTGACCGAAATAACAATGGCTATTTATTTCAAGGAAACAGAAATCCATTAATCGATAATCCTGCTTATGTGCAACAAATTTGGGATCCGCAACCCGATACCGAAGCGCCAACGCCTCCTGGCAACTTAAGTGCTTCTAATATTACGAATAATAGTGTTCAACTTTCTTGGACAGCTTCTACAGACAATGAAGCTTTAGAAAGTTACCAAGTGCTTCAGGATGGACAAAGCATCGTTACTTTAGAACAAAATATTTTGAATTACAATGTAACGGGTTTAACTTCAGAAACACTCTACGAATTTCAGGTGGTTGCGGTAGATTT
>CBFIGU010000207.1:2180-2418 GCA_965662165.1 Psychroflexus sp.
TTAACCGGAAATGTTTCACAACCCAGCAATACATTGCAAATTGAAACTCTAGTAGGCCCCGATTTAGTGATTTTTGAAGACTTTGATAATTGCGATGCAGTAGATACTTTCTTTACAGTAAGCGAAGTGAGTGAATTAAACTGGAATTGTGTAAACGATAATGGTTTTAATAATACTGGAGCTTACCAAATGAATGCGTTTAGTGGTGGACAAGTGCCGAGCTTAGATTGGTTAATAA
>CBFIGU010000208.1:0-2392 GCA_965662165.1 Psychroflexus sp.
AGGTTTTAAAATGAATCCTATAAAATTTCTATTTTGAAAAAAGAACATATTGTAGTCATAGGTAACGGAATTGCTGGAGTCACTTTAGCTCGTCATATCCGTAAAAATTCAGATAAGCGCATCACCATCATTTCATCTGAAAGTAAATATTTCTTTTCTAGAACGGCATTAATGTATGTTTATATGGGACATATGAAATGGAATCATTTAAAACCCTACGAAGATCACTTTTGGGAAAAGAATCGAATTGAATTAAAACAAGCTCATGTAAAAGAAGTTCAGTATAAAGAAAATCAACTTGTATTTAATTCTGGTGAAGTTTTTACATACGATCAGCTTGTTATTGCCACCGGTTCTAAACCTAATCGATTTGACTGGCCAGGGCAAGATTTACCCCAAGTACAAGGACTTTACTCAAAACAAGATTTAGAAAAGCTAGAAGAAAATGCTCCAAACCCAAAAGTCTGTAAGCGAGCTGTAATTGTAGGTGGTGGTTTAATCGGGATTGAATTGGCAGAAATGCTGAACACCAGAAACATCCCAGTTACTTTTTTAGTAAGAGAATCTAGTTTTTGGAACAATGTTTTACCAATTGAAGAATCCAATTTATTAAACAAACACATTTTAGCGCACGGTATAGATTTACGCTTAAATACAAATTTAAAATCGATAGAAGCTGATGAAAATGGAAATGTAAAGTCAGTTATTTTAACTGAAAGCAATGAAGAAATTCCTTGTAACGTAGTTGGATTAACCGCTGGCGTTTCTCCAAATATCGATTTTATAAAAGATTCTGGAATAGAAACCAATCGTGGGGTTTTGGTGAATAAAAATTTACAAACCAATATTAAAAATATCTTTGCTATTGGAGATTGTGCAGAACAAAAAACACCCATTGGCAATAGACCAGCAATTGAAGCCGTTTGGTACACAGGAAGAATGATGGGCGAAACCTTAGCTCAAACCCTAACAGGAAACCCAAAAAAATACAAACCTGGAAATTGGTTTAATTCTGCTAAATTTTTTGATATTGAATACCAGACTTATGGCTGGGTTTTCCCAAAACTAAATGAAGGGCACTCAGATTTTTACTGGGAAGCTAAAGATGAAGAAAAATGTATTCACATACAATATGAAACTAATTCTAGAAAATTCTTAGGCATTAATACATTTGGCATTCGATTACGACACGAGATTTTTGACCAATGGCTTAATGAAAAAAGGACAATAGACTATGTTATACAGCATTTTAAGATGGCAAACTTTGATCCTGAGTTTTATACAAATTATGAAAAGCTTATTCAGAAAAAATTTCAAAAAGAATTAAAATCTAGCATCAATGTATAATTCACAAAATTTATCGGTTACCGCTTCAAGTGCAGAAAATTTAAGTAATGCTCAAAAAGCATTTCTTTTCCTAGGTTTTTCAGGCTTGTTTGTATTGTTACTGGCTACTTTCAACATAAATTTTCAACATAAAATTATTTGGCTCAGCATCGCTATTTCAGCAATTTCTATAGGGATAATTGGTTATGCTCAAGATGAATACAAAAACAAGATTGCCGGCATTAAAAATGATCATATTTTTTTTAAGTCACTTGCTAATCGCGGTGTGTGGGCTTATGCATTGGGTGTTTTTATTACAGCTTTTTATATTGTATTATACTTTTATCCTGAATATTTAGGTTTAAATAAAAACGGACAAAATACAGGTTTAATCAGTTTATTCGACCCGTTTAGTAAATTGCTTAGTGGCAATCCTGCCAGCCAATGGTTTATGTACGGAACTTTATACACCATCGCTATTCTTGGTTTTGGAATAAAATTCCTTTGGAAATACAGACATAATCAATACCAGCGCTTACGAACATTTTCAGTTATGTTCTTTCAATTGGGATTCGCTTTTTTAATTCCTGAATTAATGGCACGATTAAACGGAGATAAATTTAGCTTACCTTATTATAATGTGGTAAATATTTGGCCGCTCAATTATTATAATTTTGAGCAATACCGTGTAGATGAATTTATTAGTGCTGGAACAATTGGCCTAAGTCTTCTTCTTTTCGGTGTTGCATCCATTTTTATTATTACGCCAATTCTTACTTATAAATACGGTAAACGTTGGTACTGCTCTTGGGTTTGTGGCTGTGGTGGCTTAGCAGAAACTGCTGGAGATTCTTTTCGGCATCTAAGCAATAAGTCTACATCGGCATGGAAGTTAGAGCGTTGGTCAATCCATTTAGTGACAGTTTTTGTAGTAATTATGACGACCGCAGTTATTTCTACTTATTTAGGTTATGATGCTGAAAAATACTGGTTAACCAAGGATGTATTTTTAATGAGTGTTGGTGTACTACTTTTAATCGTTATCGGATTAATTTTTACTTTTAAA
>CBFIGU010000209.1:0-2376 GCA_965662165.1 Psychroflexus sp.
CTCTATCGAACAATTAGAAGCCTGAGTAGATTGGTAGTTCGTAAACGCATAGACTTAAGCTTATACACTAAAAAAGCTTGCATAAACTGCAGGCTTTTGGTACATCAAATTAATCTACTTTTGATCCAAACTATTGCTGTTTTCAAGAGTTTGGGTTCTAAAAATTTAATCTCATATTAAATATTTTCCTTTCTTTATCAATCTTTTATGACAGTGAATACAAATAACATTCTCAATTAAATAAGCCTTCTATTATTTTGCAAGAAGACGCATCTCAAAAAAAAATGAGCTAAAACACTATAGATTAAAGCTTTAATACAAATTAGCAAGGATTGTTAACACATTGCTAACAGATAAAATTTCAGATCAAATAGGATATTAATAGTATTGTACATTTAGTTCAAATTATAAATCGATAACCAAAACATAAGGTTGTTTTTTAATACAGGTATATGCGAAAAGTAATTTGAACCATTAGTTATAATAAATCGAAATAATAAATAACAAAACATCGCATTGAATTAAATTATAGAGTATGTTGAAAAAATCCCGATTAATCTTAAATCATATAAATTATTTTTTAATTAAATTCCTTATTAATAATTTTTTCCCATTTCTATTATTTATAATATTGTTAATTCAATTTAATGCAATTGGTCAAAACACTAGTTGTGGCACACCCTACAACTTGTCAGTCATTGGTATTCCAGGAAGCTTCACCAATGTTTCATGGGAGGTAGAACAAAACGCCTCGGATGGGTACGACTATTTTTTGACAGATGCTGGCACGGTCCCAGACGCTAATACCTCGCCAACAGGAAGTGTTGCAGCAGGATCTTCATCTTCATATTATCTAGCTAATCTTGAGGGCAATACAACTTATGATGTTTATTTTCGTTCAGATTGTGGTGAAGATGGAAAAAGCACTTGGTCTGACCCGTTAAATTTTACGACAGGATGCAGTGCTGTGTCATCCTTTCCTTATACAGAAAATTTTGATATCTATTTTAATAATTGTTGGGAAGAAGCTCAAGGTAATGAGTATTCTTATACCATTGGAAGTTCAGAGTGGACTGACTTCTATTACTATGGTGGTATAGGAGGCGCATACCTATATATGGATAATCAAACTCCACAATGGTTAATTACCGGAGAATTTTATTTAGACTTTGGAGCATATTATCAATTGGCTCTAGAAATATCTTCTACAACTTTTGGGGAAGAAGCTGCTAATTTTAATCTGGATGATGAAGTTGTTTTAGTGATTTCTAGAGATTTTGGGGCTACATGGGAAACGCTAATGGTTTACGACAAAGATTCAGTTCCTTCCAGTACTCCTCAAACCGATATTTACGATTTATCTAATTATTTTGGCCCTGTAATGTTTGGTATTTATGCTATCGCTGATGATTCTGATTATAGTACTATCGATTTGTATATTACCGATTTTACAATTGAAGAAATACCTAGTTGTGTTAATCCCTATAATTTAACAGTCAATGATATTTCAACAGCAAATGCTGCTATTTCTTGGGAGGTAGAAGAAAATGCTTCGAGTGGTTACGACTATTTTTTAACCGATGATGGTACGGTTCCAGATGCTAGCACGGCACCAACAGGGAGTGTTGCCGCAGGAACTTCATTTGCTAGTCTTACTGGTCTTACATCAAATACAACTTATGACATCTATGTGCGTTCAGACTGTGGTGCAGATGGAGAGAGCTCCTGGTCTGATCCGTTAAATTTTACGACGGATTGCAGTGCTGTGTCATCCTTTCCCTATACAGAAAATTTTGATATCTATTTAAATAATTGTTGGGAAGAAGCAACAGGTACTCGTAATGAACCAACCGATACTGGCAGTTCTGATTGGGATGATGAAACTTTTAATGGTGATGATAGTGCATACATTAATATGTATATTGAAACCACCCCACAATGGTTGGTTACCGAAGAATTTGATTTAGGTAGTACTACAGCTTATCAATTGGCTCTAGGCATAGCTGCCACTGAATATGGCTCATCAGATTCCACAACTTTTAGTGATGAGGATGAAGTTGGTATAATGGTTTCTACAAATGATGGAATTTCTTGGACAAGCTTAGGTACGTATATAGAGGGTTCTACTCCTTCTCATACTGGTCAAACCGATAATTACGATTTATCTTCTTATAGTGGTGTTGTTAAATTTGGTATTTATGCTATCGCTAGTGCTTCTAGTGCTAGTGATCATGATTTGTACATCACAGATTTTACAATTGAAGAAAGACCTAATGTTTGGACAGGAGCTCTTAATAGTAATTGGGATACAGCAGGTAACTGGTCTGACAATGCGATACCAAGTAGTACTCAAATGGCATTAATACCTGGCGATTT
>CBFIGU010000210.1:0-2342 GCA_965662165.1 Psychroflexus sp.
CAGTCTTTTTATTAAGATTTGCTCCTTCATAAACTTCGTCACTTACTTCTATATCTTCATTTTGAGCAATAGGCAATCTATCTTCTAACTTCACTTCTACCGCAAGGCTTTTGTTATTTTTGATAATGATTTCAAATTCTTTTTCAACAATCTGTTTATTCTTGAAAAAAGATTTGCTTTTCATTTTATTAACTTGCTTCCGTTCTACAACAATATTTGGATCGTTTCCTAGTGAAATGATAAATTCATCTGTATTCATATTCGCATCAATAAAAACAGTACCATTAAAAGTGTCTTCAAAATAAATACTGGCTTCACCAGGTAATAAATCTAAAGATTGCCAGTCTTTTAACGTAGCCGTTAAGTAGACTTTTGGATCTAAAACAGGTGCGGTATAATATTCAAATTCTGCTTCTAAGTCCTGTTGGTCTAATTTTACTTCAAGGGGTTCGTCTCCAGATACAAGATTGTATTTTTCTGGAAGTTGAAAATTCATTACCGTCAATTCTTCTGTTTTTCGAACTTGTTCTGATGTCGTAACATTCGCATTTTTTAATTTTCGCTTAGGTTCAACTGCGTAACCGGATACTACAACTTCTTCCAATTCCATATCATCTTCAACAATACTAATTGCTTGTGGTGCAGGTGGCGGTGGAGCATATAAATTCAAATAATAAGGAAGTAATTCAGGCTTCACATTATTTAGACTCGGATCTGCGGTAGAAAGTGTAATATTTACATCTTTCCAATTATCTCCTGTGTTTTGATAAATTTTTGCTTGATAAATAAAATTAATCGGTGCATTTAATTGATTAGCTTTGATTTCGTAAGTAGGAAACCAACCTGCATCTTCAACCAAATACGTAATTTCTATAGATGTATTTTGAGCAATTTCACTGTTCAATAATAATTGAATCTGACCGCGAGACGTTTTATTTCTGCTACTTAAATTTTGCACTTCTCGTTGTAATTTGCTCAATTCTGTTTGAAGCAAGTCTCGTTTCTTTTTGGTTTGATACATCAAATTATTGATCGCTTCAGAGCGCTCACGGTAGTAATTAGCATATTCTTTTAATTTAGCTAAACTCGCATTCGCTTCAACTGAAGCTATTTTTTTGTTTTGCATCAATAAGGATTCTTCAGTTTCTAAAGCTTCAATTGCACTTTGCTCAGCCGCAATTTGATCTTTCAAGGTTTCCATTTTAGATTTCAGCTTTTCTAATTCAGCTGAAACTTTTTGTTGCTTCAGATAAGTAACCTCAAACTGAACAGAATTTACACTCAATCTATTAAGTCCTTTTACTTGAATACTATTTGGATTAATGTTCGGTGATAAATCAATAAAAACAAAACTATTGCTTCCTTTAGCAAGCGAAATTTTGCTGGTGGCAGTTATTTGAGCTCCATTTAAAAAAACAGTCACTTTTTCGGTTTTTAATTCAGCTTCTTGGTCTTGGTCTTCATTAGCCCAAAGCAACAATGGAAATAACCACAGTATTAAAATTAAATGTTTGTTCATTTTCTATAATTTGTAACCAAAGTTACAAGATAAACCAAAAAGTTTAGGTTGTTTTGAAATAAAAAGATGAAAGAATTTTGGAACGAACGCTACAGTAATTCTGAATTTGCCTACGGAAAAGTACCCAACCATTTTTTAAAACAACAACTAGCAAAATTAAGACCTGGCAAAATTTTACTTCCCTTTGAAGGAGAAGGTAGAAACGCTGTTTTTTGCGCAAAACAAAACTGGGAAGTAGATGCCTTCGATTTCTCTGAAAAAGGAAAAGAAAAAGCTGAGCTATTAGCCAAAGAACATAAAGTCAGCATTAATTATTCGCTTAGTGAATTAGATGATTTTAATTTAAAACCCAATAATTATGATGCTGTGGCTTTAATTTACGCTCACCCAAGTCCAGAAAACCGAAAATACTTACACCAAAAAATTATTGACAGTTTAAAAAAAGGAGGTAAAATAATTCTAGAAGCATTTAATACCCAACAATTAAGCAAAAACCATATTTCTGGTGGACCTAAGAAAAAAGAAATGCTTTTTACGAAAGAAATGCTTCAAAATGATTTTAAAGATGTAAATATTGAAAGTCTTCAAAATAAATTTATTAATTTAAACGAAGGAAATGGACACCAAGGAGAAGCACATATTATTCGGTTAATCGCTAGCAAATGAAACCTGTATTAACAACTTATTAAAACAACTTTAAGGTAGTTTTTTATTATTTAATTAAATTCCTGTTAAGCAATTGCGAGAACTTAAAAAGACGCTAAATTTGCACTGTCTAATAAATTTAAAATAAAAATGAAGAAAACAATTGCACTAGTAAGCA
>CBFIGU010000211.1:0-2338 GCA_965662165.1 Psychroflexus sp.
GTCAGATAGAGCCAACACCATTTTTGAAGACCCTGATGCTTCAAAATATGCATGGGGAATCGGTTTTCACTGGTATGAAACCTGGACGGGTGGCCTACCTAAATACGACAATTTAAAAAACATCAACGAATCTTTTCCTTCCAAAAACATGTTGTTTACCGAGGGTTGCCAGGAAGGCTTTGACATAGAAAAAATGTTTTATTGGCCAAATGCAGAGCGCTATGGTAATTCTATAATAAACGACTTTAATAGCGGGGTGGTGGGCTGGACAGATTGGAACATTTTACTCGATGAACGCGGAGGACCGAATCATGTTGAAAATTTTTGCTTTGCTCCTATTCATGCTGATACAAAAAAAGGGCAATTGATATACACACCAACCTATTACTACATCGGTCATTTTTCTAAATTTATACAACCTGGCGCGTTGCGAGTTAGTACAACAACGAGTAGAAGTACAATCGAAAGTACGAGCTTTAAAAATAAAAATGGAAATATGGTTACCGTTGTAATGAATCCTACTAATAAAAAAGTGGTCTATAAATTAGTTGTTGGACAAATTGAAACGCAACTACAAATCCAGCCGAGAGCAATGCAAACCATAGTTTATTAAATTAGAAATATAATAAGTTATTAAAAATGAAAAAATCATATACTGTTTACATCAGTTTTATAGTTGCTTTAGGTGGCTTTTTATTGGGCTTTGATAGTGCGGTAATTTCTGGAGCTGTGGGCGGCATAAATGATTATTTTGAGATGACCGACTGGGAGCTTGGTTTTTCTGTAGGCTGTGTAATTTTTGGCGCAATGGCAGGTAATATATCGGCAGGGCCACTAAGTGATCGCTTTGGAAGAAAAAAAATGCTCATTGCTACTGCTGTTCTCTTTACCATTTCGGCTTTATGGTCTGCTTTAGCTACAGCATATATTCCATTTATTTTGGCAAGAATTATCGGAGGAATTGGGATAGGCGGAGCAATCTTAATTGCTCCTATCTATATTGCCGAAATAGCACCTCCTAAATTAAGAGGTAGTTTAGTGTCCTTAAATCAATTGAATATTGTTTTAGGTATTTCGGTCGCCTATTTTTCTAATTATTTTTTAAAAGATATAGCAGGCGAGAGTTGGCGTTGGATGCTTGGTGTGGAAACCATTCCTGCATTTATTTATTTTTTAGCTCTTTTTTCGATTCCAAGAAGCCCACGATGGATTATTCAAAAATTGAATTTGGTATCCGTTGCAGAACAAACGCTGATTAAAATTGGAGGTCCAGATTATGCCGTTACGACCATTGATAGCATTTTAAAAGGCATAGCCAAAAAAGAACCTAATGCAAAGTTGTCTGATTTGTTTACTAAACGTCTTCGAAACATCATGATTATTGCTTTTGGAATTGCTTTTTTTCAACAAATCACAGGAATTAATGCCATTTTTTATTATGCTCCAACCATTTTTGAACAAGCAGGTGGTGGTACAGATGCTTCTTTTTTACAAGCGATTGTCGTTGGATTAACCAATTTGGTATTTACTATTGTAGCCATTCGACTTATTGATCTTATGGGTAGAAAACCTTTGCTGATTATAGGTACAGCAGCTATGAGTATTGCTCTTTTTATGGTTACTTTAGCTTTTAACAATGCGACCTATGAATTAAGCTCTGCAAACTTGCAGAAATTAGACAACGAAAAAATGAAGACTTCTTTAGTCTCTCTAGAGGGCATGACCTTCACTTCTCAAACGCTGTTGTTTGACGAATTGACGCCTATATTAAATGAAGATCAATTGCTTGATTTTAAACGAAACGAGGTGAAAAAATTCATTGCCATCAATGCAACTCTCGTACTCATCGCAATACTTTTATATGTTGCTGCTTTTGCTATTTCGTTGGGTCCTGTAATGTGGACGTTATTGTCAGAAATATTTCCAAGTAATGTAAAAGGGGTTGCCATTTCTGTGGTTGGATTTTTTAATTCATTAGTGAGTTATTCGGTTACTCAGTTTTTTCCTTGGGAGCTTACCAATATAGGACCTACATTAACTTTTGGCATTTATGCTGGTATGGGAATGTTGTCATTATGGTTTGTAATCAAATATATTGTCGAAACCAAAGGGAAATCCTTGGAAGAAGTAGAGGAATTATTGATTACAAATTAATTTAATGCTTAAGTGTTCAATTTTTTATGTTTGGGAATATTTTTTTAATCCCTATTTTTCAAAATCACATATTGAACAACATAACTTGATCAATATCATTTACTAAGTTAGAAGTATCGGTGTTTTGGGTCACAAATTATTCCCAAGCATAATTTTTTATGCTTGGGATTATTTTTTATCCGTC
>CBFIGU010000212.1:0-2261 GCA_965662165.1 Psychroflexus sp.
GTTCAGATAAAGATAATTCGTCCCAAAAATCTACTTTTTCTTTTTTCACAAAGTCAGCTACCTTTTGGATGAAATCGGTATTTTCAGTCTCCAAAATCGTTTTGAGCAATTCAAGTTTTGTCGTTCGAATATCCATTTTAAAATTTCTTTTAATCAAATGTACAAAAAATATGATTTAGTTCGGCTTTTTGTCAGTATGAAGCCCAACTCTCAATATCAACCCAAATATACTCTTTTAATGCAAAGTAATTCAGTATAACAGATACTTACACAACTCAATTATAGCATCAGACATTTACAATTTTCGAAAACTGCTAGGTTTTTAAATTTCAAATTTGTTTTATAATTTAAAACTTACTCCAAAAAAATAGCCTTGAAATTTTTCAAGGCTATTTTTGTAAATATGTTCTAGAATTTTACTTCTGGTTTTTCTGTTTTTGCTCTTCTGCTTTTTCCATAATTTCTTGCATTTTTCGAGCAAACTTGCCTTTTTTCTTTGGCTTTTTCTTGTTCATCTCAATCTTTGCCAGGATTTTATCTTCATCGATAATTACTTTCTTAATGACTAACATAATACCGATGGTAATTAAGTTAGAAACAAAATAATACAGCGAAAGTCCACTTGCGTAATTGTTGAAGAATATCAACATTACTAAAGGAGAAATATACATGATGACTTTCATGTTTGGCATGCCTGGCTGCTGATTCTGCTGCATGGTTTGACCGGTCGTCATTTGCATATAGAAGAAAATAGCTACTGAAGCCAAAATAGGGAATAAGCTTACATGGTTTCCATACACCCAAGAAATAAGTGGAATGTATGTATCCCATTCAAAAATTACGTCGTAGCTTGATAAATCATCTGCCCATAAAAAGCCTTTCTGGCGTAAATCGAATGCACTCGGGAAGAATCTAAACAAGGCATAGAAAACAGGGATTTGTAAAAGTGCAGGAATACAACCTGCCAACGGACTAACGCCTGTTTTGCTATACAGCTTCATCGTTGCTTGCTGCTTCTTCATAGCATTATCTTTGTACTTCTTGTTCAACTCGTCTATCTCAGGCTTTAAAACCTTCATTTTAGCCTGTGATAGGTAAGATTTATAAGTAATAGGAGAAAGCACAATTCGCACCACAATAGTCATGATGATAATAGCTAAACCATAACTAGGTAAAACACCGCTTAAAAATCCAAAAAACGGAATAAATAAGTATTTGTTAATCCATCCAAAAATTCCCCAACCTAAGGGAACAGCTTCATCTAAATCACGCTCGTAAGTTTCTAGAATTTTAATATCGGTAGGACCATAGTAAAAATCCATGCTTTTAGCAAACTCACCTGCTTGCAATTGTAAAGGTAATTCCGATTTAAAGTTTTTGGTATATACCGTATCGATTTGTTCATCCTGAACTAAATTTTCAGAAATAAATTTTCCTTTTTCAAAAGGTGAATCCGCTAACAAAATCGAACTAAAAAAGTGCTGACGGTAAGCTACCCAATCAATATTATTTTCTTCTTCTTCAGTATATTCACGTTGATTGGTATAATCGCTTGTTTCGTCGTATTTAAAGATGATTTCAGAATAGGTATTTTCGTAAGAAATACTTTTTGCAAAACGGTAAGCTTTGATTTGCCAAGTTAATAAAGGGTTTTCTGAAGTATTCAATACTTGATTTAAGCCTTGCGAACGGATATCAAATCCCATCATATAATCATCGGGCTTCAAACGATATTCGAATGCCAAATAATTTTGTTCAGAAGCTTTCAGTTTCATCACTAAAACTTGATCTTTTCCTTCTTGCGAAAGCGAAGGCTCAAAATATAAATCTTTAGTGGCTAACTTTTTACCGTCTTTCGTATTTAAATCAATAGAAAAGCTGGCATTTCCATCTTTTATTAAATAGATAGGTTTGCCATCGTAAGTTTCGTAATCTAAGACTTGTGCTTCAATGATTTGTCCACCTCGATTACTAACTTTTAAACGCAAAACATCATTGCTAATTTCAGTAAAACCATCTTTATTAGATGCAGCCATTTCGGCATAAGCAAAAGCACCTAGTTGCTGTTGTGCTATGAGTTGAGCAATAGAATCGTTTTGTGGAGTATTAGCTACTTCTGTCAGGCTGCTATTAGCCGTATTTATGGTGTTTTCTTGAGGGGTTTCTGTGTTGTTTTCTTCAACTTGTTCGGTAGTGGTTTCTTTAGCAGCACTTTCGTTTTCTTGTTCCATATAGAACATCCAGAAAATGATTAATCCTAC
>CBFIGU010000213.1:0-2223 GCA_965662165.1 Psychroflexus sp.
TGTATTTAAGTTTAATAGGTTTCTTTTCTATTGGGAGCTACATCTATTACGTAAATAACGTAGAAAATGAAAGACTTTCGGGTAAAGAAAGAGAAATTCGCACTGTGGAGTATGAAAAGACCTATGGAAGGTTTGCAAATATTGCACAACCTAGAATTATTTCATCCAAGATAGATTTAGATCTTTTTCCTGAAACTAGAGATTTTAGAGTGAATGGAGTATATAAATTGATGAATAAAACCAATAAAAAAATTGATAGCATTCATTTAAGCCTAAATTCTACTCCAACTGAATATAGTTTCAATCGAGAATACAAAACTGTTTTAAAAGACAGTATTTACGATTATCATATTATCAATTTAAATGAAGCTTTGCTACCAGGTGATTCTATAGAGCTACAATTCAAAATGGAAAATGAACCAAATACTTGGTTACGAAGTAATTCGCCTGTAGTGTCTAATGGTACGTTTATGAACAATAGTATTTTTCCTAAAATTGGATATAATGAAGCTGCCGAATTAAGTAATAATATAGTTCGAGAAAAATATGGTTTACCACCTAAAGATCGTATGAAATCTCCACTAGATAGTACCAACCTAAAAAACACCTACATCTCTAGCGATGCAGATTGGATAGATTTTGAAACTACAGTAAGTACTTCTCCTAACCAAATTGCCATTGCTCCAGGTTATCTTCAAAAAGAATGGGAAGAGAATGGAAGACGTTATTTCCATTACAAAATGGACGATAAAATCTTAAATTTCTACAATTTTATGTCTGCAGATTATGAAGTTGTTGAAGAAGATTTTAACGGAATTAAATTACAAATTTTTTATCATCAAGGCCATGATTACAACTTAGACCGAATGCTTAAAGGAGCTAAAGAAGGTTTAGCTTATTATGAAGCTAATTACAGTCCTTACCAATTTAAGCAACTCAGAATAATAGAATTTCCTAGTGTTTTTGGGACTTTTGCACAAGCCTTTGCGAACACCGTTCCATTTTCTGAATCCATTGGTTTTATTGCAAATGTAAATGACGAAGATGAAGGAGTAGATTATCCTTTTAGTGTAACTGCTCACGAAGTAGCACACCAATGGTGGGCGCATCAAGTAATTGGTGCAGACGTTCGTGGCGCAACGGTAATGTCTGAAAGTTTATCTGAATATAGCTCACTAAAAGTCTTAGAAAATACCTTTGGAGCAGAAAAAATGAGACGATTTTTAAAAGATGCCTTAGACCGATATTTAAGCGGAAGGAAATTCGAAAGTCAGAAAGAATTACCGCTTATTTTAAATGAAAATCAGCAATATATACATTACAACAAGGGTTCTATGGTAATGTATGCTATGAGTGATTATTTAGGCGAGAAAAATTTTAATGCGGCGCTGAGTTCGTATATTGACAAAGTAGCTTTTCAAGAGCCACCTTACACCACAGCCATCGAATTTAAAAATCACATTAAAGAAAACACACCCGATTCCCTAAGTTATCTAATTACCGATTTATTTGAAACTATAACACTTTACGATAATAAAATAATAAAGGCTGAAACTGAAACTCTAGAAAACGAAAATTATAAAGTGAAGTTTACAGCTCAAGTAGCTAAATATCGTAGTGATGAAAAAGGGAATTCTATTTATGATGAATTTTATGGTCCTATCCTAGCTGAAGAGATTAATGGTGAAGAAGTAGAATCTTTATATTTAGCAGATTATATAGATGTTGGTATTTATACTGAAGAAGAAATTGATGGAAAAAAAGAAGAAAAATTAATTTATTTGAAAAAACATAAAATTGAAGAAATCAATAATTCTTTTGAAATTGAAGTAAATCGGAAACCTTCAAGAGTAGGTATAGACCCACTAAATAAATTAATAGACCGAGATTCTAACGATAACCGTAGAAAATTGTAAAGTTTTCATCTCAACATAGAAAATCACTCATCGAAATGACAACCAACCCAGCACTTGTCATGTCGAATGTAATGATGCATTGTATACTAATTTTACTATGAGAGTATTCAATAATCATCTGTGAGACTGGTGATGCGATACCTCCTTCGTCGGCATGACAAACGCTACTCAAATAAAGCAGTACTCTTGTCATTTCGAATGTAATGAGACATCACACAAACATTAATGGCGAGAGTATTCAATAATCATTTGTGAAATTAGTGATGCGATACCTCCTTCGTCGGTATGACAAACGCTACTCAAACAA
>CBFIGU010000214.1:0-2219 GCA_965662165.1 Psychroflexus sp.
AAGTTGCATTACATACGGGAAAGTTACATTGGTTAATGCTAGGGTTGAAGTATATGGAACGGCTCCTGGCATATTGGTAACACAATAATGCACTACATTATCTATAATATACGTTGGATTTTCGTGTGTGGTTGGTTTAGTGGTTTCGAAACAGCCACCTTGGTCTACAGCTACATCTACCATAACGGTTCCGGGTGTCATTTCTTTAAGCATATCTTTAGTAATTAATTTTGGTGCTTTTGCTCCTGCAATTAAGACGGCGCCAATTATTAGGTCGGCTGTTTTAATGTGCTTCCGAATATTGTACTCATTAGAAAATTCAGTAACTACGTGGCTTGGCATTACATCGTTTATATAACGCAGACGCTTCATATTAATATCTAATATAGTAACATGCGCACCTAAACCAGCCGCCATTTTTGCAGCTTGAACGCCCACTACTCCTGCACCTAAAACCAAGACTTTCCCTGGTGAAACACCTGGCACTCCACCCAGTAAAATCCCTTTTCCTTTAATGGGCTTTTCTAAATATTTGGCACCTTGTTGCGTTGCCATTCTGCCAGCCACTTCAGACATTGGCGTTAATAATGGTAAACTTCCATCGTCGTCTTGTACGGTTTCATATGCAATACAAGTTGCTTTGGCTTTAAGCATGGCTTGAGTTAATGGCTTGCTAGATGCAAAATGAAAGTAGGTAAACAGCAGCTGATTTTCTTGTATTAAGTTATATTCTGCTTCTATGGGTTCTTTTACTTTTACAATGGTATCTGCTGTTTGGTAAACATCTTCTATACTACTTAGAATCGTTGCACCTGCATTTTGATAATCTTGATTGGTGAAACCACTGGCATAACCTGCATTACTTTGCACATAGACTTCGTGTTGCTGTTTGGTGAGTTCAAAAACACCAGCTGGTGTTATAGAAACTCGACTTTCATTATTTTTAATTTCTGTAGGAACCCCTATTTTCATGATGAGCAGTTAATTAATTTTAGGGTAAAATTAATTTATTATTCAATTTAACAAAGAACACCCCTGTTAAAAATAGGGTTTAAAAGTAATTTTTGCACATTATACTAAAAACACCCCATCAATCATTATTAATATTAAAAATATTTTTGTTTTTTGATAATTTAGTAATCTTAATATTGATTAGTAAACTTCCGTTTAATTTTTGGTCATTTAATATGTTACTTTAAACACCTATCTCTAGTCTTCTTTTACTTCGACATAGATCAGCAATAGCAAAGTAAGAAGTTAAATTTTGAACTTCAATTTTTGATGAAAAGTAAAAATTATGATTTTTTCCCTTGAAGGAAATGCCTGAATGGCAATGGGTGTTACTTAATCATTAGAAAACTTAATTAAACGTTTTACGCCCTTCTTTGATCTTCCCTCTAGGGAAGAAATTAGGTTTTAAACTTCTGTTATTTATGAAAACTCAAAATTGGTGATTTCCCCTTAAGGGAAATGCCTAAATAGCAATGGGTGTTTAAAAACTTTATTTTAAACTGTATTCTTTCATTTCTTTGGTAGCTTCAAAGACGGGATACTCCTTCCAAATTTCTGGACTATACTCTTCAATTTTTTCAGTCTCTAAAGACGAAACAAATTGATCTTTTGGTAATTCTATACCTTCAATATTCTCTTGCTCTAATAAAACCCATTCGTCTGTAGATTCATTTTCAGCTTCTATGATAAACCGAAGTTTAAATTTAATGCGCTTACTTCGGTCTGGATTGTTTTCTATAAAAGTAAGTGTCCTTCTTAAAAAAACATACTGAGCGGAAGAACTGCTGGTGTAATAAGGTACATAAAAACCTTCGTCTGTTTTGGTAAAACGCAAACTTCTTTGCGCTTTGTATTGATCAAATTTTATTCCTAATAATTTTAAATTTAAACTAAAAAGGCTTTTTCCTTCTGCTAATTGATAGTCGATTTGGGTGATGGCAAAATCTTCTCGATCTATGTAAATTTTCCCTTCATATTTTCCTTTTCTACGTCCTGGCTCAAAGTGAATTACATATTGTGAGCGGCCTTTTACGGTTGTGGGTTCTTGAAGCTGGTAATCGTAATATTTGGTTTCAGTAATTACATCGGGGAGCCAATTTTCATTTTCGAAAGCCAATCTCGGGTATTCATTTACAGAAAAATCTTTATTCAATTCCTCTTCATCTACATCTGAGCTTTGAATACTTATCTGCTCGTCTGATGAGTTC
>CBFIGU010000215.1:0-2168 GCA_965662165.1 Psychroflexus sp.
AGTTAATGTACCCGTTTTTAATGTTCCTTTTGCTCTTAAAGTTGTTTCGGTAGCAATTGCATCGTTATCAGTTAAATCAATATTACGATCTCCCCTTACATAGATTCTGTAAAGTTCTCCAGCATTTAATGTGCTTACGTCTGTATTGCTTATAGGAGTCCAAGCACTAACTACAGATTGGTTTACCACTGAATTATCAAAAGTAAACAAAGATTCATTTCCAGTGGTTGTTAGGTCAAATCCATTGGCTCCAGTATCAGAGCCTGTAATGTGGGTACCAAGACCTGCTGGAGCCACGCCACGTTCTTGCCAATTATTATATATAGACAAATCGGAATCTACTGCAGAAGTAACCAACCTAAAAGCACGGTTTCCTCCAGGTATGTAACGTTCAACAAAAACACTTCCAGAGACATTTCCATTTTTTAATTGGCCTAAAACAATTGCATCGTTTTTAAAATCTACTTTACCATTAGCCGTTAAAGTACCAGATAAGTCTAAAACTGCACTTATATCTACATCTGCCCAACTACTTATTTCAAAATTGTTGGCTGTTAAATCTGAAGTTATACTTGCTGTTCCATTATAAATATAAACATCATCTGTTGCTAAAGCTGAGCCTGAAGGATTAGATGGAGACCATGTTCCATTTTTATAAGTAAAATCTGCTTCTCCACTAATATCTTTATTTTCTAAAACAGTTACATTATTTATATGTAGTTGATTGCGATTAACTCCTTTAAAGAACTGAATTCTTAATTGACCAATATTTTCTGTTACTGGAAGGGTATAAGTATAATAAAAATTATACCAAACGTCTGAATCATTATCTGTTAATGTAATTGATTGCAAGATTCCTGCGCTGCCTCCAACATTTGGATTTCGAATTTGTGGCGATATATCGTTTCCATTAGCTCTTCCTGTATCTAGCCACCTGTAATTAAAAGATATAACGTATTCTACTCCAGGAACTACGTTTACATCTTGTCTTAATGTACCGTCATTATCAATATAACCTACAAAATCTCCATTAATGTTGTCAATTCTTGAATCTTGATTAAAACCATCCCAAGATGAAAAACTTGGGTCAATATCATTAAGTGTGAATCTAGAATTTACAATTAGGTTTCCTTGAAAACTAGGCGTAAAGTTAACAGCCGTTGTCCATGAACTATTTGAACTCGCACATTTTGTTCTCACGTAAAAGTCGTAGTTTGTATTTTCAATTAAACCTGTAACAGATATATTTGTTACTCCTGTTGCAACAGCTCCATCAGCAACTATATCTGCTGGTGTATCTGGATTACCTCCTGCAGAAACAACGGCCCAATCGTATCCATTTGTTTCACTTGGAGACGCATCCCAAGAAAAATATGCAGACTGAGAAGCTAGGCTAGGATTATTAATATTAGTAGGTGTAACACAAGGTAAAGTTGCCTGCGGCTCAAATACCACATTATCGATTCTTAATGGCTTATTTCCAGTTCCCTTAAAAAACAAAATTCTAACTTGTGTTACTCCAGAAGGTACAGTAACTGCAACACTTGCAGCATCCCAGGTTCCTTCTACAGAATTTAAGACAATATCTTGAAAAGATACATTATCTGCTTCGTTTCTCACTCTTACGGTCATATTCATATTAGGTTGCCCATTGTTAACCCATTTATAATCGAATGAAAAATCATAGGTTTCATCTGCAACAACATTAAAAACTTGAAATAAAGATCCATCATTTGCATTTACATTTCCTACTCTTGAGTTTACATCAGCATCTGTTAATTCCTGATTATTATATCCACTCCAACCTTGTAAGTCTGTTGCGGCTTCAAAATCTCCATTTGTAACTAAGTTTTGAGCGTCAGTCTGGACTATGGCTATTAAAAAAAGTAATACAAATAAGAGTTCTACTTGAGCGGAAATTGATTGTAAAAATTGCTTCATCATATATTATATTGATTATTAAACAAATATCAATAGTTATCGTAAAACCAAGTAACTCTTATTGACCAATACAGGGAACTAATATGTCAATTTGTATAAAAAACACTGTTTTAGTTTGTTTACAATAAAAACAAACTTGTTGACTACATATACTTCATAAAAAAATCCCAGTACTTTCGTACTGGGATTTTGATTGATTGATTTGTAAAAGGAATTTACTCTTTTAC
>CBFIGU010000216.1:0-2157 GCA_965662165.1 Psychroflexus sp.
GTCTGTTACTTCTTCAGGGTTGGCACTAGGTAAATCTACTTTATTCAACACAGGAATAATTTCCAAATCGTTTTCTAAAGCCAAGTATAAGTTGGAAATGGTTTGTGCCTGAATACTTTGTGCGGCGTCTACAATAAGCAAAGCGCCTTCACAAGCCGCGATGGAACGGGAAACTTCGTAAGAAAAATCTACGTGACCAGGCGTGTCGATTAAGTTTAAAATGTATTCTTGACCTTCGTAGGTATACGCCATTTGGATAGCGTGACTCTTAATGGTAATCCCACGTTCGCGTTCCAAATCCATACTATCTAGCAATTGTTCTTGCTTTTCACGTGAAGTAACCGAGTGCGTAGAATCTAACAATCGGTCTGCCAAGGTGCTTTTTCCGTGGTCAATATGGGCAATAATACAAAAGTTTCTAATGTTCTTCATACACAAAATACATGCTTCAACTGCTTCCGCCGTTCTATTTTTTGCAAATATAAACTATTTGGAAGGCTCAGCATAAAAATGCAGAAATTCTACTTGTAATTTAAAATTTGTTGAAGGAAAGTTAAATGGAAAATTGACTTCTTCAATTTAACTCTTTACACTATAATAAAAACTGTATTCATTAAAGCCTAAATTCAATGGTAGGACCTAATAAAAAATTGTCCAGGAATAAATAGAGGTAAGCATAACCAGTAAAGTCTAATCCTACCAACAAATTTTCTTTAACTGCATAGAGTAGTTTTATCCCTACTATTGCACCGACATCTATACGACTACTTTCTTTATAAAATCTTCTTATAAAAGTCTCTTCTGTACCATCTACATCCTGCCTCACAAAAGTCTCATCAAATTCATCAGAAAAAGTTTCATAGGTTACAAAAATACCTGCTGAGCCTACTAATTTTAGTTTTTTACTTAAATTAAAATCTTTAGAAACATTTGGTGCTAAAGTCCAATCGGTGTAATAATCTAAAGAACCTCCATAACGATCTGATGCATAACGCATTGTAAACACATCTGTATTAAACCAAAAGTCTTTGTTAAACTTAAACCCGAAACCTGTCTTAACGTAAAGTAATGGTTTATTAATTATCCAATCGCTACTAAAGCTCATCCCAAAAGAGCCATTTAAACGATAATCAAAGTCTTTGAATGCTTTTTCTTCTTGAGAGTAAATCAAGGTAAAAAACAAAAAACTGAGCAATAATATTATTTTTTTCATTTTAAAAGTTTCTTTGAATTAAGATGCCTAGACTTAGGTTATTGACAAAAACGATAGATAAATCATTTCTTTTTTTATTGTCAAACATCATAGCATCGATGCCAATTTTATATTTTTCTTTAAATTTAAATAAGTAGGTAAAACCAAACACAGTTCCAATACCATTACCATAGGTATTTTTGTACCAAAATTCAAGTTGATTGTTAAAGTTTATCTCGTCGTATGTTGAAGAGTTGAACCAATACAAACTAGGTCCGTAATAAATGGATAGTAAATGTTTTTTAGTATTAATAAAAGACAAATGTACTTTTAAATTCACCGAGTTTAGCATCGCTCGATCTGCAATACCACTGGTATTTTCAATCTGCTCTAAGTTAGATGAAATCTGAAAATTATTTTTAAATTTTGTGCCGCTTAAATGCATAAAACTCAATTCCCCATACAACCAATTATAAAGTTGATGCTGGTATGATGCTTCAAAACCATGAGCAGTTATTGTACTTTCAAATGAGCCGTAACGATAAGAAATACCTGCAGACGATTCATTTTTAATTTGTGAATAAGAAAGTTGAATGGTAAGCAACAGAAAAAGTAAATATAGTTTCATTAAGAATAAATTATATTAAAACTAAAAGGAATAATCCCAATAATGTAATGAATATTAAGAATTGAAAAAGTGACCAACTAAGTGAAATTATTACAACATAAAAACCGAAAAATCCAGTAGCGCTGTGTGTGTGTGTGTGTGTGTGAAAAGTCTCATAATTAATAATTGAAATACTAAACTATATTAAATAAAGTTGAATTTTTGCAGATTTTCTGCTTTTTTTGTTCGATAAATTGTTGTATGCAATTGTTTTTTAACTCTGATTACTAGACCCTTAGCTTTTTAATACAATTCTGTTAAAATTTGGTTTCTGAGTAAAATTTAACATTTGGCGGAT
>CBFIGU010000217.1:0-2144 GCA_965662165.1 Psychroflexus sp.
TATCTATTGGGCGTGAAAGACTTCGTGCAGAAGAGGTGATAAATGATTTTTATGATGATCTTTGCACCCGTTATTTTATCACTAATACTAAGAGAGATATAACTGTAGTTGACGACTATTTATGCGGTGGTTATGGTAAATACAACGATGATATTAAAGAATTGTCGTTTAACTCCTTAAAAAAATATGGATTCACTTTAGACACTACTTACACTGCCAAGGCTTTCTATGGGATGCAGGATTATATCAAAAAAAATAAAATAAAGGGTAATGTACTGTTTTGGCATACAGGAGGGTTTCCTAATTTTTTAGCAGAAAACTGATATGAATATACTTTTTACTTGCGCTGGACGCAGAAATTACTTAATAAATTATTTTAAAGAAGCAATTAAAGGTAAAGGACTTGTTATTGCATCAGATATGCAAAAGTCTGCTCCAGCAATGGTTGATGCTGATAAATCGTTTACAGTACCAGCTATGTACGCAGAAGATTATATTGAAAAACTTATTGAAATAATCAAAAATGAAAAAGTAGGTGCAGTTATATCATTAAATGATTTAGAACTACCTTTATTATCAGAAAATAAAGAAAAAATAGAATCAATAGGCGTAAAAGTTATAGTTTCGTCAAAAGAAGCGATTGATATTGCCTTTGATAAATCAAAAACAGTTGATTTTTTACTAAATAACAGTTTAAAAAGCCCTAAGACATATACAATTTTAAAAGATGCGGTTGAAGCAATTCAAAGGGACGAACTAAATTTTCCATTAGTAATAAAACCAAGATGGGGTAGTGCATCTATAGGTATTGATTTTCCTAAAGACTTAGAAGAACTTAAACTTGCATACCAATTACAAAAAAAGCGCTTAGAACGTACTATTTTAAATGAAGCTAGTAAATCTGATATTGAGCAAGCAATTCTTATTCAAGAAAAAATCGAAGGTAAAGAATATGGTTTAGACGTGTTAAATGATTTTAATGGTAATTATGTAGGTACATTTGTAAGAGAGAAACTTGCTATGCGTTCTGGCGAAACAGATAAAGCTATTTCAATAATAGATTCTCGATTTGAAATTATCGGAAAAACTATCGGTGATAATCTTAAGCATATTGGTAATCTCGACTGTGATATATTAGAGCGGGATGGCGAGTTATATGTTTTAGAACTAAACCCTCGTTTTGGTGGTGGTTATCCTTTTTCTCATGAAGCTGGTATAAATACACCCGCAATATATTTAGATTGGTTAAAGGGTAATTCAAATATTGACAAGCACATTAATTACAAGTCAGGCATAATGTTCTCTAAATGCGACCGTCTATTAAAAGTAAATCAGATAACTGATAAATAATCTTTTAAAAAACCAGTAGTAAAAACATCTCACCCAACTGCACCGCCGTAGGCATTCCCGCAAAACCCATTAAGTATCACAAGTAAGCAGTCAACAAATAAAACAAAACAAGCCTCCTCACCACAGGAGGTTTTTCTATACCCATCAAAAACGAATACCGAGTTGCATTCAATTTATTTTAGCTCAAATGAAGTCAAGATTTAATGAGGTATTTGAACACAACAAAACCAAGAACAGATAACAGATCATAGGCAACGATTCACGACTCACTACTATTCCACTACACCATTACACGAATAATCGAAACTACAAATAGCCGAATAACCGACTCACGAATCACTGAGAACAGACAACTGTTAACAGAAAACGACTCACGACTCACTGAGAACTGACAACAGATAACTGATAACAGGCAACGCTTCACCATTACACGAAAAAGCCGTAAGCTATAAGCCGTAAGCAAAAAGCGCCTAATGCCTACAGCCTATTGCCTAGAGCAAACAAAACGAATAGAAATAAATTTACAAAAGATGATTTTAAATTCATCTCGCCAATACGAGTCACTGACAACCGATAACCGACATCTACCACTATACTAATATTCCATTACACCATTACACAAAAAAGCCTAAAGCCTATTGCCTAGAGCCTATAGCAACTTCACGTGTCACGAATCACTGACAACCGATAACCGATAACCGACATCTACCACTATACTAATATTCCATTACACCATTACACAAAAAAGCCTAAAGCCTACAGCCTAGTGCTTAAAGCCTAAAGCCAATTTCACA
>CBFIGU010000218.1:0-2127 GCA_965662165.1 Psychroflexus sp.
GAACCTGCTATACTTGAAATTAATTGTAATGTAGTTTGTTCACTATTTGCAATATTTAAGAAAAATGTTTTTGATATAATTGCACCTCTTGGATCATCTAAATCTAGTACTTCATCAGAGTAAAAGCCAGAGAATACTTTAGTAGTTGCGTCTCTATTAATTTTAATACTATTACCTTGATCATCAACTAAAGTAATTGAAAGCTCACCTTTAGCAGTTCTAAGAATTTCTTCAAATTGATCAAGCCTATTTTGCATATCTGTTAGCTTTGAAAATAAATCAATTGGAGTTTGCTCAGATGATAAAAAACCTGAGGCAATTGAAGAAGCTGTATGAGCAAAGAATTTTTCATTTGCAGTAAATTGAGTAGATAAATGTTCATTAATACCCTTTGAGTTTAAATCTTCTTCAAGTTTAACTCTAGCTAAATCTTCTGTATTTTGTTGTAGTATTTGATCTATTGCATTATCAGAACTTAAATCAGAAGGAAATTCAATTCTTATTGGATCTGACCAAACACTTTCTAATGGATTAGATGGCCATCCTGCTTCAGATATTGATTTTACTTGGACTTCAACGATTTCACCTTTTCTAATAGGTATATCAAGCTGGTTAATATTAATTTCATCAGCATTATCATTTTGTATCGGAGCCCATTCATATTGACCAGTTACATCATTTTTAATTCTAGGTCTAAGAACACTTTCAAGTTCGTTATAATTTGAAAAGGCACCTTGGCTTTCAGCTTCACCGTCTTGGAATGTAAATTGATCAACAGGGTTAGCTGCGCCATCTTGTGATAGATATCGATATCTTATTTTAAATTTTATAATTTCTTGTGCACCTGTAGCTTCTGAAGACTTTTCTTCAGGCAACTTCCAAAAACCTCTTACACGATACTTTGGAGAAATACTTGAAACTGAATTATCCTCTGATTTAGATGATATTTCTTTAACGACAGATGAATATAATTCTGATTGAGATGATCTCTCTGTTATAAGACCCTGTAATTCATTTTTGTCCGTATCTCTTTCAACTTCAGTAGTATAATTAGTTGATTGAATTCTTGACCTTTTTTTAGAAATTGCATCATCTAACTCTTTAAGCTTTGCTTCTAATGTTATTTTTTGATTATTTAAATCTTCTAATTCAACAACAGCACTTGCATCTGTAATTTGCCTATTAATAGGTACTACTTTAAAATTATCAGGCGATAGACCAGGTGAATTTGGATTAATACCTTCCTTAGAGCTTGGAAATTTATCCTGTGCAAACGATAATAAAAATTTACCGAAGTCTATTGCACTATTCTGATAAAATTGAGAAAGTGTTTGTTGTGTACCATCTTCATTAAGAGTGGTAAGATCATTAGTATAAAATGCAGACCCAGGTGACCAATTAACTGAAGGTATCTTAGAATTAGGATCTATAGGTTTAATAAAAGTTACGCATCTTTCATCAAAACCAACAGTTACATCAACTTCAACATCATCATTTAAACCTGATCCTATTTTTAATACATCAGATCCTATACTTATTGTACGAGATCCTTCTACCAATTCCAATACTACTGAATTTGTACTTGAATCAATTTGTATAATACGATATCTTGTATCGATAGAATCGGCAACAACTTCTAATGAGTCTCCTACTTTAAGCTGTATAGTGTCATTAAAATCAGTTTCACTGTCATTATATGATAATTTATTTAGCTTAAATAATTTCTTCTTAGAAGTAACGCTAACGCCGTTTATCTCTTGTGTAACATCAATGTCTGATATTCTTATAACACTAAACTTTCCATTATATCTTTTACTTCTTGGCGGTAAATCAACAACAGATTCATCTAATACATAAGAAATGTTTCTCTCAACCATTTCTTGGATAAAGCTATCAAAACTAATATCAGATCTCCCTTTATATGAATTTTCGAAAAAATTAACTTTGCTTTTTGTATTAGTTTCTAAAATATATCTTCTAACTATTGCTCTTTCAGTATTAATAGGAACTTGCCCAGTAATATTAAAGCTTACATATAATAAAGGGTTAATTAATTCTTCAAAAAACCAATTAGGTTTTATATCAAATGTATTAACTGAATTTAATTCATTTAAATCTTGTGCTTCG
>CBFIGU010000219.1:0-2120 GCA_965662165.1 Psychroflexus sp.
TTTAGAAGTAAGGTAAGCATGGAAGTTCGCAAATACCTGAGTAATCAAGAATTTATTGAAGTAGAAACTCCTTATTTAATAAAATCTACTCCAGAAGGTGCACGCGATTTTGTGGTGCCAAGCCGAATGAATGCTGGACAATTTTATGCGCTTCCACAATCACCACAAACCTTTAAACAATTGTTGATGGTTGGCGGAATGGACAAATATTTTCAGATAGTAAAATGTTTCCGTGATGAAGATTTACGCGCAGACAGACAACCTGAATTCACGCAAATTGATTGCGAAATGGCTTTTGTTGAACAAGAAGACATCTTGCAAACTTTTGAAGGCTTAACCAAACATTTATTGAAAGAAATTAATGGTGTGGAAGTGGAAGATTTTCCAAGAATGACCTACGACGATGCTATGAAAACCTATGGTAATGACAAGCCTGATATTCGTTTTGGGATGAAATTTGCCGAATTAAATGAAGTTGCGCAACACAAAGATTTTAACGTATTTAATGAAGCTGAATTAGTAGTTGGTATTGCCATCCCTGGCTGCGCAAGTTACTCCAGAAAAGAAATCGATGCTTTGGTAAAATGGGTGCAACGCCCACAAGTAGGTGCTAAAGGAATGGTTTATGTTAAATATAATGAAGATGGAAGTTTTAAATCTTCAGTAGATAAATTTTACGACCAAGAAGATTTAGCCAAATGGGCAGAAAAAACTGGAGCGAAGCCTGGCGACTTAATTGCTGTGCTTTCAGGTGAAACCAACGCTACAAGAGCTCAATTAAGTGCTTTGCGTATGGAAATGGGAAATCGTTTAGGTTTACGAAAACCAAATGAGTTTGCTCCTCTTTGGGTTATCGATTTTCCACTTTTAGAGTGGGATGAAGAAACCAAACGTTACCATGCCATGCACCATCCATTTACATCGCCTAAGGCAGAGCAGATTCCGTTGTTGGCAACCAATCCAGCGGCGGTAAAAGCCAATGCTTACGATTTGGTTTTAAATGGAAATGAAATTGGTGGTGGTTCCATTCGTATTCACGATAAAGCAACCCAAGCACAGATGTTCGATTATTTAGGTTTCACCGAAGAAGAAGCCAAAGCCCAATTTGGATTTTTAATGGATGCATTTCAATATGGCGCGCCACCACACGGCGGAATTGCATTCGGCTTAGACCGTTTAGTCGCTATACTTGGCGGACAAGAAAGTATTCGAGATTTTATTGCCTTTCCTAAAAACAACGCAGGACGAGATATTATGATTGATGCTCCAGCAGCTATCGATGATAAGCAATTAGCTGAATTACAATTAGCTAAAGTGGAAAAAAAATAATTTTTGATTAACATCCTTTGCCTTCGGCATTTCCCTCAAGGGAAAAAATTGATGAGAAGCATAATCAAAATTTTTGTCTGTTCGAGTGATTTCAACTTCTAAAAGAATGTTGAAATTGTATCGAGAACCCTGTCAGTTCGAGTGTTCCGACAGTTTCGGCGGAATGTATATAGAACACTACAAAAATAGCTCTCGATACAATCCTAATCTGTTTTTTCCAAAAACAAATTAGCATCACTCGAGCTGACAGAATTGGGTTTACAAGTAAACACCATTTTCTTTAGCGTTTCCTTCTAGTTAAAACCTCAACAAAAACTAAGATTATAACTTCTTCCCTTAAGGGAAGACTAGAGATGGGTGTTGTGATTCGTTGTAAAAAAACACCCTTTGCCTTGGGCATTTCCATCGAGGGAAAAATTGATAAGAAGCGTAATTATGATTTATGTCTGTTCGAGTGTTCCGACAGTTTCGGCGGAATGTATCGAGAACCCTGTCTATTCGAGCTTTCCTGCTGTAGTCAGGTTGATCTAAAACTAAAAACAAAAAGCCTACAATTTCTTACAGGCTTTTTGGTAAATTATTTTACAAATTATAAAAGTTGAATAAATAAGCCATCATCGGTTTTTTCAACTTTGGCTACATTTTTACTTCGTAATCCTTTTGTGGCTTTATCCCATTTTTTGTTGCTTAGTCCTGAAGCATCTTTAACTGCGCCTAGATCTTGTGGCGATTGTTTTTTCAAGATATCTACAACCACTTTTTCTTCGTCAGTTAATTCTACTTTCTTTTTC
>CBFIGU010000220.1:0-2117 GCA_965662165.1 Psychroflexus sp.
CTAAGAGAAAAAGAAAAAACAAACACGGCTTTAGAGACCGCATGTCTAGCGTGAACGGTAGAAAAGTTTTGGCTAGAAGAAGAGCCAAAGGAAGAAAGAGATTAAGTGTTTCATCTGAAGCTAGCTTAAGAAGAAAATAAAAATGATTAACTTATTATAATATTTAAAGGTGTTACTATTAAAAGTAACACCTTTTTTTATACCCATTAATATTACAACATATGCCACTCAACAAAAATTTAAAATGCATTTTAATAATTGGCTCTGGTCCTATTGTAATTGGTCAAGCATGTGAATTTGATTATTCTGGCTCTCAATCACTTAGATCGTTAAGAGAAGAAGGAATCAAAACGATTCTAATCAATTCTAACCCGGCTACTATTATGACTGATCCGGTTATGGCAGATCATATTTACTTGAAGCCCCTAAACACAAAATCTATTATTGAGATTTTAAAAAAACATCCAGAAATTGATGCTGTTTTACCAACGATGGGTGGACAAACAGCGCTAAACCTTTGTATAGAAGCTGACGATAAAGGCATTTGGAAAGATTTCAATATTGAATTAATTGGTGTAGATATAGACGCCATAAATATTACTGAAGATCGTGAAAAATTCCGCTTGTTAATGCAAAAAATTGGTGTTGCAGTTGCTCCATCAAAAACAGTAACTTCTTTTTTAAAAGGAAAAGAAGTGGCTCAAGAATTTGGCTTTCCGCTGGTAATTAGAGCTTCATTTACCTTGGGTGGAACGGGAGCTTCTATAGTTTATAAAGAAGAAGATTTTGATGAATTACTTACGCGTGGCTTAGAAGCATCACCTATTCACGAAGTAATAATCGATAAAGCTTTAATTGGTTGGAAAGAATACGAATTAGAACTTCTTCGTGATGCAAATGATAATGTTACCATTATTTGTAGTATAGAAAATATGGATCCTATGGGCATCCATACCGGGGACTCAATTACCGTTGCTCCTGCTATGACGCTAAGCGATAGAACATATCAGCGTATGCGTGATATGGCTATAAAAATGATGCGTAGTATAGGAGATTTTGCAGGTGGATGTAATGTTCAATTTGCCGTAAGTCCAGACGAAAAAGAAGATATAATTGCTATTGAAATCAATCCGCGTGTATCTCGTTCTTCTGCTTTAGCTTCAAAAGCAACGGGATATCCAATTGCTAAAATTGCAAGTAAGTTAGCTATTGGCTACCATTTAACTGAGTTGAAAAATCAAATTACCAAAACCACTTCAGCATATTTTGAGCCTACACTAGATTATGTTATTGTAAAAATACCAAGATGGAACTTCGATAAATTTGAAGGTTCAGACCGTACATTAGGATTACAAATGAAGTCTGTTGGTGAAGTGATGGGAATTGGTCGTTCTTTTCAAGAAGCATTGCACAAAGCCACTCAATCTTTAGAAATTAAACGAAATGGCTTAGGAGCTGATGGTAAAGGGTATAAAGATTACGACCAAATTATTCAAAAACTAACTTATGCAAGTTGGGATCGTGTTTTTGTAATCTACGATGCAATACAAATGGGAATCCCGCTGAGCAGAATTCACGAAATCACTAAAATTGACATGTGGTTCTTAAAACAATATGAAGAATTACATTTTTTAGAAAAGGAAATCAGCAAGTATAATATAGATACGATTCAAAAAGATTTGCTGCTAGAAGCTAAACAAAAAGGCTTTGCAGATCGCCAAATTGCCCACATGCTTTCTTGTCTAGAAAGTCAAGTTTACAACAAAAGAGAAGAATTATCTATTAATCGCGTTTACAAGTTAGTTGATACTTGTGCAGCAGAATTTGAAGCAAAAACTCCATACTACTACTCTACATTTGAAGCAGAACACCAATTAGATGGTGAAAAACCAACTGTAAAAAACGAAAGTATAGTAACCGATAAAAAGAAAATTGTAGTACTAGGTTCTGGACCAAACCGCATTGGCCAAGGTATAGAATTTGATTATTGCTGTGTGCATGGAGTAATGGCTTCTGCCGAATGTGGATATGAAACTATTATGATTAATTGTAACCCAGAAACGGTTTCAACCGATTTTGATACGGCAGATAAATTATATTTCGAACCTGTTTTTTGG
>CBFIGU010000221.1:0-2089 GCA_965662165.1 Psychroflexus sp.
TTTGAAACTTCAGCTGGTGGCTATGCAAGATTTTCAAGTACTTCTGCTACGCTAACCACTTTAACTTTTGATGCTTCTACTTACAACGATATTGACATTGATTTTAATGTAGCAAAGTTTGGGAGTGGTGGAGATGGCCCTATTACAGTAGAATACTCTCTTGACGGTGGCAGCACATGGACGGTTTTAGGAACATCTCCTACTCCAACCAATTCAACTTATTTGTCTACTTCGTTAAATTTAAGTAGTTTAACTTCAACAATGCGTATTCGTTTTTCAAGACCGAGTAGTCCAAGTCAAAAAAGGTTACGTGATGTACAAATTATTGGAAATGGATCTTCTAGTCCAACAAATGATACAGACTCAAAAGTAATTGTCCCAACTTCACAAATCGCTGCTAGTAGTATAATTTCAGACGAAGTAACTTTAATAACGACATCGCAAGCTATTTTTAGCTTTAATGTTCAAGATTTAGGCTCTGGTGATGGCTTGCCAACCGAAATAAGTCAGATTGGCTTTGTACCAGGTGCGAATAATACAGCAGATTGGTCTGATATTATACAAGGAATACGCATTAATGCTGGTGGAATTAATATTGCTTCTACCAATCAAACAGAAACGATTTTAGATAACGAAATTTCTTTAACTTTTGACCATAGTTCTGCAAACGTAAGTAACAATATGAGTGTAGACGATGGTACTACAAAAGAATTTATTGTTTCGGTTTATTTAAATGAAACCAACATTGTTGCTGGTGATGTTATTCAACTGGAAATCGAACAAAACAGTACAGAATTCCAAAGCCTATTAACAGGTTCTGCCTTTGAAAATACTTTTGATGCAGCAATAACCGGAAACCAGCATACCATAAGCATTCCTAATAGAAATTTGTTATTTAAACAACAACCCCAAATTACTACCATTAATGAAAATATGAATACAGCTGTTGAAATTGCATTTGTAGATAATAATGATAATATAAACAATCTAGCAACTCAACAAATAACTATAAATTCTTCAGGAAGCCTTTTAGGTGCTCCATTAACAGTATCTGCGATTAACGGGATTGCGACTTTTAATTCTGTGATTCATGATGTGCTAGCTGAAAACATTAATCTTACAGCTTCATCGTCTGGCATGAGTGACTTACAAAGTACTAATTTTTCTATTGTTGATGCGGTACAAATTTTCATTTCAGAAGTGGTTGACCCTGGAGATGTGTTTTCTGGAAGGTATATCGAAATATTTAATTCTGGGATGTCTACAATAAATTTTGACACAGAAGATTACTATATAGTAAGAGAAGCTAATGGTGGACCATTTATAAACAATATAAAACTAGAAGGTAGCATAGCAGCTAAAGCCTATTATATAATTGGAAAAGAAACCGACTTTTTTAATAACTACAATTTTTATCCAGATCTTGAGCAAACTAGTGGAAGTACGATTGATGGAAATGGAGACGATAGTTATTTTATAAGTAGAAATGGCACTAGTGACACGACTTTAAAAAATTCAATTATTGATATTTATGGTGAAGTTGGAGTGCAAGCAATTTCATCTACGCCATGGTACTATGAAGATTCTAGAGCAGTAAGAAATATTCCAGGGGTTACTGCTGCAAATCAAGTTTGGCAAAATAGTGAATGGATTATTTCTTCAACAAATGTAGCAGATGCTACTCCTGGTTATGGAGAAAACGATTACGTATATAGAAATAATACCTGGAGTGAAATTGGTTTAGGAGTAAGTCCAGATGGTGTATCAACAGATAATAATAATATTTATATAGTAGATGGAGATGTAACTTTTACAAGTAATACTGATTTAATTATTAGAAGTGGTGCTACGCTTCGAATTGAAAATAATTTAAAAGTTTCTGGAGATATTCTTAATCAAGGAAATCTCATCTTTTTAAGTGATGCGTCTCAAACTGCTTCGCTAGGTGAAATGAGCTCAAGTGCAAGAGTTTCGGGAGAATTTGAATCTAGGAGATACATCCCACAAAGCAATCGTGCATTTCGATATTTATCTTCTCCTGTTAATAGTACTACTTCAATAAGAGAAAATTTACAAGAAGGAACAAATA
>CBFIGU010000222.1:0-2083 GCA_965662165.1 Psychroflexus sp.
TACTTAAAATATCAAGTAAAACTTCTTTTGCTTTTTTAATGTCACTATCGTAAGAAATTCCAACAGGTACAACATCTCTACGGGTTTCTTCATAGCTATAATTGGTAACTTTATTGTTAGAAAGTTGTCCATTAGGTATAACAATACGCTGATTGTTAATTGTAGTCATGTAGGTATAAAAAATACTGATTTCGGTAACTGTACCCGATTCGCCTTGCGCATCGATAAAATCTCCTACTTTAAATGGCTTTAGAAGGATGATTAGAACACCTCCTGCAAAATTTGAAAGTGAGCCTTGTAGCGCTAAACCAATAGCTAAACCTGCAGCGGCTAATACAGCTGCAAAAGACGTAGTTTCTACACCTAACTTAGAGATTACAAAAATAAATAGTAATATTTTTAAAGTTACATTTAGAATACTAAGTGAAAAACCGCGAACACCTGCGTCTACTTCGCGTTTTTCCATTACTTTTCTAATTCTACCTGTGATGATTTTAATTAACCACCAACCTAGAATTAACATTACTAAAGCACCAACTACACTTGGTAAATAGCTAACTAAAGTTTCTAAACCTTGATTAGCTAAAATCGATAAATCTTGTACTGATTCGTTCATATTAAGTTAATTTTTTATGGGTGCAATATTAAGAAATAATTTTACCATTTTTAACATTACTTTCATCAGAATTTACGAAAACTAATTGACCTTCACTGTTTTCCGTCATCAAAATCATGCCTTCACTTAAAGTTCCACGTAATTTAACAGGCTTTAAATTCACAACCACTGCTACTTTTTTTCCTACCACATCTTCTGGGCTGTAATGTTCTGCAATTCCAGAAACCACACTTCTAACATCGATGCCCGTATCTACCTTTAAATGCAGTAACTTCTTTGCTTTTGCTATTTTTACAGCAGATACAATCGTCCCGCTTCGTATATCTAACTTAGAAAAGTCTTCAAAACTTACGGTTGATTTGGCTGGCTCAACTACGGTATTTTCTTCTTTATTTGCTTTTTTGGTAGCTTCTAATTTATCCAATTGCTTTTGTATTTCTTCATCTTCAACTTTTGCAAAAAGCAATTCGGCTTGCTTAATTTGGTGACCTTCTTGAAGTAGCTCTTCCGCTTCAGCTAAATCATTCCAATATATTTTACCGTCTTGATCTTGATTTAGCATTTGGCGTAGTTTTTCACTTGTAAAAGGTAAAAACGGCTCTGCAATTACCGCTAAAGCTGAAGCAATTTGAAGTCCCACATACATGATGGTTTGTGTACGATCAGGGTCTGTTTTTGCTTTTTTCCAGGGTTCTTCATCTGCCAAGTACTTATTTCCTAAGCGCGCTAAATTCATCATTTCAGCTTGCGCTTCTCTAAATCGGTATTTTTCTAAAGCATTAGCAATGGTTTGGGTAAATTTTTTAATTTCTTCTAAAACATTGATGTCTATGGCTTCTAGATTTCCTTTAGCGGGAATTTTCCCACCATAATATTTGTTAGTTAACACCACTACTCTATTCACAAAATTTCCGAAAATGCCAACTAATTCTGAATTGTTTCTGGTTTGAAAATCCTTCCAAGTAAAATCGTTGTCTTTGGTTTCGGGTGCGTTGGCCGTTAAGCAATAGCGTAAAACATCTTCTTTTCCTGGAAAATCTTCTAAATATTCATGCAACCAAACTGCCCAATTCTTTGAAGTTGAAAGTTTTTGTCCTTCTAAATTTAAAAACTCGTTAGCAGGCACATTATCGGGTAAAATGTAGCTACCTTCAGCTTTAAGCATCACAGGGAAAATGATGCAGTGAAACACAATATTATCTTTCCCAATAAAATGAACTAGTTTAGTTTCTTCGTCTTTCCAATACGGTTCCCAATCTTTATTTTCTCGTTTTGCCCACTCTTTAGAAGCAGAAATGTAACCAATTGGCGCGTCGAACCACACATACAATACTTTTCCTTCGGCTCCTTCAACCGGAACGGGAATTCCCCAATCTAAATCACGAGTTACCGCTCTAGGCCGTAAACCATCATCTATCCAAGATTTGCATTGCCCGTACACATTCGGTTTCCAATCCATTTTATGGT
>CBFIGU010000223.1:0-2060 GCA_965662165.1 Psychroflexus sp.
TTCATAATTGATCAAAACATTGAAACGTATGAAGATTTATTAAGTTTCGATTACGATAATTATCGTTTTAGCGAAGAACATACCCAAAAAGAAAATGAACCTGTTTTTATTAGATAAAATTTTATTGCAATAAACAAAAAAAGCCGTTTCAATTGAAACGGCTTTTTAATTTTATAAAATCGAATTTATTTCTTGATTTTTCTAATACCAATCACACTTCCAACAACAGCAGTTTTGACAGTAAAAACTAATGGATTACTGTGTATTGCCTTAATTAAATTTTAGTAACAAATATTTTATAACCTTTTAATGTTGTAGTTGAAATAATTCTACAACATAATCAAATCAAGATCTTAGAATACCGAATAAATCTTACTAAAATTGAAAAATTAAATATACAGATTTATAATTTATGGCAATTTGGCATCTTTAGAATCAGGTTTGTGTAGCTTTATTAAATCAGTGCTATTTTTGGCTTGTACTGCTCTATCGCCACGGATAGCTATTGGAAAAGCTAAGATTTCAGGTTCGTGTTGAAGTAATTTAACAGCATCCTTCTCATCTAAAATTGCTTCGCTCTCATGTTTTTTAAGGAATTCTGGATGATTTTTAGCAATTAAGTCGTCTACATTTTTGTTGAGTAAACTTGCTATTTCAGCCCACTCGGTTCCAGTTACTTTTGTTTTATCTGTTTCTACAACTTGGACTTCTGCTTTACTTGCTTTGGCTACGGCAATGCATTTGGTGGTTAAATGATGAGCAGGGTGACAGTATATAGTAATTAGGTTATCGTTTCTTGCTATTACTCCCATATTATTTTTCATTTTTTATTTAAATATACATTCATAAATACAGCTATGAATAGCATTTGCAAATATTTATAATTCACCAGGTCAAAATATTTTAAATTGACTTTAGGTTTATGTTAAAAAACTATACTTGTACATCATTATTGAGTTTTTTTGTATTCATAAAAATTGATTTTAAAGCAAAGATGGAGCAGAAAATTGCAATTATTGGTGCTGGGGTTAGTGGTCTAGTAGCTGCTATTAATTTAGAAAAAGCAGGTTTTAAACCGACTATTTACGATTCTTCAGACCGTGTTGGAGGAAGAGTTAAAACCGATTATCGAGAAGATTTTCAATATGATCATGGATTTCAGGTTTTATTGAAAAAATATCCTGCAGCTCAAAAGTACCTAAATTATGAATTGCTCGATTTGCATTCATTCTTGCCTGGTTCTTGTATTTTTCTAAATAACATTAAATATACCATTGGCGACCCAAGTAGGAATATTTCATTATTGCTTCCAACCATGATAGCTAAAATTGGTAGCATTTCCGATAAATTGAAAATACTAAAACTAAGTAATTCACTTAAGAAAAAAACCTTTGACGATATCTTCTTAGCCCCAGAACAAAGCACTTTGTCTTATTTAAAAGAGAAAGGTTTTTCTGATAAAATTATTACGACTTTTTTTAAACCTTTCTTTACAGGAATTTTTTTAGAAGATCAACTGGAAACTTCTAGTCGTAAATTCGAGTTTGTTTATAAAATGTTTGCTGAAGGCGATGCCGCAATCCCTAAAAAGGGAATTCAAGCCATTGCTAATCAACTAGCAGCCCAGCTAAAAAACACGCAATTCGAATTTAACACTACAATTAATGAGATAAATACTAATGAGCTCATTTTAGAAAACGGAAAAAAAGTTTCTATTGACTATGCTATTATCGCTACAGAAGCTGCCCCTTTAATTAGTAACTTAAAAAACCAAGAGTCTACTTGGAAGTCTGTTGAAAATCTATACTTTGAAGTAGAAAATGATGTAATTAAAAAGTCATTAATCGGTTTAATTGCAGACGAAGATGCACTTATTAATAACATCTATTATTTACCTAAAAAGGCTTCTCAGAATTTTATACTTTCTGTGAGTGTTGTTAAGAAACATGCGCTTAATCAAGAAGAGTTGACTAAAAGAGTTGAAGATGAATTGCTTCGCTACTGCGGAATACGTTCTATTAAGTGTAAAAAGTATTTTAAAATTAAAAAGGCTTTACCAG
>CBFIGU010000224.1:0-2012 GCA_965662165.1 Psychroflexus sp.
CTTATAATGACCCAGGATTTGGAAATGAACTTAATGATGTTATTTTTATTGGTAATCCTTTTCAAGCTATTGTAGATCTTGCGCTTACATATAGTAAATCATCTAACATTCGTCCGTTTGTGCAAGTTTATGATCCACGTTTAGGAGGTATTGAAAATGATGGATTTTTAGGAGGTCGTGGAGCCTTTACCAACGTAAATGTTCTTGAAAATCAAAATTCTAACCCAGATAGCGATGCTAATAAATTCTTACAAGCTTATCAATCAGTATATTTTTTAGCAGATGGTTCAGGTCAACCCTCAATTGTGTTTGCAGAACCAGACAAGAGAATACAAGAAGATCAAACTGAAACCTTTAGTGTTTCTGAAAATTATTCTACCTTAAGATTAAATCTTTATGATTTATCATCTTTTGAAGCTGGTGGTACATCAAGGGATGCTTTGGTTGTTAAGTTTGGGGATCAATTTCAAAATGATTGGGACCTTCAAGATGCCCCAAAAATGGAAAACCCTGATGAGAATTTTGCTAGAATTATTCAAGGAAATCTATCATCTTACGAGTCTCGATCTTTACCAGTAATCGATGACATTCTACCATTGTATATCGATAAATATAGGATGACAGATTATGTAATGACGGTTGATGCGACTGATTTCAATTCTAACCTCAATATGTATTTAAAAGATCAGTACACTGGAGAGATTCATTTAATTGAACAAGGCGTAAAAAATGAGATTTATTTTGATGTAAACAGTAATGTTAATGCTTCAGTAACTTTTAATCGTTTTAGAATTGAATTTGGAGAAGTTGAAACATTAGGCGTAAACGAAGCTAGTGCAAATCAATTTTCAGTTTTTCCAAACCCAGTTGATGATGAATTATATATAAAATTACCTCCTTCTGAGAAAGGACTGATAAATGTTAAAATATATGATGTTTTGGGTAAGCAAGTTTATAATGAATTGCACGAATCGAATAATTCTAAAGTAAAAATCGATAACTTTAATCTGACTAAGGGTACGTATTTGGTAAAAATTTTTGGTAATCCTAGAAAGGTCTATACTCATAAAATAATCAAGAATTAGTTACCATAAAAAAACTATTATTAAGCGATAATATAAATCTGTGCTAGCATTTTTTTTATAGATATCGTTAAATATTGTCCATCAGTTATTCAAGTTTTAATTAAACAGTTTTTTTAAAATTAGTATAAAACCTGACATTTTTTGCGATTTTTCGTATAGTAAATATTCTACTAGAAATAAAATTATTCAGACTTGGAATTTTGTTAATTTTGCATAAAATTCAATGTTATGAATAGAGCTTTATTTTTTGTAGTATTTTTAATGACTTCTGTTTTAGTTGCGCAAAACTCTTGTAATACTATAACTTCTTCGGTACGAGAATTAGGTAACGGTCCTGTTGACGATACTCAAAGCATCGATTTATCATCTTTAGGAGTTTCGATTGGAAGTCAGGTTGTGGTTTCAAACCTTCTTGCAGATGGAGATATGAACGGAGCTACTGAAGTGTTTTCTCTCTCAATTAACGGTGGTTCTGCTATCACAGGACTGCAAACTGGTCAACAATGTGTTGGAAGTTTAGTTGCTTTAACATCACCAATTAATCAGACTGTTTCTGTTATAGATATTGGTGGAGGTGTGCCTGGAATTAGCCTGCGTGTACAATATACTGCTGATGTTAATTTTTGTCCTAATGCTTTAGAATATACAGTAGATGTTCAGTATTGTGAAAGAAGTTGTGCTAATCCAAACACCATTATTGATGAATTACAATTTCAAAATGGAACGAGTATAACGGTAAGTGGAAATTCTGCGTTAAGATTTAATAATGTAGCAACAGGGATAAATGCAGAAGTAATAGATTTAAGTGGTTTGGTTGTTAATATTGACACAGACGTTGTTGAAGCTCCCGCATCACTTACTTCTATTTTGAATGCCAATGTAGACGGTGATAGGTCAAACCAGTTACAAATTAATTTCTATGATGCA
>CBFIGU010000225.1:0-2013 GCA_965662165.1 Psychroflexus sp.
TTTAGGTTTAGCTGCGGTTATTACGGAGAGTAAAGTAGATTTTCCTGCATTTGGAAAACCCACTAAACCTACATCGGCAAGAATTTTCAATTCTAAAGTTACATCTACTTCTTGCCCATCGATACCTGGTTGTGCGTAGCGAGGTGTTTGGTTGGTTGAAGATTTAAAATGTGCATTCCCTTTACCGCCTTTACCACCTTGAGCAGCAATATATTCTTCACCGTCGGTGGTTATTTCTTTAATAATTTTATTCGATTTGGTGTCTCGAATAACTGTACCTAATGGCACTTCTATAAATTGATCTTCTCCATCTGCACCCGTACTGGTTTGTTTACCACCATCACCACCATGAGTGGCTTTAATGTGTCTTTTAAATTTGAGATGAAATAATGTCCAAAGATTTTTATTTCCCTTGATGATTACGTGACCACCACGACCGCCATCACCACCATCTGGACCTCCTTTTGGAATATATTTTTCTCGCCTTAAATGTGTGGATCCTTTCCCACCTTTACCAGATGCTAAGTGAATTTTTATATAATCTACAAAATTACCTTCGGTCATTGTGTTTATGTTTAATCTGAATAATTATCAAGATATAAATCTTGTTTAGAGTTCTATCTTCAGAATTTAATTAATAAACTCTTAAAAATAAAATATTTCAATTTTATTGAAATATTAGTGTTTAAAGCTTGTCCATTACATCACTAATACGAGCAGTAATTTCTTCTATACTTCCAACTCCATTAATGCTATAAAATTTGTGTTGAGCTTTGTAGTAATCTTTTAAAATTGCAGTTTCGTTGTAATAAACCTTAATTCTGTTTCTAATTATATTTTCGTCTGCATCATCTTTTCTTCCAGAAGTTTTCCCTCTTTCTAAAAGTCGCTTAACCAATACTTCATCATCAACTTCTAAGGCAATCATAGCATTTACTTGCGTTCCTTTTTCTTTTACGAGTGCATCTAACGCTTCAGCCTGGGCTTTGGTTCTTGGGAATCCATCAAATATATATCCATTAGAATCGCTTAAGTGCTTATCTACTTCTTTAGCTAACATATCTATCGTAACTTCATCAGGTACAAGAGCTCCTTTATCTATATACGACTTTGCTTTTTTACCTAAAGCCGTTTCGTTTTTAATATTGTAACGAAATACATCTCCCGTAGAAATGTGTATTAAGTTGTATTTTTCTTTTATAAGATCTGCTTGTGTTCCTTTTCCTGCGCCTGGAGGGCCAAATAAAACAATATTTGTCATTTTAATTAAGCTTTAAGTTGATATATTTCTGGTAAATTTCTTCCTAAACCATTGTAATCTAAACCATAACCCACAATAAATTTATTGGGTATAGCCATGCCTACAAAATCTATTTCTAAGTCTTTTTTATAAACTTCTGGCTTTAAAAACAAACTGCAATACGCCAGAGATTTAGTGTTTTTAGATTGTAGTAACTCGTGCATAGTTACTAGCGTGTTTCCGGTATCTACAATATCTTCAACTACAATTACGTGCCTATTTTCTAAATTTGGAAAATCTAAATCTACTTTAACATTTCCGGTTGTTGAAGTTCCTTCGTAAGATTTCATCTTAACAAATTCAACTTCGCAATCGCTTTCAAAATTCTGGAGTAAATCTGATAAAAACATAAATGCGCCATTCAAAACACCCACAAAAATTGGATTTTTGTCAGCGTAAGTTGTACTTAATTCTTGGGCAAGTGTTTTTACGGTTTGTTGAATTTCTTCTGAAGAAAGGTAAGCTTGAAACTGTAAGTCGTGTAGTTGAATCATCTTTAAATAAAGTGCAAAGATAGGTAAATCAAGTAGTTTATGAAGTGGAAGATAGAGTAATTTGAAGCTAATTTGAAATGATAAGTTTGTATTTCATTAAAAGCATATTTTAAAAATCTAACTTTTAAACCAATCTAGTTGAATAAACTCGTTAACTTTGCTTTTGCAAAAATTGAACAAATTATGAAAGCATATGTATTTCCTGGGCAAGGTGCTCAA
>CBFIGU010000226.1:0-2004 GCA_965662165.1 Psychroflexus sp.
CTCTTTCAAAATTTGGTTTACAAATTCGAGACAGTATGACGTTGACTGTTGCTATTCGTACGTTTGATGCAGAAGTAAATCGTTATACAGAAGAAGTTCGACCTAATGAAGGTGATTTAATTTACTTTCCTCTTAATGGAAAATTCTTTGAGGTCATGCACGTTGAACATGAAGCTATTTTCTATCAGATGGGTAGTTTACAGACATATGATCTTCGTGTAGAGTTATTCGAATTTTCTGGTGAAAGATTCCAAACTGGTATTGATGAAATTGATACTCGTTGGGAAGGTTTTGATATTACGTCTAATACAGCGTTTGCAAATGTTGATTCGGTTGATGCATTTGCTGATAACTTTACTATTGAACAAGAAGCAGATGCAGTACTCGATTTTAGTGAAACAAATCCATTTTCTGAATCACCAGATTATTAAGATTTTACATACCACCAATCCTTTGGTAATACATCGCATTCATGTAACCATTTTCTTTGATTACCATTTGTTATTAGTTTTCTTTTTGAAGCAATATTACTTATTTTATTTTTATGTTCATCTGTAAATTTACGACCTTTGTTAGCTTTTGATATATTTGGCCTTTTTTTACCTTTATTAGCTTTACTTATTTTTTTACCCATTTCTTTTGGGAGCGGTAATCTGCCTTTTTTCCATCCTTTTGGTATTTGACTTTCATCAGTTATCCTTTTCTGACAAATACCGTTAGTTATATAAAAAACTTTTATTCCATTGTGAGAGTCTAAATGTCTTTTAAAATTAGCAATATCTATTTCTTTTTTACATACTAAACAACACACTTTTGCGATACCACGTTGTTTAGCTTTTTTAGATAAATGCTTTTTAAGTTTATCATTATCCATTGCTAATCGCGTATTTTTAGATATTAATTTTGAAGTGCTTCCATCAGCTTTATGATATAAACCATGATAACCTTTATTAATCCACTTTTGATTTTCCCACACTTTAAGTTTTTTTAAAACTTTTTGTTCCCATAAACAAGCTTTTTCAGCAGAGTCAAATGTTTTTCGTATTTTGATTATATCTGGCTCACCCATGTCTTCTCTAAGTTGTGAAACATAAGAAGAAGATGTGAAATATTTTTTCCACAAATCGTCCGGATTACATCCTTTTGCATAGCGCACGCCATAGTAGTACTTATTGAGGTTAGACCATCCAATAAGATATGTGTAAGGTTTATAAATAGTCATAGCTGGAAATCTCCCTTTGTATTTCTAGAATGATTGGGGACTGCCATCCCGCGAATCATATAAATATATTTATATAAAAAGCTACAAAGGTTTAAAAAATTGTTCGGAAATCGCTTTTATAACGAGACAACAAGACGCTACGTGGCGATGTTCGGTACCTTGTTTAATGATATTGTAATATATCGTAGAGATAACCAAGATAATCTTACACAGTCAATTAAGATTCCAATTGCTTATGGACCTATGCAAAAGTTTCTTGCAAAAATCGAGCAAGATCCAAACTTGACTGCCCCTGCTATGATCTTACCACGCATGTCGTTTGAAATTACTGGTATGACTTATGACGGCGAACGTAAGTTGACAAGTGCTTTTCGCAATTCTGTTGCTATTCAAAATGATAATGGTAGTTATAAAACAGCTTTATCACCTACGCCATATAATCTTGAGTTTGAATTAAATATCATGACAAAGTATATGGAAGATGGTACTAAAATCATTGAACAGATTCTTCCATTCTTTAAGCCAGAGTTTACACCATCGGTAAAATTGATCGATGATCTTGAGTATTATCTTGATGTACCAATTATTTTAAACTCGATTACTACCGAAGATACTTACGAAGGATCTTTTGAAGAAAGGCGTGCACTTATTTGGACGTTGAGCTTTACGATGAAAGGTTGGTACTTTGGTCCAACTACCGATAAGAAAGTGATCAAATTCTCAACCGTGAATTCTTATGGATCGCTTACCGCAAATGATGCATTTGAATCTGTTACTGTTCA
>CBFIGU010000227.1:0-1969 GCA_965662165.1 Psychroflexus sp.
TCAATATTTATTGTGAAATACATCCTTTTCACAAAATACCAGAAAATTTAAACGAATTTAAAGCAGTTATTTTATCTGGAAGTCCATTTTCAGTTCGTTCTGAAGATGCACCGATGCCAGATTTAAGTGCAATAAAAGGCAAACTTCCGCTTTTAGCGGTATGCTTTGGAGCACAGCACATTGCTCATCATTTTGGTGGGGAAGTGGCACCATCGAATACACGCGAATTTGGTAGAGCTAAGTTGAGTGTAATTAAAGCATCAGAAATATTGTTTAAAGACGTTAAGGAAGATTCTCAAGTTTGGATGTCGCATAGCGATAGTATAAAAGAGCTTCCTACAAATGCAGTACGGCTTGCCAGTACAGAAGATGTATTAAACGCTGCTTACCGTATTGATGGCGAAGATACTTTTGGACTGCAATTTCATCCCGAAGTGTATCATACCAAAGATGGAGCTCAAATTTTAAAGAACTTTTTAGTAGAAATAGCAGGTGTTCCGCAAACTTGGACCCCAGCGCGTTTTGTAGATTTAACTGTTTCAGAACTCAAACAAAAAGTGGGAGATCAAAAAGTTGTTTTAGGCTTAAGCGGTGGCGTAGATTCTAGTGTGGCTGCTGTATTGCTTCATCAAGCCATCGGAAAAAATTTGTACTGCATTTTTGTAAACAATGGTTTGTTACGTAAAAATGAATTTAGCTCAGTATTAGAGCAATATAAAGGAATGGGCTTAAATGTAAAAGGAGTAGATGCTTCTTCGCGATTTTTAGACGCTTTAGCAGGAATTACAGATCCAGAAACTAAGCGTAAAAAAATCGGAAATACTTTTATTGAAGTTTTTGATGATGAAGCACATCAAATTAAAGATGTAAGTTTTTTAGCTCAAGGGACTATTTATCCTGATGTAATTGAATCGGTTTCGGTAAACGGGCCTTCGGTTACCATAAAATCTCACCATAATGTTGGTGGACTTCCAGACTTTATGAAATTAAAAGTGGTTGAACCCTTACGTATGTTATTTAAAGATGAAGTGCGTAGAGTAGGAGCAGAACTAGGCATTTCTAATCAATTATTAGGTAGACACCCATTTCCGGGTCCGGGCTTAGGAATTCGAATTTTAGGAGATATTACTTCAGAAAAAGTACGAATCTTACAAGAAGTAGATCATATATTTATTTCAGGACTTAGAAAATGGAATTTATACGATAAAGTTTGGCAAGCCGGAGCCATGCTGTTACCGGTATCTTCGGTTGGAGTAATGGGAGACGAGCGTACTTACGAAAAAGTAGTTAGTTTACGAGCAGTAGAGTCTACCGATGGTATGACGGCAGATTGGGTAGACTTACCTTATGCGTTTCTTCAAGAAACTTCAAATAAAATTATAAACCAGGTTAAAGGCGTAAATCGTGTTGTTTACGATATCAGTTCTAAACCACCAGCAACAATTGAATGGGAGTAAATTTCAAATATTTTATATTAGGATTAGTATTTTTTGGTGTAGTACAATTTTCTTTTGCACAAAATTATATTGCTCATGCAGTACAGAATGGCGAAACCGTCTCAAGCATTGCTAAAAAGTATAAGGTTTCTGAAAGTGCAATCCTTAATTTAAATCCTGATGTAAATAAAAATGAAGTATTAAAAGTTCCAAAACTAATTATACCTGTAAATGAAATTCCAGCTGGAGCTAAAAAGGTAGATTTTACGCTTTATAAAGTTAGCCCCAAAGAAACCTTGTATAGTATTTCTAAATCTTTTGGTATTTCAATTGAAGAAGTAAAGAAATACAATCCTTACTTATATGAAAGGGAACTGGATATGAACGATGAACTTCGTATTCCAGTCACTAAACTTTCAAAAAAGGATGAAGAACATATTTCTAAAAATTTCAACTCATCGGTCACCAATTCTTCGTTTTCTAAGTTGAAGCATTTAGTCTTGCCTAAAGAAACTAAATTTAGTATTGCTAAA
>CBFIGU010000228.1:0-1969 GCA_965662165.1 Psychroflexus sp.
CAACACCTCCAGATTGTGAAGTATCGTAAATGTTTTCAAAAATAATACCATCAAAAGTGACGTTGCTTGTTCTTAGTTCAAATAAACGCTCTGCATTATCGCTTTTATTCGATGAGAAATCTCCATCAATATCATCACCATTAATATCACCTGTAAAAATGGTTGCATTTGTAGTATGCATTAAAGTTAAATCTCTATCTGCTAAAGTTGTTTCGGTTCCAGCAAAACCACCAACAATATCAACTTCGTTAGTATTTACCACTATTGGCGTGTTTTTATCTACTAAAGTATAAGTACCTTTTGCTACCCAAACAACATCATTTAAACTAGTATTTGCTAAAGCATCTGTTACACTAGTGTAAGCATTACTCCAAGAACTTCCATCGTTTGCTCCTGTTGCTGCTGCATCTACATAATATATTGAAGGAACACAATTAACGCTATAACTTGTTTGAGAATCCTTAGTCCAACCTTGCGCAAATTGACCACTATTTGCTGGTGGTGAAAATCCAGCATCTACCTGTATACATGTTAAACTGGGATTATTATAAGCTTTCATAAAAAGGAAATTACTGTTATTTCCATTAGAAATCAACAAAGTTTCTAATGAACTATTTTCATGACAAAATAATTCATTGATACTTGTATTTAAACGAATATCTAAACTTGTTAGGTTATTAAAACCAACATGTAAACGTGTTAATGATAAGTTATTACTCACGTCTATAGTAGTTAAACTATTGTTAGGCACATCTAAACGCGTTAAATTGGTAAAAGCTTCAATACCTGTTAAGTCTGCAATACCTATACCATCCATAATTAACGTAGTAGTAGATTGAGCTTCGGCCATCGTTATTTCAGCATCTCCATTTAGATTGATGTTGTTATCGCTTAACAAAAAGTTTTTAAAATTAGTATCGGGAATATTTACCACTTGATTAAGAGCAGCACAATTGTCACTATAAAACGCGGTAGCACCTTTTGTCCAACCTTGACTAAAAACTCCTACATCATTAGGTGGTGTAAAATTAGGGTCTATTTGAATACAGGATAAACTATTTCCATAGGCTTTCATATATGTAATGTTGCTGTTATTACCATTAGCGATATTTAATTCAGTCAAAACACCATTATTATGACATTGAATGTCTATAATCGATGTATTAACACTAATATCTAAAGTTGTAATTTGATTATCACTACAGTGTAAACGCGTTAATGCTAGGTTATTAGCAACATCTATAGAAGTTAGATTGTTATTGTAACAATCTAATCTAGTAATATTTACAAATGCTTCTATACCTGTTAAGTCAGAAATTGATAATCCATTTACCAATATATCACCAGTGAACGCTGTTGCCTCCGCCACAGATATTTCAGCATTACCGTCTGTATTGATAGCTGTATTGTTAAGTAAGTAATTTTTAAAATTAGCATCAGGAATGTTAACATTTTGTGCATGTATGCTACACCATGCAGCCGAAATTAAAAAAGAAAATAAAAGTAATGATTTTTTCATTGTAGTTAAGATTAATATTCAACAACAAAATAACTTCACTTTTGAACGTTTTCAATTTGCTTTTTTCTGAATCAGCTTGATTCTTTTCTAAATGACAAGCGAGAAGACTTCAAACAGAAATCAATAGGTAATATACTCCGTTATTTCAAGACCAAAGCCAATCATTCCAACACGTTTTTGTTGTTTAGAGTTAGACATCAATTTAATTTTATGAATGCAAGGTTTTCTTTCTGAAGTGTATGTTTTATAAAACATTAGTTAATACTCAGTGCATTTACGAGCCTTACAAATTAAATTATTAGTTTTAAACTTTAAATACTAATTTTAATGAACCCAACACAAGACATAGATCCTATTCTGAATCCCATCTTAAAATCGGTCCCTGATCCAGAGATACCAGTTCTTTCTATAATTGATTTAGGTGTTGTGCGTTCTGCTAAGTTATTAGAA
>CBFIGU010000229.1:0-1967 GCA_965662165.1 Psychroflexus sp.
CTTCTTCATTCGAAAGAAAGCCTTTATTAATTTTAGATTTTAGGGTGTTTTCAGAAAGATTTTTGTCGTTTGGTTCCATTAATAATAACTCACTGAAATTATTGGAATCATATTTTACACTTTCAGATAAATTTGTTGTTTCTAATTCTCCATTTTCATTTGTTTTATCGTCATTACACGCAAAAAAAATAAATGATAAGATAAAAATTAAATTAGTTTTCATTTTGCTATTATTTTATTCCCTACTTCAGAATTCATTTGACTTTTCGGTTAGTTCCCAACATTATATTTGAACACTCAATATTTATTTTAGAGTATTTTTTTGTATTATACTGAAATAGGTTGACCTTTTTTTGGTTTTTTTTGGACGTTCAAAATATTTTTTTAGCCGTTTAGAAGGCAAAAAATATTCTGAACTAGTTCTGTTTTTAGATTGTTAATTCAGGCAAATTTACTTTATTTTTTCGATAGGATTTATATTTAATATTTGGATTTAAGTGAATATCGACTGGTTTTCTCAAGTTTAGACTAAAATGTGTTCTCAAATTATTGTAAATATATACAGCTTGCTCGGTCATTTTTTGAGCTAAATCAGTGTCTTTAATGATTTGTTTTAGGCCATACTCGTATTTAAGTGTTCTGTTGATTCGTTCTGCAATGGCGTTTTCATATGGATCGTATTGTTCTGTCATACTCATTATGATGTTGCTACTTTCTGCAAATTCCGTATATCTAGGATTACAATATTGAAATCCCCTATCTGAATGATGAATAAGCTTTTGATTAGGATATTTACGATTTTTAATAGCCATAGCAAGTGCTTCTATACAAAGCGATGTTCTCATATGATTGTCGAGCTTATATCCCATAATCTGCTTAGAATAAGCGTCTGTGACTAGCGCAAGATAATTATGTCCGTATTGGGCTTTGATATAGGTGATATCACTTACCCAGAGTTGTTCTGGCCTATTTGGCACTTGATCTTTTACTAGGTTTCTATATTTCTTGAACATGTGGTTTGAATTAGTTGTTGTAATGTAATTTTTTTGTTTTAGGGATTAGCAGTTTATGTAGTCTTAAAAAGCGGTAAAACTTATCTCTACCTATCTTAATGTCAGCATTTATAAAGTCTTCTTTAAGGCCATCATGAAGCTTGATTTCTCCTGTTTTAGAACCTACTTTTTTACGGTAGTCCTTGACCATCTTTATCATTTTTTGATGATCTATTTCTTTCTTTTGTTGGACTTTGAGTCGTTTATAGAAGGCTTGTTTAGAGATCCCAAAACATCCATAGAGCCATTTTCTTTTAAACGGTTTTTCTTCTTTAGTTCTATCTCTTTTGCTAATGTTTTGGGCAATGACTTTTTTGACATATCCACTCCAGTAATAAGCTCCATATCAGCAATAATGTCCTGTTGAAAGTCTTTTTGAAACTCTAGTTCTTCAATCTTTTCCTTAAGCTTTTTTATTTCCTTGTCTTTACTCATACCAGTATTTTGTTGGACCAAGGTACTGTATTTTCTCAACCAATAGGTAATGGTTGTTCTAGGAACATCATATTTTTTAGAAGCAAAGTTTGTGGAAACTTGACCGTTTAGAATTTGGTCAACGACTAAAAGTTTGGTCTCGAGAGTTACTTTTTGGTAGCTTTTTTTTCGCCAGTGTTCTTTTTTGGGTTTCATAAGTGACTATAATTAAGGGTTTAATTTTTAGTCAACCTATTTCAGGAAAGTTCACTTTTTTTAATGCTACACAACGGTTTGCATATGGCTTGTGGCGGTTTCGAAGCACTTTCCTGTCCACCGAAACCTGACTTGGCTACGGAGCGAAAAACTTGCTGGCAACGCTTCACCCGCCATAAGCTATATGCTTTGTTGGCGGTAGTTTTTATCTATTTCCTATTAATACTCCTTTTAAATCTCCTTTTTCTTTAGATAATAAATAAAGTAAATAAGGTGCAAAAACAA
>CBFIGU010000230.1:0-1937 GCA_965662165.1 Psychroflexus sp.
TCCGCTAGGTACTCCTGCAAAACCGTAAATTACATAGGGTTTTTCGTTGGTGAAATTTAAATGATCGTCATCTAAGAAAAAGCCTTCAATAAAAATTTCTTCTCCATCTTCATTTAAACCCAATGACAAGCGTTCTGTAGTACCATCATCAAATCGTTGTGGAAATAGAAAAACTGCATCCTGTATAAGTGTGATTAACCTTACATTTTGCTGGTTTACACCAGAATCGAATTCAATTACATCTTCGTATGTAAATTGAAAGCCATCGTTAGCCAATTGATCGATATCTGCGGTAACTTCAACAAAAACAAACAAACTATCTTTTGCTAAAATTTCAATATTTTCAAATGTCTTTCCTGGTATACCATCTACATTTAATCGGTAATTGGAGTTTTCACCTTCCCCCAAATTAATAGTTGGAATCGAAATATCTTTATTACTACGATTATAAACCTTAAATTGATAGGTACTGGAAGATGTATTTGTAAATACGGTATCTAAAAACAAAGTATCAGTCGAAAAACTTAATTCTCCAAAACTTTGAACGGTTTTAAAATCATCTCTACATGAAGATGAAAATAAAATTAGGCTTCCAAAAAATAGAATTAGACCTAGTCGAAATATGAAATGTTTTTTTAAAATTAGTTTCAATATGTTGTATGTTTTAAAACATGAATTAGTATTGGAAAAACGAAACTTTTAAAATATTATTTTTCAAAAATTTCTACTTCAAAAAGTTTATCCCAGTTTTTTCCTGTAACAAATAAATTTCCTGTTTCTGGATGAACCGCAATCCCATTCAATACATGGTTTAATGGATCAAAATTTGAAGATTTATCAATTAAATCTCTTAATCCACGGAAATCAATTATGGCATCAATAGCACCGTTTTTAGGATTAATGACAGCTACACCGTCTCGTTGATAGGTATTGGCATAAATTTTACCATCTACCCATTCCAATTCATTTAATTGTTTATTGGTTCCTTTATGTGTAGTGGGCTGTATGTAACTCAATTCTTTCATAGTTTCTGGTTCTAAAAGCCAAATTTTGTCGGTTCCATCGCTTTTATAAAAACGTTTTCCATCGTTACAAAGCCCCCAGCCTTCTGCACTATTATTGAAAGAAAATTTTCCAGTTTCTTCAAATGTTTTTAAGTCATAAATATATCCATAACCAGATCGCCAAGTCAATTGGTAAATTTTTCCATCTAAAATACTGATTCCTTCACCAAAAACCTGATCGGGTAAATTAACTTTTTGAAGAACTTTCCCTGTTTTATAATCTACTTTTCTTAAAGTAGACTCTTTGTATTGGCCAGTTCCTTCGTATAAAGTATCCCCTACAAATTCTAATCCTTGCGTATAGGCCGTTGGGTTATGTGGATAAGTATTTATTATGGAGTATCCCATTAATTTAGGTGGTGCATTATTGATGATTTCTATTTCTTTTTGAATAGAAAAGCTTTCATTATCTAAAGTAAAATTTACCTTTATTTGATGCTTACCTAGCAACATTTTATTGGTAATTGGGATTACAATTTTTCTGTCTTTAATTGAAACTACTTCATCCTGTAATTTTACTTCTCCAGAAATTTTACCTTCTTTCGGGATGTTTATCGTAGCAGTAAGTTGATTTCCTAATTGAACTTTTGTTTGATTATCAGGAAATTTTAAACTAACTTTTTTGCTTAAATCATCTTCACAAGCTATAAATTGAAGAGCTAAAAAAATGAAAAACAAGTGTTTAATAAAACGCATATAAATATAATTATTTGATTAGGCTAAATTATGAATTTAAAGAGAAAAATTACTTGTTAAGATTACTAAAGATTGTATATTTGCAGCCGGCAAGTCCTACACAACCAGCTCCTGTCGAATCCCCCAGGGCGGGAACGCAGCAAGGGTAGATGGTCGTAGCGGTGTGATGTAGGTAGC
>CBFIGU010000231.1:0-1933 GCA_965662165.1 Psychroflexus sp.
AAGTTCTGGTTGACGTTCTTGAAAAACTTGAAACTGGGCATCAGGCGTATTTGCATTGATAAATCGATACTCGTCTTGTAATGTGCTTGATGAACCTATAATAATGAATTGCTTTGACTTTGATTTATAAACAAAACAATTATAAGTTTCATCATCCTCTTGATACACTAATTGGTCTTGACTCACGTCGGTTCCTAAAACATGTTTATAGATTTGATACGACCTTAAAGTTTGCGGATCTTTTCGAGTGTAAAATAGGGTTTTATTGTCATTAGCCCAGCAAGAGCTTCCGGTTGTTTTTTCAATTTTAGTAGGAAGAATTTCACCCGTTTTTAAATTTTTAACCTGAATAGTATATTCTCTTCGGCTAACATTGTCTACTCCAAAGGCTGCCATTGTATTATCAGGAGAAATAGCGACACAGCTTAATTTATAATAATCATGAGCTTCAGCCATTTTATTAACATCAAATAAAAGCTCTTCTTTTGCTCCTAAAGATTGAAATTTTCTGACGTAAATAGGATAATCTTTTCCAGTTTCAAACTTAGCTTGATACCAATATTCATTTAAAAAGTAAGGCAAAGATTCATCATCTTCTTTTATGCGAGATTTCATTTCAGCAAACAAATCATCTGTAAAACCCTTTAAATGCTCAGTTTCTTTTGAATAGTAATTATTTTCGGCCTCTAAATAAGCTTTAACTCCTGGGTTATCACGTTCATTAAGCCAATAAAATTCATCTATTCTTTCATCGTTATGTTTTACTAACTTCTTAGGTATTTGTTTTGCTTTTGGTGGTGTATTCAAAATAAAAAATTTTGTACAAATATAATTGTCTAGAAAACTCTAATGAATAAAGAACTGATAAAACTTGATGTACTAGAACAAAATCAATAGTTGAAGATTATTATACCAAATCTCTCATAAAATAATATAAATAAATAGTTCCTAATTTCTTTTTATCTCATCTGATAGAATATTTGGTTGTAAAATAAAAATCTAAGCTTGTTTTATATCTTTGCTTAAAAAATTAAATTATGTTTGGAGATATGATGGGCATGATGGGAAAACTTAAAGAAACCCAAGCTAAAGTTGAAGAAACCAAAAAACGCTTAGATAGCGTTAGTATTTCAGAGCAATCTAATGACTCGCTTTTAAAAGTTGTTGTTTCAGCCAATCGTGAAATTAAAACAATTGAAATTGATGATGAATTGCTAAAAGATAAAGATCAATTAGAAGATTATTTGATTGTAACCTTAAATCGTGCAATTAAAAATGCCACAGAAGTTAATGAAGCTGAAATTTCTGCTGTAGCAAAAGATGGACTTCCAGATATTCCAGGATTAACGAGCTAGCGCAGTATTATCTGCTCTATAAGTGGTTCTTTCAATTGCTCGTTTAATCTTGCTACTAATTTAGACTTTCCATAACTTAGTTCTTCTCTTAGTGTAGAAGAGCTAAGTTTTACAATTAATTTCCCATTTGTAAAAGTTACTTTTTCGGTGTAATTTTTAATTCCCGAGCCGAGCTCTTTAAACCAAAGTTCTTCTACTTCAACTTTATTGAGGCCTTTCTCCAACTTAAGGTTTTTTTTAAAAGCACCTAACAAGTCCTTCATACTTTGTTCTTCACGACTTCTTTTTTTATCTTTATACTTCATTGCTGCTCAACTTCAATAGGTTTAAAACGTTTGTAAGTGTAGATGATAGATTGGTTGTTTTTTAATATTAATTTATTTTCAGTTAATTCTAAAACATCTTCTGTCCAAGCATCATAAGGTGAAGAAAATTTAATCTTTAAGCTGTCATTTGTAGTTATGAATGTGAAATTCTCATTGCTTTCAGTTATTTTATGTTTTCCTAATAAGCTTGGTTGTACTTTTTTTCTTAATCCTGTTGAATCAGATTCAAGGTAAAAATAGTCAACACTTTTA
>CBFIGU010000232.1:0-1908 GCA_965662165.1 Psychroflexus sp.
GGTGTGATGTAGGTAGCTTGCCTTTTTTTATTCACTTTATTTTCTTCATTTTACTTTTTTTGAAAAATATGCATCAAGATTATTTTGTATTCTTAGATGAATATTCTCGGTATTTGCTTTTACAAAACTTTCTCCTGTAATCTTCTCAAATAACTCAATATATCGCTCGGTAATGAGTTGAATAAACTCAGTTGGCAAATTTGGAACTTTTTGCCCTTCTTTACCTTGAAAGCCATTTTCAATAAGCCATTCTCTTACAAATTCTTTGGATAATTGCTTTTGTTTATTTCCTTGGTTTTGTCTTTCTTGATAACCTTCTAAGTAAAAATATCTTGAAGAGTCAGGCGTATGTATTTCATCGATAACTACAATCTTTCCATCAGCGGTTTTACCAAATTCATATTTAGTGTCCACTAAAATTAAGCCTTGCTTTTCTGCTATTTCAGTTCCACGAGCAAAAAGCTTATAAGTATAATCTTCTAAAATTGCATAATCTTCTGGAGTTACAATTTGTTGTTGCAGTATGGCTTCCTTAGAAATATCTTCATCATGATTTCCCATAGCAGCTTTTGTAGTAGGTGTAATAATGGGTCTTGGGAAAGCATCATTTTCTTTTAAACCATCTGGCAAATCTACTCCACATAATTTACGTTTTCCTGCTTTATACTCTCTAAAAGCATGACCCGCTAAATAACCACGAATTACCATTTCTACTTTAAATGGAGTGCATTTTTCACCTATACTAACGTTGGGGTCTGGACTTGCCGTTAGCCAATTGGGTACCAAATCTGCAGTGGCATTTAGCATATGTAACGCTAATTGATTTAAAATTTGCCCTTTAAATGGAATACCTTGTGGTAATACTACATCAAAAGCACTTAATCTATCGGTAGCAACCATTAATAATTGATTATCTTCTAGTTCGTAAACTTCACGAACTTTACCGTGATAAATAGATTGTATTTTTTCTATTTTAAGGTCGGTTTTGGTTAAGGTCTTATTTTCCATTCAAATTAATCTTGATTTTCAATTGACTTATATGCAGCAATAATACGTTTTACTAATTTATGTCTAATTACATCTTTATCGTCTAAATAAATAACCCCAACACCTTTCACATTTTGCAACACCAATAAAGCTTCTTTTAAGCCTGAAATTATTCTCCTTGGTAAATCTACCTGTCCAGGGTCACCTGTAATAATAAACTTGGCATGTTTTCCCATTCGGGTTAAAAACATCTTCATTTGTGCATGAGATGTATTTTGTGCTTCATCTAAAATAACATAAGCATTGTCGAGCGTTCGCCCACGCATAAATGCCATCGGTGCTATTTGAATGATTCCTTTTTCTATAAAAGTTTCTAATCTTTCATGCGGAATCATATCTCGTAAAGCATCGTACAAAGGTTGCATGTATGGATCTAATTTTTCTTTTAAATCTCCTGGTAAGAAACCTAAATTTTCTCCTGCTTCAACCGCTGGTCTAGTTAAAATAATTCGTTTTACTTGTTTTTCTTTAAGCGCTTTTACAGCTAAGGCAACGCTAGTATAGGTTTTTCCTGTTCCTGCAGGTCCAACAGCAAATACCATATCATTTTTGCTCGCAGCTTCAACTAATCTTCGTTGGTTATGTGTTTGTGCTTTTATAATCTTACCGCCAACACCATGAAGAATGGTTTGGTCTGCTGCTTTCGAAGTTTGAAAATCATTTTTCTCTTCACTGGTTAAAATGCGCTCAATACTATTTTCATTTATACTATTGTATTTAGAAAAATGATTGGTAATCATTTCAAAACGCTTATCGAATTCATCCAGCAAATCTTCATCGCCGTAGGCTCTAATCTTGTTTCCGCGCGCCACAATCTTGAGCTTTGGAAAGTATTTTTTAATCAGTTGAATATTTTCATTG
>CBFIGU010000233.1:0-1889 GCA_965662165.1 Psychroflexus sp.
CAGGCTTTTTGGGTTCTTCTTGCTCTTTAGGTTCTTTTTTAGGCTGAACCTCTTCTGGTTGCTTTTCTGGTTTTTCTTTTTGAACTTCCCTTGGTTGTTCTTTCTTATCATCTTTAATTACAGGCGCATCTTCAGTAGTTTGGTTGATGACTTCTTCCTCTTCTATGGCTGATGCTGCCTCTTCTACAGGCGTTGGTTCTGGAGTATGCTGAACAGGTGCGGTTTTTATAGGTTTTTGAGGTTGAACTTCTCCTGCGCCAAAATCGGTTGTACCAAAATTAACGGCAATTCCTTTTTCTTTTGGTGGATCGAAATATTTAAATCCAAACATAAACATCAAGACCAAAATAATAGTATATATTACAGTGGTAATAATAAATGATTTACGTTCGTGTTTTGTCTTAAGGAACTTCAATTTAGTTTGGTTTTACTGCTAAAACAAGTTTGTATTTATTGTCATTAGCAATAGACATGACGTCGACCGCTTTTTGTAAAATTACATCCTTTTCTGCTCTTAAAATAACAGTCGGTTGTTCTACGCCATTTAACTTAGATTTTAAAGCTGTTTCTAAATTTTTAAGCGGCACTTGCTCTCCATCAACATAGTATTTCAAGTCTTTTGTGATACTTACAGACACATTTTGCTTATTGGTTGTTTTACCTTTAGCTTTTGGTAAAATTAAATCAAGAGCTTCTGGCGTAATTACTGGCGAAGTTAGCATGAAAAATATCAGCAATAAAAACACGATGTCTGTCATAGACGACATGCTAAATTCTGGGCTAACTTTATTTCTTCCGCGTAAATTCATAAGTTAGAATTAAGTAGGCTCGTTAAGTAAGTCTAAAAAGTCGACTGCTGTGGCTTCCATTTGATGCACAACTTTATCCGTTTTAACCACTAAGTGATTGTAAGCAATGTAAGCAATAATACCTACAATTAAACCAGCTACAGTTGTTGTCATGGCTGTGTATATACCTTCGGCTAGCGAGCCCATTTCAGCTTGCCCACTACTTGTGGCTAATTCGTAAAACGCTAAAACCATACCGATAACTGTCCCTAAAAATCCTATCATAGGTGCTGCACCGGCAATAGTTGCAAGCACACTTACATTTTTTTCTAATTTGTAGACTTCTAAACGCCCGGCATTTTCTATAGCCGTATTAATATCTTCAAGCGGAGTTCCAATACGGGAAATACCTTTAGCTGTTAATCTAGCTACAGGAGAATTTTCTTGAGCACAATGCATTTTAGCCGCTTCAATATTACCATTTGTAACGTTATCTTTAATTTTATTCATAAAATCTTTATCTGTTTTTGAAGCTGCCTTGATGGCAAATAAACGTTCAAAATAGATGTAAAAGGCTACAAAAAGCAAGACAGCAAGAATGGCGATAATAATTGTACCACCAGCGCCACCGCTAAAAATTAAATCGATTACTGATAGGGTTTTCTCTTCAGAAACACCTTCAGCTTGTTCTGAAGAAACTTCTTGTAAAATCGTGTAAATCATAAGTAATAGCTTCTGTGTAATAACGTCAAATTTAAAATTTAATTGTTAACTTTTAGATTTTTATCTTAGTTGTAGAAAAAATATTCAATAAATACAAAAATACCTGCACCTCCCAGAAAACCAACCAAAGCTAACCAAGTGATTTTTTTAAGATACCAAATAAAATCAATTTTTTCGATTCCCATGGCAGCTACACCTGCAGCTGAACCAATTACAAGCAAGCTCCCGCCTGTACCTGCTGAGTAAGCGATAAAATGCCACACAGGACTATCTACCTCGAAGGTATACATACCCATTGTTGCTGCAACCATTGGGACATTGTCAATCAAAGCTGAAAGCATACCTAGTAAAATTACTACGACATCCATATTCGGGATA
>CBFIGU010000234.1:0-1874 GCA_965662165.1 Psychroflexus sp.
CCACTGAATCTGGTTTGTAATCACTTTCCCATTTTCTAAATCCTGGCAGGAAGCTTCCGTTGTAGTTTTTTCTTTCTACAAACAAATGAACAGTCTCTCCGTAAGTATAAATTCCTGAGCGAACTACTTCTCCATTTTCATCTTCTTCGGTAGTTGGTTCCATAAAAGATTTAGCACCACGTTGAGTAGTTTCTTCCCAAGCTTGTTTAGCATCTTCTACCCAAAGCGCAATTACTTTTACACCATCGCCATGCTTCACAATATGATTATTAATCGGGTTTTTTGATGTGAGTGGTGAAGTAAGTACTAAGCGTATTTTATCTTGTTTTAATACATAAGAAACACTGTCTTTACTTCCTGTCTCTAAACCTTTATAAGCATGCGATTGGAAACCAAAAGCAGATTTGTAAAAATGTGCTGCTTGTTTGGCATTTCCAACATAAAGCTCAACGTAATCTGTACCGAGTAAAGGCAAGAAATCTTGTGCTCCATCAAATATTTTTTCTAGTCCGTAGTTTACTGATTTTATTTCTTTCATACATATGTTTTTAAGAGAAGAAGGATATTAGAAAAAAGACAATTTCAGTTTTTTTTGAAAGCTGAAAGTCATTTTTTGAAGTTATCCTATTTTATCTTCTGTAATTTCAATCTATTTTCATTTTTCTATATTCTTTTTCTAAAAGCTAAATCCAAGACTTAAAGTAATCACCATCAGCAATTTTCATGGCATCTTCTGTAACTTGTAAAGGCTTAAAAGTATCTACCATTACAGCGAGTTCTTCTGTTTTGGTCTTACCAATACTTCGCTCTGCGGCTCCGGGGTGTGGTCCATGTGGAATACCAGCAGGGTGCAAAGAGATATGTCCAGCTTCAATATCATTCCTACTCATAAAATCTCCATCTACATAATACAAAACCTCATCGCTATCTATATTACTGTGATTGTAAGGTGCAGGTATACTTTCGGGATGATAATCGTATAATCTTGGACAAAAGGAACACACTACAAATGCATCAGTTTCAAAAGTTTGATGTACCGGTGGTGGTTGATGAATTCTTCCGGTTATGGGTTCAAAATCGTGAATAGAAAATGCATAAGGAAAGTTGTAACCATCGTAACCCACAACATCAAATGGATGTGTTGCGTAAATTAAATCTATGAGTTCATCTTGTTTTTTCACTTTTATTAAAAACTCTCCTTGCTCATTATGCGTTTCAAGCTCTTCAGGTCTTCTTAGATCACGTTCACAAAAAGGAGAATGTTCTAAGAGTTGACCAAAGTAATTTCGATATCGTTTTGGCGTGTAAATAGGGCGTCTTGATTCAACAATAAAAAAACGATTGTCTTCTTGATCTAAATCTAATTTATAAATGGTTCCTCTTGGGATTATTAAGTAGTCACCATATTTAAAGTTTAGATTTCCAAATTGCGTTCTTAATTTTCCGGTTCCTTTATGAACAAAAATCATTTCATCTGCATCTGTATTTTTATAAAAATACGCATCTGTTGATTTTTTAGGAGCAGATAAAATAATACTGCAATCACTATTAGTCAAAACTGTTTTTCTACTCTCTAAGTAATCTGAAAACTGTGGAACTTCAAATCCCCGAAATCTATAGGATTGAATATTGTTTGTTTCAGCTATTTTTGGAGCTACATTTTTTCGGCTTCCTATTTCTTTTACTTGAGTGGGTCTGTGCTCATGGTACATATTTGACGACATCCCATCGAAACCTATGGTGCCAAAAAGTTGTTCGTAATACAAACTCCCATTTGGCTTTTTAAAGATAGTGTGTCTTTTATGTGGTATTTTACCGAGTTTATGATAGAAAGGCATAATTATTTGCTTTTCAACAAATATCGTGAAAATTAA
>CBFIGU010000235.1:0-1819 GCA_965662165.1 Psychroflexus sp.
TTATTTATATAGTAAAAAAGTGCTTCAAAAACATGTTTTTTGGATTTTAGACCGCATAGTTGTTCCTGTTTCCTTCGGCGCTATTTTTGTAAGAATTGGAAACTTTTTGAATTCAGAAATTATTGGGAAGCCAACCCATTCAGATTATGGAGTTGTATTTGTTCAATTAGGTGAAGATTTTGCAAGACACCCAGCACAACTATATGAAGCGGGTTGCTATGCTTTACTTTTTGTGTTGCTTTACTTTTTATATTGGAAAACTGAAATTAGAAAAACACTAGGTTTAAGTTTTGGAGTCTTTTTTAGTATTTTATGGATTATCCGTTTTATTGTAGAATATGCTAAAGAGCCTCAAGTTCCTGAACGAGCAGATTGGCTGCTAAATACAGGGCAATTGCTTAGTTTACCTTTTATAATTATAGGCTTTGGTATTGTATTCTGGAGTTTAAAAAACCATAAAAAGCAAAACTCCTAATTGGTTACACTTAAAATTAGGAGTTGTAAGACATTACATTTGTTCTGGAACTTCAATTCCTAATAAACCAAATGCACTTTTAATTACTTCAGCTACATTTCTAGAAAGGCCAACTCTTATTTGTATTTGAGCATCTTCATCTGCTCCAAGAATACTCACATTTTGGTAAAATGAATTAAATTCTTTTACCAAGTCGTAGGTATAATTTGCAATAATAGCTGGGCTGTATTGGCTTGCTGCTTGTTGCACCGTTTCAGGATATAAATTCAGTTGCTTTATAAGTGATTTTTCTTTTTCATGAAAAGTAAATTCTTTAACTGATTTTTTAGCAGGTGCCTTTTTAAGAATCGATTGAATTCTTGCATAGGTATATTGAATAAACGGTCCAGTATTTCCTTGAAAATCTACCGATTCTTCTGGATTAAATAAGATGCGCTTTTTAGGGTCTACTTTTAAAATGTAATATTTTAAAGCCCCTAAACCAATCGTATTATACAATTCGTCTTTTTCAGCTTCAGAATAACCGTCTAGCTTTCCTAATTCGCTCGCAATTTTTCCAGCTGTTGTTTTCATTTCTACAATTAGGTCGTCGGCATCTACCACAGTCCCTTCCCTACTCTTCATTTTTCCTGAAGGTAAATCAACCATACCATAACTTAAATGGTATAAATTTTCTGCCCAAATAAAACCTAATTTTTTTAAGATAAGAAACAATACCTTAAAATGATAATCTTGTTCATTTCCAACAGTGTAAACCATTCCATTGATGGCAAAATCTTTCACACGTTGAATAGCAGTTCCTATATCTTGTGTCATGTACACGGCAGTTCCATCTGCTCGAAGTACGATTTTTTCATCTAAACCATCATCGGTTAAATCTATCCAAACACTTCCATCTTCTTTTTTATAGAAAACGCCATCTTCAAGACCTTTTGTCACAATATCTTTACCCAGTAAATAGGTGTCACTTTCGTAGTAATTTTTATCGAAATCAACTCCTAGATTTTTATAGGTTTCTTCAAAGCCTTCATACACCCAATGGTTCATTTTTTTCCAAAGCGAAACTACTTCTTCATCACCTTGCTCCCATTTTTGAAGCATTTGCTGAGCTTCAATTAATAAAGGCGCTTTGGTTTTTGCTTCTTTTTCTTCGAGACCTTTTTCAATTAACTCGCTTACTTGTTTTTTATATTCTTGATCGAATTTCACGTAGTAATTACCCACCAACTTATCACCTTTCAATCCGGTAGATTCAGGCGTTTCTTGATTACCATATTTTTGCCAAGCCAGCATGCTTTTACAAATATGAATACCTCTATCATTAATTATCTGGGTTTTAATCAC
>CBFIGU010000236.1:0-1789 GCA_965662165.1 Psychroflexus sp.
AAATGCTCGTGTTGGTAGTTACTGACGGACTCAATAATCGGAAAGCTCTTTTTCCAGCTGGGATGAATCGTTCAACAATGAAATCTCCAGAACCACTTATTTTACCATCAAATGTATCTAGCTGACCAGTATTTGTAGCATTACTTTTAAAAGTAATTTCGCCATCATTACTAATTTTTAACCCCGTTTTTAGCACTCCTGAAATTTCTAAAGTTGAATTATTCTCTAAACTAAGCGCTAAAACTTCTGCTGTTTCATTTTGAGACACAATCGGTTGATTAGTGCTTGATGATGGTATAAATGCTTCTTGAGTAGAACTTGGCAATACAGCATCTTCCCAATTATTTGTATTATTCCAATCTGTACTTACACTACCAAGCCATGATACACGATTTGAAATGTTTCTGTATAATTTAGTTATAAATTGATTAGAATTATTTTCCCCTGTTATTAACACATCTTGGTCACCATCTCCATCTACATCTGAAAATACAACAGAACCAAATCTAACACCATCGAAAGGCATTCCTGTAACTTCATTAAAACTCCCTGTACCATTATTCGTATATAACTCAGCAATATGTGTACTAAAGTTGGGATTAATATCATCTTGGCCAATAATTATTACATCTTGGCTACCATCGTTATTTACATCTGAGAAAGAAATGAAGCTGTTGATAACGCTTTCAAAAGGGTTTGTTATAATAGTAAATTTACCATTTCCGTCATTTTTATATAAATAGTCCTGAATTGTATTAGTAGAGTTTACTCCTGTGAATAAGAAATCTTGATCGCCATCGTTGTCTATATCTGCATTAGTTACTGACCCCAGTAACATTTCTGTAAATACAGAAAATTGAAAAGGTTCTGAAGTATCTTCAGTAAAATTTCCATTCCCGTCGTTTAAAAATAATTTTGTAATGGCGTTAAATGTACCAACTTTTCCATTTAACAATACGTCTTCAAAACCATTACCATTAACATCAACAAATAGTACAGAACCATCATTTATTCCTGTAAAAGTTGCGGTTGTATCTTCGGTATAAACACCACTACCATTGTTCAAATATAATTTAGCAATTCGTTGAATTCCATTAAAACCTGTAATCAAAACATCTTGATCACTGTCGCCATCAACATCAGAAAAAGCAACTGAACTACTCGAAACCCCATCAAAAGGGACAGAAGTATTTTCATTAAAATCACCATTTCCATCGTTGATGTATAATTTAGCTATATTTTGACTGGAATTATTTTGTCCTGTAATTAAAACATCTTCATCGCCATCGCCATCAACATCAGAAAAGGCAATTGATCCATCCCAAACTCCATGAAAAGTTGCAGAAGTATCTTCATTAAAAATACCACTACCATTATTAATGTATAATTTAGCAATATATTGATTGGAAGCATTTCGCCCTGTTATCAGCACATCTTCATCTTCATCGCCATCTACATCGGATAAAGCAATCGAGCTATCTCTAACTCCAACAAAAGTATTTCCAGATATTTCTTGGAAGCTTACCTGTTGTGCTACTGATATATAACCAATGCACAAAATAATTAATGTAAGATATCTATTCTTCAATTTGTATTAATTTTAAAAACTACTTTTTCAAAAACAGCTTGATTTCGCTGTTCATTTCATCTATTTTTTAATCATTTTTTGAGTGAAGTTAATTTCTTCGCCTTCTACTTTTACAAGGTAAACCCCTGCTTCTAGTTGATGTAAATCAATCGCTTCATCTGCATTTTGAATTTGTGTTTGTAATACTTTTTTACCCAAAAC
>CBFIGU010000237.1:0-1755 GCA_965662165.1 Psychroflexus sp.
AGGCAAATTAGGTTACGATGCTAAAACAGGAACTTTTGTAGACATGCTAAAAGCAGGAATAATCGATCCTAAAAAAGTAACTCGTGTAGCTTTAGAAAATGCTGCATCGGTATCTGGAATGATCCTTACCACAGAATGTGCATTAATCGACCTTCCAGAAGAAAATGAAGGTGGTGCACCAGGCGGAATGCCAGGAATGGGCGGCGGTATGCCAGGAATGATGTAAGCATCTAACTCCAAAAACCAAATTAAATCCGTTGCATTAACTTGTAACGGATTTTTTTATTGGTAGCTATTCCTGCTTTCAGCTAAATTCCTCAGCTTGCAACCAAGTTAAAATTATAGCTTTTAGACTTTTCCTAAAGTCAATTTCTAAAAGCTATATTTTACTAAGTTTCCATCTTGCGGGATATCGCATCAATCAGGGCTAGGCATTCAATACTAAAATTAACATTTACACAAATTAGATGGCTGAGTTTTCATAAAATAAATACCACAAGAGTTTATCTAAATCAAAAGACTTATTTTTAGACCAAATCCAAAAAAATACGCAAAATGAAAATTAGCTTTGCATTTATTTTATTATTGTTATCACTAAATATAAACAGTCAAATTCTAGATTTCGATCCAGAGAAGCCTTCTATCACGCAACATAAAGTAAAAATTAATGGTAAAAGCATAGATTATACTGCAGAAGTAGGTATGCAAGAAGTATTTAATAATGACGATAAAGCTTCTGCGTTTTTGTTATATACTTATTATTCTAGATCCGAATTAAAAGACAATCCTAATCGACCTTTGGTAGTTTCGTTTAACGGCGGACCAGGTTCAGCTTCAGTTTGGATGCACTTAGCTTATACAGGTCCCAGAATTTTAAATATTGATGCCGAAGGTTATCCTGTACAGCCTTACGGCGTGAAAGAAAATCCACATAGTATTTTAGATATTGCAGATATTGTATACGTAAACCCTGTAAATACAGGTTATTCTAGACCTGTAAAAGATGAAGAAGGAAAGTTTGATAAAAAAGAATTTTTTGGAGTAAACGAAGACATTACTTACTTAGCCAAATGGATTAATGACTTTGTAAGCAGAAAAAACAAATGGAGAAATCCTAAATACCTAATTGGTGAAAGCTACGGAACTACTCGGGTTTCTGGATTAGCCAATAGATTACAGAACAACCACTGGATGTACATAAACGGTGTAATTTTAGTGTCTCCCACCGAATTAGGTATTGATCGAAACGGACCAGTAGAAGTAGCTAACCGTTTACCTTATTTTGCCGCCGCAGCTTGGTACCATAATCAACTTGACGAAAAGTATCAAAATATGCCTATTCAAGATTACTTAGATAAGGTTGAAGCTTTTACGATTAATGAACTTACACCTGCTATGGTGAAAGGTGGTTTTTTAACAGAAGATGTTAGAAAACAAATGGCCATGAAGATGGAAGAATATAGCGGTGTTTCTGCTCAAGTTTTTTTACAACACAATTTAGAATTGCCTTATAATTACTTTTGGAAAGAATTGCTTCGTGATGAAGGTTTTACCGTAGGAAGGTTAGATTCTCGCTACAAGGGTTTAGATGAAAAAGAAGCAGGCGGAAGACCAGATTACAATGCAGAATTAACTTCTTGGTTACATTCTTTTACACCAGCAGTAAACCATTATTTTAAACACGATTTAAAATTTGAAACCCGAAATGCATATAATATGTTTGGTAATGTGTATCCCTGGGATCGAACTAAGAAT
>CBFIGU010000238.1:0-1728 GCA_965662165.1 Psychroflexus sp.
CTGAATTAAAAACCACAAAGGTCCCAAAATGGTTTGCTTATAGACCGTAACAATGTCACGTTTTACAAACAAAATTAACAAATCACGATAACGCCAAATTTCTTTAAAATTGAAATCAAGCAAAGGTTTATGCGGACTTATTTCATAGAGCCAGTCTTGCTGCTCTGCAACGGTTGAAGTTTCTTTACTCACTTGTAGTTATTTAGATTGGAGGGTAAAATTAAGTTTTATTTATGAAACACAAAAATCTAGTTTTCGGTTAGCGGTTTTCAGTGAATGGTTGACTAGTTGACTGGGGCTAAAAAGGTGTTTTCTGTTGACTGTAGACTGTAGACTGTTGTCGGTTATCGGCTGTCAGTTGCCTGTCTTCTGTGAACCGTGATTCGTGTAATGGAATAATGGTATAGTTGTGTAGTCGAATAATAGTGTAATAGTAAAATCGGATATCAGTTGCCAGTGAGTCGTGAAGCGTCGTCAGTGAATCGTAAAAAAACTCTTTTCTTGACTTTAGATTGTAGACTAGGGACTGTATACTTTAGGCAATAGGCTTTAGGCGCTTTTGCTTACGGCTTATAGCTTATAGCGTCTAGCCGTATTTTGTTATCAGTGAATCGTTTTCAGTTGTTGGCGGTAATTTAACAGCAACTAGCAGAAAAACTTTTTAAAAAAAAGTATCTTCGTTATGCAAAACCTATTAAAAATAATGAGACTTTTAGAAGCATTACAAGAAGAAAAATTGAGCAATCTAAAAGGTGGTATCTATCATAAAACTCAAATAAAACTTACTTATAACACTAATAGAATTGAAGGTAGTAAACTATCCGAAGAACAAACAAGATATATTTACGAAACCAACACGATATTTACTGAAAATGGAAAAAATACTGCAAACATTGACGATATTATTGAAACAGTGAATCACTTTCAATGTTTCGATTATATGCTTACAATTGCAAAAGAACCTTTATTAGAAAAACACATAAAAAAGTTTCATAAAATTTTAAAGTTCAATACTTCAGACTCTAAAAAAGAATGGTTTAATGTTGGAGAATTTAAATTAAAGCCTAATGTTGTTGGAAGTATTGAAACTTCAAAACCTAATGAAGTAGAAAAACACATTAAAAGTTTATTGAATGATTATAATGAAAAAGAAGATATTGACATTTATGATATCATAGACTTTCATTATGAATTTGAAAAGATACATCCATTTCAAGATGGTAATGGAAGAGTTGGAAGATTAATAATGTTTAAAGAATGTCTAAAAAACAGCATTGTTCCATTTATAATAGAAGACGAATTTAAGTTTTTCTATTACAGAGGATTATCTGAATATCCAAAAATAAAAGCTTATTTGACTGATACTTGTCTATCAGCTCAAGATAATTATAAAGGATTAATGAACTATTTTGAGATAGAAGAAGAATAAATACCGCCATCAATGGCCATCAGTGATTCGTGAGTCGTGAATTGCTTAGTAAACTTTAGGTTCTATGCTTTAAGCTTTAGGCCTTTTTTGCTTACAGCTTATAGCTTATAGCGTATAGCAGTAATTTGTTATCAGTGAACCGTGAATCGTGAATAGTAAAGCGTGAATAGTGAATCGTCGCGAGTGATTCGTAAAAAGTCTTTTCTCGACTTTAAACTGTAGACTAGGGACTGTAGACTTTAAGCGCTTTTGCTTACGGTTTCAGCTTATAGCTTTTTCGCATAATTAAGCTCCAAAAC
>CBFIGU010000239.1:0-1688 GCA_965662165.1 Psychroflexus sp.
CACTGGAAGTAATTCTGGGTTTGGCGAAGAACAAATGAATTACTTTAAGCGCATTGCCGATATGAAACTCAAGAACAAATTAATTGTAGGCTTTGGGATTAAAGACGAAGAAAGTTTTCAGCAAGCTACTAAATATACAAAAGGAAGTATTATTGGTAGTGCTTTTATTAAAAGTTTGAGCACTCATGGAATCAATGGAATTTCAGACTTTATCAAATCCATAAGAAATTAAAAGCAATTTGTAGAACAAGAAATGTATTTCAAAAAACAAATTAAGATTTCTTGAACAAGCTTATTACAAATAAAAACACAAGTGCGCCAATCACGCCAGTTATTACATCTGCAAATAAACCATCTCCTATTGAAACACCTAAATATTCAAATATTAAATTACCTACCACTCCACCTATAATACCAATAACCATATTGATAATGAACCCAAATCCACCACCTTTCATTAGTTTACCAGCAATCCAACCAATAAAAGCACCTACCAGAATAGCATAAATTAAAGACATAAATTATTTTTTAAGTTGATTAAACATAAAAGTAATCATTTTAAGCGAACTATAAAATCGACTTACAAAAGCATATATTAATTGGATTATGCTTAATTTAGCAGCTTTGAAAATGAGCTAAAAAATAAGTTATGAGCAAATACGATGTGATTGTTTTAGGAAGCGGACCTGGTGGTTATGTTACAGCTATTAGAGCTTCTCAATTGGGAATGAAAACAGCAGTAATAGAAAAAGAAAGCCTCGGTGGAGTATGTTTAAATTGGGGTTGTATACCCACAAAAGCTTTACTGAAAAGTGCAAAAGTTTTCGACTTTTTAAAACACGCAGACGATTATGGCTTAAAAGTAGAAAAAGCCGATAAAGATTTTACAGCAGTGGTAAAAAGAAGCCGTAACGTTGCAAATGGCATGAGTAAAGGCGTTCAATTTTTAATGAAGAAAAATAAAATTGACGTAATCGAAGGCCATGGAAAAATAAAAAAAGGAAAGAAAGTAAGTGTAGAAGATAGTGAAGGAAAAACTACAGAATACGAAGGAAACCATATTATTATTGCTACAGGTGCTCGCTCAAGAGAGTTACCATCTCTACCACAAGACGGAGAAAAAGTAATTGGTTATAGAAAAGCAATGACTTTAGACAAACAACCTGAATCTATGATTGTAGTAGGTTCTGGTGCAATTGGAGTAGAGTTTGCAAGTTTTTATAATTCTATGGGAACAGATGTAACTATTGTAGAGTTTCAACCCAATATAGTTCCAGTAGAAGACGAAGATGTTTCTAAAGGTTTCGAAAAAATCTACAAAAAGAAAGGCATTAAAATTATGACCAATTCTTCTGTAGAAAAAGTAGATACATCTGGCAAAAAAGTAAAAGCGACCGTAAAAACCAAAAAAGGAGAAGAAATTCTTGAAGCAGATATCGTTTTATCTGCTGTAGGTATTAAAACCAATATAGAAAATATCGGTTTAGAAGAAGTTGGAATTAAAACGGATAAAGATAAGATTATTGTTAATGACTGGTACCAAACTAACGTTCCAGGTTATTATGCAATTGGCGATATTACTCACGGTCCTGCTTTAGCTCACGTAGCTTCTGCTGAAGGCATTTTATGTGTTGAAAAAATAGCAGGCATGAAGGTGGAAGCTCTAGACTATCATAACATTCCAGGTT
>CBFIGU010000240.1:0-1676 GCA_965662165.1 Psychroflexus sp.
AGAAAAACGCTTACCCATTTACCATACCAACGTGATGATGTGCATTGCCGAAAATTTTGCTGTGATTTGTCTAGACTGCATCGATGATAAGAAACAGCGTAAATTAGTATCAAATTCTTTGAAAAAAGATGGAAAACAAATAATTGCGATTAGTGAAGCACAAATGCATCAATTTGCTGGAAATATGTTACAAGTCAAATCTTCCATAACAGATGAAACTTATTTAGTAATGAGCAAAACAGCACACCAAGCCTTGCTACCTAATCAAATAAAAGAAATTGAAAAGCATACACAAATCTTGAGTGCAGATTTAAACACCATTGAAGTAAATGGCGGTGGTAGTGCAAGATGTATGTTAGCTGAAGTATTTTTACCCAAGAAATAATTTTGTTTTGTAATTTTAGGCAGAAGCATTCCATCACTTTTATGCAATACTTATTAAAATCACAAATAGACTTTAAATAGAAGTTTTAACTAATTCATCTTTATAACTTGCAGTAAAAAAGAATGGCTAGGAAAAAAAAGAAAGACGATTTGCCCAAAGCAAAACTTACGGCATCTAACTTAAAGCGAAGTCTTCGATTATTTAAATATATTGGGCCACATAAATGGAAACTATTTATAGGCTTAATTTTCTTAAGCTTTACAGGCTTAACCGCTTTGTTGTTTCCAAAATTAATGGGAGACCTGATTGAAACTGCCGATTTTACAAGTGAAGACATCAATAGAATGGGATTAATTTTACTAGGCTTGTTTACCGCTCAAGCTATATTTTCCTTTTTTAGAGTCGTCTTATTTGTTAACGTAACTGAAAATATGTTAGCTAGTATTCGCAAGGATACATTTTCTACTTTAATAAAAATGCCCATGCAATTCTTTTCGAGTAGAAAAGTTAGCGAATTAAACAGTAGAATTGCAGCAGATATTAGCCAAATACAAGATACGTTTACCACAGGAATTGCAGAATTTTTAAGGCAATTTATTATTGTAATTGGTGGAGTAGTGGCATTGTTTTTTACATCGGTAAAGCTTTCGTTGCTTATGTTAGCCACCATTCCTGTATTTGCAATTGTAGCGGTTTTCTTTGGCAAATACATTCGGAAATTAGCTAAAGATGCGCAAGACGAAGTAGCAGAATCCAACTCCATTGCCTCAGAAAGTTTACAAGGTATTGCCAATGTTAAGGCTTTTACCAACGAGCTTTTTGAGATGCTTCGCTACAATAAAGCAGTAAGCAGCATCAAACAAATTGCCATAAAAGGAGGATTGGCACGTGGTGCTTTTTCATCTTTCATTATCTTCTGTATTTTTGGTGCAATTGTTCTTTTGGTTTGGTACGCCGTTAAATTGCAAAGTCAAGATTTACTTACGCAATCGCAGCTCATCACTTTTATTTTATATACCATTTTTGTGGGCGCATCCATAGGTGGTTTGCCAATTCAGTACGCACAAATCCAAAAAGCAGTAGGCGCAACCGAGCGAGTTTTTGATATTATTGACGAAGTAGCTGAGTCTTTAAATCCTACTGCTGAAAGTAAATTCTCTAAGCGACTAGAAGGAAATATTAATTTTAAAAATATTGATTTTCATTATCCATCCCGTCCAGAAATACAGGTTTTAAAAAATTTGAATTTTGAAGTAAAAGCAGGAGAAACTGTTGCTATTGTTGGTCCGAG
>CBFIGU010000241.1:0-1672 GCA_965662165.1 Psychroflexus sp.
TGGATGATACTGTACACCCATAAACCAAGGGTGATTAGGTAACTCTACCACTTCAACTAAGTTGGTCTCTGGATTTTTACCTACGCATTTTAAACCTGCCTTTTCTAAAGCTTCAACATATTTATTGTTTAATTCGTAACGGTGTCGGTGGCGTTCACTAATGTTGGTAGATTGATAAACTTCAGCAATTAAGCTATCTTTTTCTAATTCGCATTTCCAAGCTCCTAAACGCATGGTTCCACCCATTTGCTCAAGATTTTTTTGATCTTCCATTATGTCGATCACAGGATTGCTAGTTTTTTCGTCCATTTCAGTAGAATTAGCATCTTCTAGATGTAGAATGTTTCTGGCATATTCTATCACCGCCATTTGCATACCTAAACAGATTCCAAAAAATGGAATGTTATTTTCGCGAGCAAATTTAACTGCCGTAATTTTACCTTCAATTCCACGTTCGCCAAACCCTGGAGCAACCAGTATTCCGTCTAACTCTTTATCTGCAGCTTTGTGGGTTTCAAAATATTCAGAATGTAAACTTTTCACTTTAACCATTACATCATTCATGGCACCTGCATGAATAAAAGATTCTAAAATCGATTTATACGAATCTTGTAATTCTACATATTTACCAACCAAGCCAATGGTCACTTCTTCAGTTGCATTTTTGTGGCGTTGTAAAAATTCATTCCATTTGGTTAAATCGGGTAGAATTTCTTGAGATAAGTTGAGTTTTTGTAAAGTAATAACATCTAGACCTTCTTCTAGCATTAAATTAGGCACATCGTAAATTGTAGAAGCATCTATAGATTGGATAACTGCTTCCCGCTTTACATTACAAAATAAGGCTAATTTTCTGCGTAAATCTTCACTGAGTTCGTGCTCAGTTCGGCAAACTAAAATATCAGCTGCAATTCCACTTTCCATTAAGGTTTTTACACTGTGTTGTGTAGGTTTAGTTTTCAATTCTTTAGCAGCAGACAAGTAGGGGACAAGCGTTAAATGAATTACTAAGGAGTTGTAATCGCCTAATTCCCATTTTAACTGGCGGACTGCTTCAATATAAGGTAAAGATTCTATATCGCCAACCGTTCCACCAATTTCAGTAATTACAATATCATATTCACCTGTTTTGCCTAAAATTTGAATACGATCTTTAATCTCGTTGGTAATATGTGGAACAACCTGAACGGTTTTGCCCAAAAATTCTCCCCTTCGTTCTTTATCAATTACGCTTTGGTAAATTCGGCCTGTGGTTACGTTATTAGCCTGAGATGTATTTACATTTAAAAATCGTTCGTAGTGTCCTAAATCTAAATCGGTTTCTGCACCATCTTCTGTCACAAAACATTCACCATGCTCGTATGGATTAAGCGTACCAGGGTCAACATTAATGTACGGGTCTAATTTTTGAATGGTAGTGGTGTAACCACGAGCTTGAAGTAATTTAGCGAGTGAAGCAGCAATGATTCCTTTCCCTAGAGACGAAGAAACACCGCCTGTAACAAAAATGTATTTTGTCTGAGCCATGGGTGTAGTTTTGGTGTCTATACGGGACGTAAAAGTAAGTGTTTCATTTAAAATAGACTTCCGTTTTTTCTATAAAATAATCGATTTTTTTGGAGCTTTCCTTAGCTTAATGTGTTAAGCTGCGGTCGGGCTTTCTGTTACAATG
>CBFIGU010000242.1:0-1582 GCA_965662165.1 Psychroflexus sp.
CATTATGAAGGTTTTCTTATGAATTTTTTTTTTTTTCCAATGAATTGAATATTTTCTTATTCAAGTGTAGTTTTATTTTCTACGTATCATATATGAGTTAAATCCTTTCGTAGCATCCATTTGATGATACCAAGTAAAAATAGGAATTATTGTACTTACTGTTCCAATTGCTCCAAACATATCCCACAGAACAACTGTTGAAATAATTCCAATAGCAATTCCTATTAAAGTTATTATATGATTTGGTTCTGCCTTAATATCATTCACATGTTTTATATTCATTTTTCCACAATTTTGGCAGTTCACATTAAATTCATCTCCTTTTTGCATTTGCAAATCAGGACGAGTTGATGCACTTGATTTAATTCGAATGTCTTTTTTACAAGAATTACAACGGGTTACAAGTTTCATATTTATATAAATTTAATATTTAGGATTCAATTTGTGCACTTACTCGTTTAGCTGAAGCAATTGCAGAATCCATATAACCAGGAAATTGATTAGATGTTTCCGTTCCAGCAAAGAAGAGCTGATTATCGAAATATCCTTTTTTAAGTAAAATGTCTCCATTGTTTAAATGTGGCTGCTGAATTAAATCGGCGTTCCCCACTAAATTGTCTTCATCCCAGACTTGATCTTCATAAAAACTATAATCAAGTATTTGATTTCCAAAAAAAGCTTGTAAATAAGTTAGTGTTGCTTGTTTTCTTTCAGCTTTAGTAAGTTGCTTAGCATTTGGATGTAAAAAGCCTGTAAAACCAAACTTGTTCTCTTCCTTATTTGTATGATCATACATTTCTGTAACAATACCCACATGACTGTATAGCATTCCAGAAAACTTGAGTTTTCTCCAAAAAGCTTCTTTATATTCTAGTACAAATTTTATAGAACCTGCCATCCATGTTTGTACTTTGGGAAGCAATTGATGTACTGCATCTGGTAATTTTGGAGAAAAAGTTAAGGATGTGAAAATTAATTGTGGTGGCATACAAACTACCGCATAATGAGCAGTATACCTATTGTTTTCAGTAGAAGTCACTTCTACTCCATTTTGAGTTTTAGTGATTGAATTTACTTGTATACCTAGTTGTAAATCTACTTTTTCTATCTTTTGTCTTAAGGCTTCAATTAATCGTTCGCTTCCACCAGCAATTCGGTAAGTGGGTGGTTCTTGCTCAGGTACTTCAAATTGCTGTGGAGCAGCATTTCGTTCAGTATGAAATAAGGAAACTCCTTTTCGGTATTGGTGGTATTTTTCAATGCCTAATTCAGCAAGTAAATCTACTAAATGTACATGTTCATTTGCAATCCAGGTCGCGCCCAGTTCAAGTGGGGTTTGATTTTTCCCTTTAATAGTTTTAATTCTTCCCCCAACTCGATTGGTAACTTCTAAAATCTGAACTTCATATTTCTTTTTCAATAAAAAATAAGCTAGGCTCAGTCCACTTAAGCCTGCTCCTACTATAATAACTTTTTTGGTTTCAGACATAAAATTATTTTGAATATTACGAATCTAATTCTAACATGAATTTGATTCAATTAGAGAAATACTGCAATTAAAATTAGCTATACATAGTTGATT
>CBFIGU010000243.1:0-1566 GCA_965662165.1 Psychroflexus sp.
TTTCAATTATTTCTTCAGGCACTTCAATAGCCTTATCATTTATAAGTTGAAATAACATTCTTTTCTCCTCCTGCAATGACGTATTTTGGATGAATGCTTCAAACTCACCGCTTCTGTTTAACCATATCAAACAAAAACATTTTAAATGATGTGCCAGCTCTAATTTAGGGTTAAGTGTGAGAGTATAATTCACAATTTCTAAGGCTTTCTCAAATTTACCTTGGTAATAGTAAATGTGAGCCAAAGTATAATGATTATTGGCTGAAAGCGGATCTACATCAAGTAATTTATTGGCATATTCTTTGGCCTTATCAAAAAAGCCAAGTGCAATACATAATTCGGCCATGGCTTCTAAACCATCAATATAATTTGGATTAATGTTCAATACCTGTTTGATGTGTATGTAAGCATTTTTAAAATCCCATTCGCCCCAAAAAAATTTTCCTACAAAAGAAAGTGGGTACTCCGGCAAAGACATATCGATTTCTTTGGCAATCAACAGGTTTTGTATAGCTTGTTCCATCGCTTGTTCTTGTGGCAAATAACCCCACATACCTAATAAGCCATAGCACTGTAGATTAGCATAATAAGCTCTGGCATAATTTTTATCTAAAGCAATGGCTTTATCATAGTAGGATATAGCTTCTGTAATACTATCTGACGTCCATAACAACTGCAATGACCGTCCTTTTAAAAACATTTGATAGGCATCAATACTATTTGTGGGTTGTTCAACTAATTGTTCTTGGACTTCAAAATGCCCAAAATTATTTCTCACTTCATCGGCAATGGCCAAACTGATTTCATCTTCTAGTTCAAAGATGTCCGCCAGTTTTCTATCATATTTTCTTGACCAATAGTGAAGACCGTCTTCTACATTAATTAATTGTGCTGTAATTCTTACTTTGTCTTGAGACTTTTTAATACTACCTTCAAGAATCGTATTGACACCCAATTGACTTCCTATTTCTCTTATGTCTATGTTCTTATTCTTAAATGCAAATGACGATGTTCTGGCAATGACTTTAAGTTGTTCGATTTTGGTAAGTGCATTGATGATTTCTTCGCTAACACCATCGCAAAAATATTCATTGTCAATATCACTGCTCATATTAACGAAAGGAAGGACTGCTATAGATTTTTGATTGCTCAAACATTAAAAAGTTTACAAACTCAAAATTAAATATTTTTGGTTACAAAAACTTGCTCTCGCATTATTAGCCACTCTTGCCGGATGTCCAAAAACTTTAGCAAAAAGAGAAATTTTATTTTGTTGATCAGTAAATATTTCGGTTTTGGCTAATTCCATTTGTAATTCATTATTTAATTGTAATATTATGATGAATATTTTGAATTTTCAAAAATTTTTGGAAAATGGCTATTAATTTTAAATGTAAAATTTCAGAAATACGAAAAAATTATTTCAACAACCTTGCGTGGTTTAGCAGTTGATTTTGCAAATACAAACCAAAAATCAGCGATGATTTTCATAAGTAGACCAGAACAAGCAATTACTTAAAGCCATTGTTGGCGTGTCGTGCTTTATTCCTTTTTAGTTTTCTTTTC
>CBFIGU010000244.1:0-1563 GCA_965662165.1 Psychroflexus sp.
ATTTTTTGTAAATAGCCTTCGTGTTCGCTTATGTTTAAATATTCATTTAGATGAGCCATAGCATAAGCTAACTGCTGTACATGTGTTGCTCCTGCATTTTGGTAATGATTTAATTGTAGAGTTAATATTAAATCATTTTTTGTAGCGACTTCTTTAAGAAATTTAAAATCAGTTTTTTGATTAGCAAACCAGTTTCCTGTAGAACCGAGTTTAGCTATAGGATCTACCATAAAAATGGCCTTTCCTGCTAATTCTTGAAGTGTTTTTTGCAATTCATTAAAATGAACAGTCTGATAAATTACATAAGGTTTGATTTCCTTTTCATTTAAAGCTTCTACAATTTCTGAAATAGATGCTGCTGTTGAGTTGACCAAAAGTTGAATTTGCTCTGCACCACGATGTACAGCTTCAATTATGTGGTCTTTGTTTGTTGCATTATTTACTTCAAAGCTTTGGCAAATCTTCCAATCTTCTGTACTAATTGAAGAATATTCATCTACGTCATCTGCATGATAAAAAGGCTTTATATCGATTCCATTTTCTGTTTTGGTCACTAACTTTTCATTAAAATCAGCTCCTTTTAATTCTACTTGAATTTGTTGTTTCCACTCTTTTGCAGAAACCACTCTAAATTCATTAAAAAGGGATTTATCCATTTTTATATTTATTTTATACTGTCTTGGTATTCAATGATAAAAATTTCTTCGTTTGGTCGTTTCATGTAATAATTTTCACGAGCAAATTTTTCAATTTCTATCGAATCATTTAACAGCTGTAATGTTTTTTTGTCTTCTTGAATTTCTTTGGAGTAGTATGCTTTGTTATTGAGAAGTTCTTCTTTTTCCTGATTCAATTCCCTTTGTATTAACCAGGAATTGGTATCTAAAAAAAGCATCCAAATTATAAACAATACGGTAACTAAAAAATACTTATTACTCGCTACTTTAAACCAGGTTTTATTTTTGAGTTCCGTCCATTTCATGTTTCAAAAATACAAAATTATTAGAGCAGATTACAGTTTATAAGACTAGTAATTTTTAACAATTGTTAGTTATTTATTCTATATTTGCGATGAATTTGGTTGAAAATGACTTTTATCAGCATTTTCATTAAAAGGGAATTCCGTTGAAATCGGAAGCTGTTCCCGCAACTGTAAGCTTAGTCTTGTTTTACAAGATGCTTTGTATTTTTTCTTCTTACCACTGTTAGTTGTTCTAATGGGAAGGTCAATACAAAGACGCAAGCCAGGAGACCTGCCCAATTCTAAATATGAAAACGAAGATTCTCGGGATAAGGATCAAGTTGGTTATGAAACATAAATATTTACACATTGGACTTTTAGTCTTATGTTGGACTTTAGCTACACATGCTCAAGTAGATTTGAATGCTATTCAAAAACTTGATGAAGTGGTGGTTACCAACAAATTACTAACAGATTTTTCAACTGGACAATACACCATCCAATTGAAGGATTCTGTATTGCAACAAAACCCAGCTAGTCTTACTGATTTGTTGACCTTTAATACGAATATTCATTTTAATCAAAATGGTTATGGCATGGTT
>CBFIGU010000245.1:0-1560 GCA_965662165.1 Psychroflexus sp.
AAAAGATTTTGGCATGGATTTACCAAATAGCTGTATAGCATCTTTTTGTATTGCATAAAAGCTTTGAAAGTGTTTATCTAAAAGTGGTAATTTATTGTTTTTTGATGAATTAAAATTAGCATCTATAGGCACTAAATTCCAAATCAAATCGTGAGTCACAAACGAATATGGAACAAAGTGATCTACATGGTAGTTATCGATATCTAAAACTTCGTTGGTGAAAATACATCTAGTTTCTGGTTTTTGCTCTAAATATACATTCCAGAATTGTTGCCGTTGTTTGGTTAGTGGGTTTCGTTTAGCTGGTTTAATCAGTTTATTCAAAACGTTTGGCGTACTTGGATTTCTCGCTTGTGCAAATAAAGCTAAATTCCAATAAATAAAATCCTTTATGATTTTTGCATTGAGTTGCATGTATTTAAACCAATTGTCATTGATGATAATTTCATCTTTAAATAAACGATACATCACATTTTGAAAATCATTAACTGATGCTTCATAAACTACTTTTTTTGAACCTTTAAACCAAGGACTTAAAAATTTATGTGGTACATTTTTGTCTAAATGAAATAGTTTGGTTTCGTGTGATTTTTGTTCACTAAGTATCAGTTTATTAAAAATTTTCTCTTTTGAATCACTTTGATTAATTAATGTGTTTCTTTTAAAATCCTGAATTAATTCTTCAATTTTGTCTTGACTTCCGAAGGATAACCTGTAATATTCTATTGGATACCAGGCATTAGCTATCATTCTTGCAAAAATAGCTTGCTTTTGAATTTGTTTTTTGCCTTGTTCAACTTCTTCAATTATACCTAAAAACCAATAAAACTTATATGTAGCGGAAGTATAATTAAATACACTCGCTAAAGCTGTATTATTGATATCAGGTGAAAAGGGAAGTGGATTCATTTAGAAAAGTTTATCCAATTTAGAACCACTAAAACTAACAAATATTTTTGGCTTGGCGATGTGCTGCAATGGGTATTTTTTAGTTTGGGTTTTTCAAAACGCTGCTTAGGAGATACTAGGGAGATACTTGGGGGATACTAGGGGTGAAGTAGGGCTTAACCAATTTGAAACTTGAATAATGTAAGTTAGTCTTTTTTTCAAGATTTCACAGGTTTTTTCTCCAAAGGCAGATAGGCAAAACCTTTGCAGTCTATTTAAAGTATAAGTCTGTATGCAAGGTGGTAAGCTTACTACATTAAATTTACTCTTCCGTCTTCACTTCTTTCAAGCTTTTTACTTTAGCCAATTTGAGTAAGATATATAATAAAAAGCCAACGGGACCAAACATAAAACAGAAGAACAAACAAGGAATGATGTAATAATGATTCAGTTGGTTTCGTTGTGCGTTGTTCACTATCCAATTGCCTACCAATAAATCGAAAACCAAATAATGTATCCAACCCGTTAAAACAGCTTGGTCAGTACTAAATAGGCTTTTAACGCCTTCTAATTGGCTAAAAGCTTCCATATCTAAATCGCCCAAACTGGTGATGTCGTAAAAAGCATAAACCGCAGCCATCAAAGCTGAGAATATATAGATAACTGGGTTTC
>CBFIGU010000246.1:0-1555 GCA_965662165.1 Psychroflexus sp.
TAAAACGTATGAATTGATTGTTGCCGTTGGGTCGTTATTAGATCGTGTATAACTTTCTCCCACATAAACCAAGTTGGTGTCAAAATTCCATTTACGGTAATTTATGGCAAATGCGCTTGTAGCTTTGTGAAAAGGCACATAACGGAGTTGAAAACCTGTTTTTCTATCTTCTGAAACCGTGTAAGCGTAATTCGCATTCCATTTGAATTGAAAAGCTTTCCATTTTTTAGAAAACTGACTCGAAAATTCAACACCATAAGTTCTAACTTTATCGGTGTTTTCGGGTTGCCAAACATTATTCAGATTAGGAATCCATCGAATCATATCATTGATATGGTTATAAAATGTTGTGGCAGAAAATTGAAGATTTTTAAATTGAAGGTGATGCCCCATTTCTATTTGGTACGCATCTTCTGGTCTTAAATTATTATTCCCAGTGCTACCCCAAAACAAATCGTTAAAAGTTGGAATTCTAAAATTCCTTGAAGCACTCAATTTAATTTGATATTCTTCAGAAAATTGAAAGTTACTTCCTAAATTGTATAATAAAGGACTATTGTATAAGTTAGAAATTTCCTGACGTAAGCTAGCTTCAACAACCCAACTAGCATTCACTTTATTTTTTGCTAATAAAGCCAAAGCAGCCACATTTCGTTGATCTTCCAACAAATCATCTCCTTGGGCATTTGCTAAATTAGCATCTATTAACCCTGAAAAAACCCAATTTTTATGCTGAAGTTGTATATTATATTGAGTTAAAAAAGTTTCTGCTCGATTGGAAGTGTTTTCGTTTTCGCGTTCTATATTTTGAATAAAAGTAAAAGCTTCATTAAAATAGCCAAACTTCAAGACCGAGCGCCATTTTTTATGCTGATATTCCCATTCTAATAAAGTTCTAATGTCTTCATTTGTATAAGCAGATTTGGTGTCACTAGGTCTGATTACTGAAAGATTTCGGTCGCCCAAAAACAGCCAAGAGTAAAACTTCAATCTATTTTTTTCATCAAGTCGATGTGCTACATCTAAACCAACCGCATTATTTTGAAAAGCACCATTTATGTTATTTTGTTTTCGATTAGCTATTGAAAAATCATTATCTGAAGAATAATGTTGTAAGCCAAAATTAAAACTCCAATTTTTTGAAGCTTTCTGAAATTGATATCGTGCATCTAGCGTATTAAAGCTTCCGTAATTGGTTTGGAATTGATGATTTGCTTCTTGATTAAACTTGAGTTTACTTTCTAAATGAATACTTCCACCAATGGCAGAACTACCAAAAATAATGCTTCCGCCACCTGGTTTAATATTTATTTCCTGAAGTGTAGGATTCAACATAGTGTTAAAATCCGTTTGGCCATTCAGTTGGGAGTTGATGTTAATCCCATTCCAAACCACAGCTGTTTGTTGAGCAGTTGTTCCACGAAAAGCAGGAGAAGAAACCATGCCATAACCATTTTGATTAAAATGAATATTTGTGTTAAAGGTCAACAAATCAGTAAGACTCGCTGGGTTTTGTTGCAATACAGAATCCTTCAATTGGATGGTGTATTGTCCA
>CBFIGU010000247.1:0-1550 GCA_965662165.1 Psychroflexus sp.
GGTTACCAAATACATCAACGAAGTTAACTTTGTAAGTTCTGCTAAACAAGGAGACATTATTGAAATTGGTATTGAAGTTGCAAAATTTGGTAAAACTTCAATTACGTTAGCCTGCAAAGTTAGAAATAAGATGACCCGAAAAACCATCATTAAAATTGATGAAATTATAATGGTTAATCTCAATAAAGATGGTAAGCCAACTCCACACGGAAAAACAAAAGTTGAATTTGTAAAAGACCGTCTAAACTCAGATGATGACTAATCTTTTGCCAAATATTTTTTATCGGCATAAAAAGCCCCAAATGGTAGAATAGAACAGATTACAAAAATGCCAAGTACTTTAAATTTCCAGTTTAAGGTTTCGTATAAGTAATACGCACCAATTACGTAAAAGACAAATAACACTCCATGTGCCATACCTACAACCCGCACGTATTCTGGCATGTCGAATAGGTATTTTAGTGGCATAGCAATACCAAGCAATACTAAAAAGGAAATAGCTTCTAAGTAACTCAAAATGCGAAAAATCTTTATAAATAAATTAGATTTCATTTTTTCTTTACAAAGTTAGAATTCAGTAGTAAGATTATTTGTAATATTTACATAAAAATTTAAGCATAAATTGTAATATTGTTACATCAAAATCAATAATAACAAACAAATCAATTATGAAAATTCTAGTTACAGGTGGATTGGGTTTTATTGGCTCACACACCGCAGTTGCTCTACAAGAAAAAGGTCACGAAGTCTTTATAATAGATAACTTATCTAACTCAAGTATTAGTGTGCTTGAAGGAATTACCCACATAACCAAAAAAAAACCACATTTTACAGAATTAGATTTAAGAGAAAAAAATGCAGTTTCTTCCTATTTTGCTGAACATTCAGATTTAGATGGTATTATTCATTTTGCAGCATCTAAAGCAGTGGGCGAAAGTGTTCAAAAACCATTACTTTATTACGAAAACAACTTAAATACCTTAACCTACATTTTGCAGGAATTGAGTAAAATGAAAAATGCTAATTTCATTTTCAGTTCTTCTTGTACGGTCTATGGTCAGGCAGACCAAATGCCAATTACAGAAAGTGCTCCGGTAAAGCCAGCAGAATCGCCTTACGGAAACACAAAACAAATTGGAGAAGAAATTATTAAAGATACAACCTACATCAATGAAAATTTAAAAGCCATAGCTTTGCGTTATTTCAATCCTATTGGAGCGCATCCTACAGCAGAAATTGGTGAATTACCTATCGGGGTTCCGCAAAACTTAATTCCATTTATTACACAAACCGCAGCTGGCCACAGAGAAAAGCTTTCGGTATTCGGAAACGATTACCCAACGGCAGATGGAACTTGTATTCGAGATTACATTCATGTTATGGATTTAGCAGAAGCACATGTGGTAGCTATTGAACGACTTTTGAACGATAAACAAAAAGCTAATTTTGAAATTTTTAACCTAGGTACGGGTCAAGGAAATTCAGTTTTAGAAGTTATTAAAACTTTTGAAGAAGTTACCAATCAAAAACTAGCTTATCAATTTGCAGAT
>CBFIGU010000248.1:0-1541 GCA_965662165.1 Psychroflexus sp.
AACGAACCTTTCGATAAAAATACTTTTGAAAAAGAAATTTTTAAAGAGGTTAAAAGTTTTATTGAAAAACCTAAAAATTCTAAAACGCTTGATCTAGAAATCAATAACACCAACAGAAGTTTTGGAGCTTATACCAGTGGATTTATTGCTGAAAAATATGGTGATATAGGATTACCAAAAGACAGTTTAATCTATAATATTAAAGGAAATGCAGGTCAATCTTTCGGTGCGTTTTTAAGCCAAGGCATGTCCTTTTACCTTACGGGTAATGCCAACGATTATGTTGGAAAAGGAATGCGTGGTGGCCGAATTGTAGTTCGACCAAAAAATACGAGTAAAAACATCGCAATTGCGGGTAATACTTGTTTATACGGTGCTACTGGCGGAAAGCTCTTTGTAGCTGGTGAAGTTGGCGAACGCTTTGCTGTTCGAAATTCAGGTGCCTTGGCAGTTGTAGAAGGAACGGGCGACCACGCTTGCGAATATATGACGGGTGGAACAGTTGTTATATTAGGAAAAACAGGCTATAATTTTGGTGCGGGAATGACTGGTGGAGCTGCATTTGTTTACGATAAAGATTTAAGTTTCTTTGATAAAGTAAACATGGAATTGGTCAAACTAGAACGCATTGATACGGAAGAAAACGAAGAAGCAAGACACTATTTAAAAAAGATTTTGCGTAGTTACATTTACCGAACCCAAAGTGAAAAAGCGAAGTATCTCTTAAACCACTTTTTAGCAGAATTACGATTTTTCTGGTTGGTCACTCCAAAAGACATGCGAGCTCCATTAAACCCTTTTGAAGGAAATTAAAAAATAAATTATGTACGATTACACAAAGATAGAACGCATAGACCGCAAACGCAGAGATGCTAAAGAAAGAGTAGGAAATTACAACGAAATTTACGAAGCCTATACAGATAATGCTGCCAAAGGACAAGCCAGTAGATGCATACAATGTGGGATTCCCTATTGTGCTACAACAGGTTGCCCTCTGAATAACAACATCCCACATTGGCTAAAATTTATAGCCGAAGGCAACGATGAAATGGCATTTAAGATTTCCAATGAAACTTCTCCCTTTCCTGAAATATTAGGAAAAATATGTCCACACAATCGTTTATGCGAAGGAGCTTGTACATTAAATGATGGTCATGGCGCGGTAACCATAGGTTCTATTGAAGTTCATATTAACGAAAAAGGTTTAGACGAAGGTTTAACCCCAAGTTTTCCTAAAGAACTCTCCGATAAAAAAGTAGCTATTATTGGTTCTGGACCTGCAGGAATTTCCTGTGCTAATTTCTTATTAAGAGCAGGAATTAAACCCGTTATTTTTGAAAAATCAGATGAGCCTGGCGGATTATTACTATACGGAATACCTGAATTTAAACTGGAGAAAAAAGACGTGTTTAGACGCATCAAAATGTTGACTGATGCAGGAATGGAATTAAAACTCAACACAGAAATAGGAAAAGATGTTGATTTTGAAAGCTTGCGAAACGAATACGATGCTGTGTTTATGGGATTTGGAGCTACAGAAG
>CBFIGU010000249.1:0-1471 GCA_965662165.1 Psychroflexus sp.
GAAGCACATGTGGTAGCTATTGAAAGGCTTTTGAATGAAAAACAAGAAGCTAATTTTGAAATTTTCAACCTGGGTACGGGTCAAGGAAATTCAGTTTTAGAAGTAATTAAAACTTTTGAAGAAGTTACAGGTCAAAAACTAGCTTATCAATTTGCAGATCGTAGAGAAGGAGATGTTATTGAAGCATATGCGAATACCGACAGAGCAAATGATGTATTGGGTTGGAAATCTAAATTAGATTTAGCAGATGCGCTTAAAAGTGCTTGGAAGTGGCAATTAAAAATAGATAATAAATAAAATACAATGGCAGACGATAAAAAAATCATTTTTTCAATGTCGGGCGTTAGCAAGACATTCCCAAATGCTAATAAACCTGTTCTCAACAATATTTACCTGAGTTTTTTTTACGGAGCTAAAATTGGAATACTAGGTCTTAATGGTTCGGGTAAATCTACCTTGCTAAAAATTATTGCTGGAGTAGAAAAGAACTTTCGGGGTGATGTGGTTTTCTCACAGGATTACTCCGTAGGCTATCTTGAACAAGAACCACAACTAGATGAAGATAAAACCGTTTTAGAAATTGTAAAAGAAGGAGTTGCAGATGTGGTTAGTATTCTAGACGAATACAACAAAATTAATGACGATTTTGGTCTTCCAGAAGTCTATGAAAATCCAGATAAAATGCAAAAATTGATGGATAGACAAGCAGTTTTACAAGATAAAATTGACGCTACCAATGCTTGGGAGCTAGATAATAAGCTAGAAGTAGCCATGGATGCTTTACGTACACCGCCATCAGATCAATTAATCAAAAATTTATCAGGTGGAGAACGCAGAAGAGTGGCTTTATGTAGGCTTTTATTAAAAGAGCCAGACGTGCTATTATTAGATGAGCCTACCAACCACTTAGATGCAGAATCGGTACATTGGTTAGAGCATCATTTACAGCAATACAAAGGAACAGTAATTGCCGTAACACACGACCGTTATTTCTTAGACAATGTTGCGGGATGGATTTTAGAATTAGACCGAGGTGAAGGTATTCCGTGGAAAGGAAATTATTCTTCTTGGTTAGAACAAAAATCAAAACGCTTAGCACAAGAACAAAAGCAAGCAAGCAAACGCCAAAAAACCTTAGAGCGAGAATTAGAATGGGTTAAAATGGCGCCTAAGGGAAGACAAACCAAACAAAAGGCACGTTTAAAGAACTACGATAAGTTAATGAGTCAAGATCAGGAGAAACTGGACGAAAAGCTTGAAATTTATATTCCAAATGGACCCAGATTAGGAACCAATGTAATTGAAGCAAATGCTGTAAGTAAAGCTTTTGGAGATAAACTTTTGTATGAAGATTTAAACTTCAATTTGCCACAGGCAGGAATTGTAGGAGTGATTGGACCTAACGGAGCAGGAAAAACAACCATTTTTAAAATGATTATGGGCGAAGAGCAACCTGACAGTGGTGAATTTT
>CBFIGU010000250.1:0-1402 GCA_965662165.1 Psychroflexus sp.
TTAATCAAACTCCGGTTCAACAAAAATTATTTTCAGATTACAGCTCGGGAATTGTAAAAAGCCTTGGTGCTTGGGGTGGCGATTTTATGTTAGTAACAGCAAAGCAACCTCAAGATTTAGATTATTTTAGAGATAAAGGCTACCCCATTATCAAAACCTATTCTAGCTTTGTTTTGTAAATGTATTTTATAAATTCAATCTCAAACCCTTTATAGTTAAACGCTGTTTTTTAATCGGTCTTTTAAAGCTCAATTAAACGAATAATCAAACACATAGACGTGCGAGTTACTGATAACTGCTAACCAAAAAACAGCTATAAGCTGAAAGCCTTAAGCTATAAGCAAAAAATACCTAGAGACTAGAACTAACAAAACGGCTCACTAATCACGAATCACGAACCACAGAAAATTGCCAACCGCTAACTGTAAACCGGTTCTCGATACACTTTTTCTTTCCACAAGGTTTCAAGAAAAACCACTCGAACTGACAGTAGATAACAGATAACCGACAACTGATAACAGACTATGAATATCCTTTCATTTTTTAGTTCACTCATGTGCAGTTGTATTAAGTGTTCATGAATCTCGTTCCTCGATTTCCATTGATGAAAAAACGAAACAAATCCCGAAGCATCGGGACTAGACTAATTTTAGGAAATTTTTGCTTCGTTTCTCTACGCAAAATCCCTGCTGTCTTTTTAGCTACATGCTAATCACTATCGTGATGCACTTCCGCAAAAGCCACAGGTATTTCTTAAAATTAGTCGTTTGAGTTGTATTGATTTTTTAGAACTAATTTCACACTGTTTTTTCAGTAGGCCGTTTTTTGGTTTAAGTTATGTTGATGTTTTAGAACAATAAACTGCAAACCGATAATACCTTTTCAGTCCCAGTCAATTAGTCAACCAGTCACGCATCACAAATCACTATTCACTGACAACACAAAACAGCTATAAGCCTTAAGCTGTAAGCTGTAAGCAAAGAATGCATAGAGCCAACTACACCATTCACGAATCACAGTAAAACTGCTAACGGAACACTGACAATAAATAAAAAAAGCCGTCTTAATAAGACAGCTTTTTTTAAGTGATAAGAATTTTCCTAGTAAAATAAAGTCCTTTTATCTTCAATCTCTGTACCTTCTTTTAAGGCTTTATAAACAGGATTAAGTTTAGGATTGGTATAATTTCGTGACGTTGGTTGTACTTTTTGGTCAAAAGTCTGAATGCGGCGTTTGGTTTCTTGCGTTGCCATGCCGACATAAGAAGGTAATTCAGCCGCAGGTTGTTTACCGGTTAGTTTAATAACATAAACCCCTTTTTCACCTTGAATTGGTTGACTTATCCCATTTTCATCGAGTGCAAAAGCTGCTCCAACCACTTTTGGCTCACTTCCACTACCTG
>CBFIGU010000251.1:0-1401 GCA_965662165.1 Psychroflexus sp.
CTTGTTTTTTTACTCTTGTTCGGCACTCGTTGGAAACGAGCGCTATCAAAGGGCTGATTTTTGAAGTAGTTACAAACTACTATTATGCTTTATACTTCTTTCGTAGCAATCTACAGCTTCGAAGTCTCAGACTTCGCAGAGCGGAGTTGGCAGCTTAACATCAGTTTTTAAATTTGTTCAATGCTTTCAGTTCATCTCTCACCTTATTTATCCAACAGATTTGTTTACCGTCATTAAAGTAAACTTCACTATCGTATAGTTTTTGAAACTTTCTATGTTCTAATAAGTAGGTTTTATAAATTGAAGTATAAATTGAAAAATCAGTAACGTCATTTATTACTAAAGAATCCACTTTTTTCCTTATTTTTCTAGCATATAATTCTGCAATATCAAAATGTAATTGCTCGTGTTCTAAAGTTTCACAATCGTTAACAGTTGTCCAAGACTTATTCTCGATGAAATAAGCGTTAATTTCAATGTCTGGCACTTCGTTTTCGTAAGCATTTCCTTCCATTACTATTTCAACACTAGATAAGGCTACTTTAAGACCTCTATTTTCAGGAACTTTTCCTTTAAAATTAACCCATTCTAACCTAGAATCTTCCTCCCAAATTATTGGGTCATCAGTAAAGAAAAATAGCGATAGTAAAATTATTAGTATAAACATCATTAATTGACAACTTTAAATTTAACAATAGGACCCACCAGCTCTGCGAAGTCTGTGACTTCGTTGCTCATCTAACCTTGCTATGCGAAGTTTAAAACTTCGCATTATCTATACATAAGGCAAATTTACACCATAAAACTACCATGAAATACTTTTCCAAAATGTATTTGGTTTCGAGACATCAATTATAGGATTGTTGGCACAATTAATAAACAGTAAACCATCACCCTTCACATAATTGGAAGCACTTGAATACAGATATTCAGATGCTTTTTTTACTAAACCTGCCCTTACTGGATTTAAATGTATATAATCTAACTTAGACCAAAGAAATTTTTCTGAATAGATTTCTTCTGGGTGGTTGCCATACTTCCAAAATTGGTAGTTTTTATTTCTACTGTGCTGAGCTGCCGCCTTTGTAAAATGATTGAGCATCCATTCTCGCCTACTTTCAGGTTCATTTTTAATAGATGCAATTATTTGCTTTGCTGTATGCTTTTTAAAATCTCTTATTAGACCCGACAAATCTTCATTTTCATTTTGTATAATCGCATGAATGTGATTTGACATAATCACATATCCTAGCAATACCATTCCTTTATTGTTTTGACAATATGCAAAACTCTCTAAAACAATATCTTTGTAACGTTTTCTAGTAAAGACGTCTATCCAATCGACTATTGTAAAGGTAACATAATGTGCTTTGCTTTGTTCTTGTATTTTATAGCCTTCAT
>CBFIGU010000252.1:0-1395 GCA_965662165.1 Psychroflexus sp.
ACTTAGCCAAATGGATTAACGATTTTGTAAGTAGAAAAAACAAATGGAGAAATCCGAAATACCTAATTGGCGAAAGTTACGGAACAACACGTGTTTCAGGTTTAGCCAATCGACTACAAAATAACCACTGGATGTATATTAACGGTGTAATTTTAGTTTCACCCACCGAATTAGGAATTGAACGTACAGGTCCTGTTGAAGTGGCTAACAGATTGCCCTATTTTGCAGCTGCAGCTTGGTATCATAACCAACTAGATGAGAAATATCAAAATATGCCCATACAAGATTACTTAGATATTGTTGAAGCTTTCACCATTAACGAACTGACACCAGCCATGGTAAAAGGTGGATTCTTAACTGAAGATATTAAAAAGCAAATGGCCACAAAAATGGAAGAGTACAGCGGTATTTCAGCTCAAGTTTTTTTACAACATAATTTAGAACTGCCTTATAATTACTTCTGGAAAGAATTGCTTCGTGAAGAAGGTTTTACTGTAGGAAGGTTAGATTCTCGCTATAAAGGTTTAGATGAAAAAGAAGCTGGCGGAAGACCAGACTACAATGCAGAATTAACTTCTTGGTTACATTCTTTTACGCCAGCGGTAAACCATTATTTTAAACACGATTTAAAGTTTGAAACCAGAAATGCCTATAATATGTTTGGTAATGTCTATCCATGGGATCGTACCAAAAACAATAACACGGGCAAACAGCTAAGACAAGCCATGGCACAAAACCCAACGATGCAAGTAATGATTCAAGCGGGCTATTTTGATGGTGCAACCACCTATTTTAATGCAAAATACACCATGTGGCATATCGATGAAAGTGGAAAGTTAAAAGACAGATTGCATTTTAAAACTTACGAAAGCGGACACATGATGTACTTAAGAAAAGAAGATTTAAAGTCTGCTAACGAAGACGTAAGGACTTTTATTCTCAATAGCATTCCAGAACAAGGAAAAGCCATTAAATACTAATTTAAAGAAGAATATAAATTTAAAAAATGCGAAGTTTAAAACTTCGCATTTTTTTGATGAATAATAAAGTGAAATTAGCTCTCTGTACAATCTCAACTTGTCAGTTCGAGTGATTTTGAAGTGATAACTAAAAAATTGTATCGAGAACTATTTAATACAACTCTCGATACAATCTCAACTTGTTTTTCTGCCAAAAACAAATTAAGACCACTCGAGCAGACATGACGAGAATTTTATTAGAAATGAAATAAGATTAACATTATAAACATTAAAAAATAGTATCAACTTGTCAGTTCGAGTGATTTTTGAAGTGATAACGAAAAATTGTATCGAGAACTGTTTAAGACAAACTCTCGATACAATCTTAACTTGTTTTTCTGCCAAAAACAAATTAAGACCACTCGAGTAGACATGA
>CBFIGU010000253.1:0-1355 GCA_965662165.1 Psychroflexus sp.
CATCAATGATTTGCTGCATATATTTCCAAGAAAAGATTTGATAATCGGTTGGCGAAAGCATGCCGCCCCAAGAATCAAAAACCTGTACAGCATCTACTCCAGCTTCAACTTTTGCTTTTAAATAAGCTATGGTGGTGTCTGTAATTTTTTGCAATAATTGATGCGCCAATTCGGGTTGGGTAAAACAAAACTCTTTGGCTTTATCGAAGTTTTTAGAGCCTTGCCCTTGCACACAATAACACAAGATTGTCCAAGGAGAACCCGCAAAACCAATTAAAGGAACTTCATTATTCAATTCCTTTTTGGTCATTTTTATAGCTTCAAAAACGTAGTTTAATTCTTCATATACGTTGGGTACAACTACTTGGTCAACCGCATTTTTATCACGTATAGGATTGGGTAGCCACGGGCCAACGCCAGGTCTCATTTCTACTTCAATTTGCATAGCTTGTGGGATTACCAAGATGTCACTAAACAAAATAGCAGCATCGGTTCCTACTTGATGTATAGGCATTACGGTAATTTCGGTAGCTAACTCTGGAGTTCTGCAGCGAGTAAAAAAATCGTACTTTTCTTTTAATTTCATAAAGTCGGGTAAATATCTACCGGCTTGTCTCATCATCCAAACAGGAGGTCGCTGTACGGTTTCACCTTTTAATGCGCGAAGAAATAAATCGTTTTTAAGCATAATTTGCATTTAATTCAATTTACAAATTTAGCTTAATTAAAGTGTTTTTCCTTTAAGGCTTTTACTAAATTTTGTGGTCTTATTTTAATGAAGTGTACCTTTTACTTTCATTGTTAACTTCATTAAGCAAAGTCTTCAAGTTGATGCTCAATCTTCAAAAATACCTACCTTTGCAGCTTAAATTTTGAATATGCATCAACCTAAACGTTATACCATTACCGCCGCCTTACCTTACACTAATGGACCTATTCATATTGGTCATTTAGCAGGCGTTTACATTCCCGCTGATATTTATGCTCGTTACCTTAAATTGAAAGGAGAAGATGTACTTTTTGTTTGTGGAAGTGACGAGCACGGCGTACCTATTACCATAAAAGCAAAAAAAGAAGGCGTTTCGCCACAGGATGTGGTCGATAAATACAACGGAATTATTAAAAAATCTTTTGCAGATTTCGGAATTCAATTTGATAATTACTCCAGAACTTCAGCAAAAGTACATCACGAAACCGCTTCAGAATTCTTCAAAAACTTATATAAAAACAAGAAATTTGTTGAAGAAACTGCTGAGCAATTGTATGACGAAGATGCAAAACAGTTTTTAGCCGATCGTTTTGTAACGGGAACTTGCCCAAAATGCGGAAACGAAGAAGCTTATGGAGACCAATGT
>CBFIGU010000254.1:0-1296 GCA_965662165.1 Psychroflexus sp.
AAGGCTTATGCGCCAACTGTTGCTCGTTTCTTTATGCTACAAGCTCATTATAGAAGTATTTTAGATTTTTCTGATGAAGCGCTTCAAGCTGCGGAGAAAGGTTTTGATCGTTTGATGGAAGCTATTTCTTTAGTTGAAAAGCTACCAACTTCTGAAAATTCTACCGTAGATGTAGAAGCTTGGAAACAAGATTGCTATAAAGCAATGAACGACGATTTTAATAGTCCTATTTTAATAGCTCATCTTTTTGATGCAGTTAAAAAAATTAATGCTATTAAGGCCGGCAAGGAAAAAATCACAAAGGAGGACTTAGCGACTTTTCAAAAATCTATTGAAGATTTTACTTTTGATGTTTTGGGTTTAAAAACTAAAGAAGCGAATGTGAAAAATGATGACCAAACTACTCAGGTAGATTCTTTGGTAAAAATGTTAATCAACTTACGTGCAGAAGCCAGAGCAAACCGAGATTTTTCTACTAGTGATAAAATAAGAGATCAATTATTAGAAATGGGAGTAGAATTAAAAGACCATGCTAACGGGACAGACTTTACTGTAAAATCGAATTAAGTTGCTAAAAAAGATTTTAGCTTTCCCTTTTATATTCATCATCCAAATCTATAGGTATGGTATTTCTCCGTTTACGCCATCTGCCTGTCGATTTGAACCGACTTGTTCAGCTTACAGCTTAGAAGCTTTTCAAAAGCATAATGTATGGAAGGCATTTTGGTTAAGTTTGAAGCGAATTTCTAAATGTCATCCTTGGGGAAGTTCAGGATATGACCCTGTGCCACCTTCTACAAAAGATAAAAACAAGAATTAAAAACTACAATTTTATACCTGATTTATACTCAAAAAATCAGTTGAATTACTACGAATCTTTTTCGTTATTTTACTTGATGTTTCGTTGAAAATGTATATTTACAAAAAATTTATAATATGCTTTATTCCATTAATTGGGATCCTTCCATAGGAATTGATTTAGGCTTTTTCACCATACGTTACTATAGTTTAATGTTTTTAATTGCATTCGGCTCTGGATGGTACATCACCAAAAAAATGTATGAAAGAGAAGGACTTTCAGAAAAAAAACTAGATAGTCTTTTTGCATATGTAGTTATAGGAACTCTTTTAGGCGCTAGATTAGGACATGTAATTTTTTATCAAGCAGAACTTTTTGTAGAAGATCCTTTATCTATTTTATTACCATTTAGATTTGTACCAGAATTTGAGTTTACTGGTTTTCAAGGCTTAGCGAGTCATGGTGCAACCATTGGTATTTTCACCATGGCCTATTTA
>CBFIGU010000255.1:0-1246 GCA_965662165.1 Psychroflexus sp.
TATTCATATTTCAAATCACTTACTTTTTTTTAATTATCTATTTTTGTTAAACTAAATTTAAAATCAGAAAGTTGAAACTAACCTTTATTCAAAAAAATAGAGCTGTAATAAAATTCTTGCTCACTTTTTTTGGTAGCTATTTAATTTTAGCTGGCATTTATCAACTTTATTTAGGTTTAAGTGAATCTGATGCGTACATGCCAGATTATATTACTTCTTTAGTTGCGAAACAAGGCGAAGAATTAATTAACGCATTTGGCTATGAAACATTTAGTTTTGATTATCCAAAAAATGAGTCTGTAAGAATCGGAATTAAAGATCAATTAGTCGTGCAAGTTATAGAAGGTTGCAACGCCGTAAGCGTAATTATTTTGTTTTTATCTTTTGTACTTGCTTTCTTTTCAGGCTGGAAAAAAACACTTCTCTTCATTTTTGCCGGAAGCGTATTGATATATGGCTTAAATATTTTAAGAATTGCACTAATTACAATCGGTCTCTACCTCTATCCTGAATATTCTAGTCTCCTTCATGATATCTTGTTTCCATTATTTATATACGGAGTTGTTTTTTTATTATGGATTTATTGGGTAAAACAGTATCCTAAGCCTAAAAAAATTGAAAATGAATAAGGCCTTAAAAATTTCTTTGATTTTATTATCTTTTCTGGTCTTAGCAGCAATTAGAATGTTTCAGTCAGATCTATTCAATGATCCTTTTATTGAGTTTTACAAAAATGATTATATCCAAAAATTACCACCAGAAGTAGACCAATTAAGTTTATATTTAAATACTGCTTATCGTTATTTTTTGAATACTATTGTAAGTTTATTTGCCATTATAGTCGCTTTTCCAAAAAAATCAGTTATTAAATTTTCTGTCTTTTTTTACATTTTAGCCTTTGTAATTTTATGCTTAATTAAGGTAGTTTTAATTAATAATCTTGAACCTAAATTATATGATGTTCTATTTTATGTTCGCCGATTTTTAATACAACCTATATTTGTAATACTACTTTTACCAGCTTTTTATTATCAACATAATATCGAAAAGAAGGACTCATAAAAAAGCCTGATATAACTTTATATCAGGCTTTTTGTTGTTAATATGGATATATTTATTATCTACTTACTTCCAAAATTTCAAATTTAATTTTTCCATTAGGAACGGTAATTTCTGCAGTTTCTCCCGCCTTTTTACCAAGTAGGCCTTTACCTATAGGAGAATCTACAGAGATTTTTCCAGACTT
>CBFIGU010000256.1:0-1240 GCA_965662165.1 Psychroflexus sp.
GCTTTTTTAGCAGCTTCATTTTCTAACTGAATTTGTCCTTTGGCAATGGGAATCATATCCGCTTCAGTACAAATTTCTTGATGTTGATCCCATTTTTCCTGAAGATACATCCGCATATATTCGGGTACCCAGCCAGTGTTAAATTCTTTTGCTAAAGCTTTTGCTAAGGTAGATTTCCCGGTGCTTTCGGGACCAAATAAAACTACTTTAATAATTCCGTTTTGGGTTTGTTCAAGTTCTTTTTCCATGCGTTGTAAGCAAATATAGCAATTAAGCCGAAGATGAAGTATTGAATGGCGGTAAGCAACAAACCTTTGTACACGTACATGGGAATGGAAACAAAATCGCCTACAATCCAGAAAATCCAATTTTCAATTTTCTTTTTCGCCATGAGCCACATGCCGACAAAAAAGATGCCTGTGGTCACCACATCGGCATACGAAACCCAATTTTCCCATTTGTTGAATACTTGGTACACCAAAGCCACACCTAGCAAAGTTGCTACAAAAAGAAACAAGCTGATGCGTTGTTCTTTTTTAGTCCACGAAGTAATGGGCAAAAAAGCTTCAGTTGAAACTTTCCTAGTCCATACATACCAACCGTACACACTCATGATAAAGTAGTACGCATTGATGAGCATATCGCCTAGCAAACCATAAACTAGTAAAATATACACAAAAATTAAGGTGCTGATAATGCCGGTTGGAAAAACCAAAATGTTATCCCGTTTAGAGAAAATTACGCTGAGTAAGCCAAAAAATACTCCAAGTATTTCTAAGACCAACAAATGTGTTGCCACACCTTGGTAAGGTTCGAGTAACTGATTAAAAATGGGGTTCATAATCTGCTCGGTTAGATTTTACAATCTTTACATACAGCAAACCCCGCTCAATGGCTTCAAAAGCAACTTTCATTTCTTTATTGAGTACTTGCATGACTTCGTCGTATTCGCCATAAACTTGTGTGCTTAGTGGATTTTCTTTCATGGCTAAACCCGAATCGCGTAAAGCTTGTATAAATTGAATAATAGCCGGCTCGTAATTGTCTTGAATAGGCGTTAGGGTTAATTCTACTGAAATTTGCATGTTTGTTTTTAAAATCAAAGGTAAGGAAATAGAAATGTACCAATACACTAATTTGAAAATGTACCAATTTGAAAATTTAACAATGTGAAAAGAAGTTCATCTGGATGTGTACTAATTTGAAATCAATTTTCCATTTAACTTTCCTTCAACAAATT
>CBFIGU010000257.1:0-1160 GCA_965662165.1 Psychroflexus sp.
GGATAAGCAGCATTTAGAGAGTTTAAACTAGATTTAAAATTTTGATAAGTATCGCTATTATTTGAAATATAGTATGTGTGATTATTATGAGTTCCAATTTTAGTATAACCATTAATTTCTTGTCCATCTGAAACGCTAAGTGTTCCCGTTAGAGAGTTATCGGTGAATATTGGTGATTCGTAACTTACGGAAACACTTGAACTATTACTTGATGATGCCCAAATATTATCTGGACATGAGATACTTGGGTTTTCTGTATCTCCTTCATCAAAACTTAATTCACTTCTATTGAAATTCAACGGAGTGTTTTTCTTATTTAGACATATTTCTCCGTTAACTTTCTTCAAAAAATTGTTTGTAGAACTAAAGTTGTTAAGCTTTTCAGATATTAAAGCATCGACATTTATATACACATGACTATTTTCATTTCCTTTTACATTTGAAGATTCATTGTTTGCATGTAAGTAACCTGAAGCAAAACATAGAATTAGTATATAAATATTTTTCATCTGCTTACTTTTTAATGAATTTTTGAGTGAAGCTTTGTTCTGCACCTTCAACTTTGATAATGTACACACCTGCTTCTAATGAAGCTATGTTAAGCATTTCATCAGCTACATAATCAGATTGTCTAAATACTTCCTTTCCGAGTATATCAAATATTTTAATCCCAGTTGCTTCTTTAATTCCTGAAATATAAATGGCATTATTTGCTGGATTTGGATAAACTGAATACACTTCTTTAGTGAAGTCTGTATCACTTAAGGTTTCATTTCCAAATACTAAACTAAATCGTAATATCGATGTACTTTGGGTAATGCTTTGGTGTACACTAAAGCTGTAATCATTCTCCGCATCTATTAAAGTTTGTGTCTCTAAATAGTTGTCTTTGATATAGACTTCAAAATCTTCGCTAGCATTTTCCAATTGAAGCTTGAAAGTATAGTTTTCAGCTTGGTAACTGTTAGCAAACAGCTGAATTTCTTCATTTTCAGTTGGGATTTCACGTTGCTCGATGGAGAATAACTGATTGCTGTTTACCAAAGCTAAATTTTCTCCGGTGTTACCCATTTTACCCGCATCAGCATCGTTGATTTCATTCTGGAAATCTTCGCTAAAACGAAGTCCGATGGCATCTACTATTTCTTCTCCATTATCTG
>CBFIGU010000258.1:0-1137 GCA_965662165.1 Psychroflexus sp.
AACCCAATCCACCTGTAACTAGAATTTTCATAAATTGATTTGTTTGTAGTTATTAATTTTGAAGTAACAATATTACAATTTATGCTTAAATTTTTATGTAAATATTACAAATAATCTTAGTACTGAACTCTAACTTTGTAAAGAAAAAATGAAATCTAATTTATTTATTAAGATTTTTCGAATTTTAAGCTACCTAGAAGCTATTTCTTTCTTAGTATTATTAGGTATTGCAATGCCGCTTAAGTATATGTTTGACATGCCAGAATACGTTCGTGTGGTTGGAATGGCACATGGCTTACTATTTGTGCTTTACATAATTGGCGCCTATTATTTATATGAAACCTTAAACTGGAAATTTAAAGTACTTGCCATTTTTGTGATTTGCTCAATTCTTCCATTTGGACCTTTTTATGCCGATAAAAAATATTTGCCAAAAGACTAATTTTCATCAGAATTTAGTCGGTCTTTTACAAATTCAACTTTTGTTTTTCCGTGAGGAGTTGGCTTACCTTCTTTGTTAAGATTAACCATTATAATTTCGTCTATTTTAATGATGGTTTTGCGGGTCATCTTATTTCTAACTTCACAAGCCAAAGTAATTGAAGTTTTACCAAATTTTACTACTTCAATACCAATTTCTATGATGTCGCCTTGTTTGGCTGAGCTTACAAAGTTTACTTCATTTATATATTTAGTAACCACATGTTTGTTTTCTAACTGAATGGTAACATATAAAGCCGCTTCTTCATCAATCCAGGCTAATAATTTACCCCCAAATAAAGTTTGGTTAGGGTTTAAATCTTCTGGTTTAATCCATTTTCTAGTGTGAAATCGCATAATTTATGTTTTTATCAAATATAATTTATTGTATGATTTGAAGCCTAAAACTATATCAAAGTTATTAATACAAGTATTTTAAAAGTTGTTAGTATTGAATTTTAAAAATATAAAATCACATTGATTAAGCTCATTCATATTTTAAATTAAATAAATAATATCTAGAACGAAATGTCTTTAAAAAATTTACACTAAACTAGATTAAAGAACAAATACACCTTTACGAAAATTAAATATATATCACACATAACCAGTTTTTTAACACATCTTACATAAAGCTTTAGTTTGTGTTAATAAAAA